>NZ_LNJT01000001.1:0-310876 GCF_001636105.1 Burkholderia sp. MSMB1589WGS
TAGTTCTTCACGATGAGGAGCGCGCCGTTCGGGCCCCGTCGCGCGAATCGCGGCGAGCACGGCGTCGGTGGACGGCGACGTGAAGACTTCGCCGCACACCGCCGCGCTCAGCATCCCCGCGCCGACGTAGCCGCCGTGCGCCGGTTCGTGGCCGCTGCCGCCGCCGGAAATGACCGCGACCGGGCGCTGCGCCGGCTCCGGCAAGGGCCGCCGGATCAGCACGTGTTCGTCGCCGAGAATGGCGACGTGCGGCGACTGCCGCGCGATGCCCTCCAGCATTTCGCGCACGACATCGGACGGGTGGTTGACGAGCTTTTTCATGGCGGCGATTTCCTGACTGTGAGTGAGGGCGGCGGCTCGTCACGACAGCGGGCGCGTGCGATTCGGCGTGCGATGCGGCGTGCGATGCGGCGTGCGATTCGGTGCATGCGGAGCATCCGCTTCGTGCGCGAGCCTCCTCTTCGTTGCCGACCGGCCGGCCGGCACGCTGCCGTGCATTGTGCCATCGGGACCGGTTCACGGTGCGTTCGCGGCGGTCCCGCTTTCGCTCGCAAACGGCGCGCGCTCGTGCATCGCGTCGCAGCCTGCCCGCGGGCGGACATCGGCCGCAACGGCGCGGGCAAGAGCACGCTGTTCCAACTGATGCTCGGCCTTCTCGCCGCCGACGCGGGCGACGTGCGGATCGACGGCGTGTCGGCCCGCGACCCGCGGTTCCGCGCCGTGCGGCGCACGCTCGGCTATCTGCCGGAAAACGTCGTGCTGTACGACAACCTGACCGGGCTCGAGACGCTGCGCTTCCTCGCGCGCCTGAAAGGCGCCGACGCGGCCGCGTGCGCGCCGCTCGTGGCCGTTCGTGCTGTTCTGGACCGCCGTCGTCGGCGCGTCGATCTTCGCCGAGCGGCCGTTCTGCAAGTACCTGTGCCCGCTCGGCGCGAGCCTCGCGCTGCCCGGGCGCTTGCGGCTGCTCAAGCTGCGGCGCAAGCCCGAATGCACGAGCTGCCATGCGTGCGCGGTCGGCTGCGGCTCGCAGGCGATCGACACGGCCGGCCGGATCGACCCGATGGAGTGCCTGCTCTGCCTCGACTGCATGGTCATGTACTACGACGAGCACAGTTGCCCGCCGCTGTCGAAGGAACGCAAGCGCCGCGAAAAGGCCAGCCTGCCGCTCACGCCCGTCGGCAAGGATGGACGGTACATTCCGATCGAGCGGGTCTGACGCGCGGCGCGCCAGCGCGCAAAGGCCCGGCGCGGCCGGCAAAAATATTTCGTTTTCCTTTCAATTGTTTCGGATTGTCGTCGGCAATCCGCAAGCCGAAAAACCGTGGCAATCTACAGCGCAATCCGGTTGTCCGTTCGCACAACCGATCCGTAAGGTTTCCCGATGATTCGTCTTGCGACATTTGCGCGCCGCGTCGCGCTGATTGGCCTATTGCATCTTTTCTGTGCGGCGCTGCCCGCGGCGGCGGCGGCCGACCTCGCATCGGGCGCCGCCGTGCCGCCCGCGCCGACGATCTCGCGCGACGAGGCGCTCGCCGAGCTCAAGCGCGTGCAGGCCGCGCTCGACCGGATCAAGCAGCAGGCGTCGGCCGCGACGACCTACAAGCAACTGGACGCGCTCGACGAATCGACGCAGGCGCTGGCGGCCGACGTCGACAAGCTGACGGCCGCGCTCGTGCCCACGCGCGCGCAGCTTCAGGCGCAGCTCGACGTGCTCGGCCGCCGCCCGCGCCGGGCGCGGCGCCCGAGACGGCCGCCGTCGCGCGTCAGCGCGCGGATCTGAATGCGCGCAAGACGCAGTTCGACGCCGCGCTGAAACAGGCCGCCGACGAAAAGGAAAGCCTCGCGAACCTGATGCAGCAATACTCGAAGCTGCGCCGCAGCCTGCTGCGCGACCAGCTCGTGCTGCGCTCGGGCAGCATTCTCGGCGCGCAATTCTGGGCGCCGCTCGTTCATCCGTCGGACGACGACCGGCAGGAGCTCGACGCGTTCAGCGCGCAGATCGGGCAAGTGCTGAGCGCGGCATGGGAGCCGGCCGCCGGCTCGGCACCGCGCTGCTGCTCGCCGCCGCGCTCGCCGTGTGGACGCTCGGCGGGCGGCTCGCCGAGCGCGCGCTCGCGTGGTTCAGCCTGACGAAGCTGCCGGAGACCCGCGTGCGGCGCAGCGCGCTCGCGACGTCGATCGCGGTGTCGAGCATCGTGACGACGGGCATCGCGGTGCAGTTCGTCTACCTCGCGCTCACGCGCGACGTCGTGCTGACGAGCGCGCTGCAGGATTTCGCCGACGAACTCGCGAAGCTCGCGCTGACCTGCGCGCTGATCGCGGGCCTCGGCCGCGCGCTGCTGTGCACGCGCCACCCGAGCTGGCGGCTGCCCGCGCTCGCCGACGAAGTCGCGCTCGCGATGCGGCCGTTCCCGGCGATCCTCGCGGCGCTGCTGCTCGTCGCGGGTGCGCTCGAGGAGCTGAACCGAACCGCCGACACGAGCCTGCAGGTCACGCTGTTCGGGCGCGGGATCGTGTCGCTCGTCGTCGTCGTGACGATCGGCGCATCGCTGCTGCGCGCGAACCGCGCGCGCACCGCGCTCGCGGCCGCTGGCGAGCCGCCCGAGGCCCGCTCGACGCTCGCGGGGCTGATCCACGCGGGCGTCACGCTGACCGTCGTCGCGGCGCTCGTCGCGCTCCTCGTCGGCTACATCTCGGTCGCCCGCTTCCTCACCTACGAGCTCGTCTGGTTCGAGATCGTGCTCGGCAGCGCGTATCTGCTGACCCGCCTCACCCGCGACGCGTACGCGAGCGCGTTCTCCGCGAACCTGTCGAGCGGCAGGCTGATCAAGAATCTGTTCGGGCTGAACGACGGCCACCTCGATCAGGCGAGAACCGTGCTGACCGGAATCAGCACGAGCGTGCTGCTGCTCGTCGCCGTCGTCGCGCTGCTGACGGGCGGCTTCGGAACGACGCCGAACGACCTGCTCGTGAGCGTGATCTCGATGTTCGGCGGTGAGCGCCTGCAGCGTCTGAACATCGTGCCCGACCGCATCCTGAACGCGGCGCTCGCGCTCGCGATCGGCATCTACCTGCTGCGCTCGGTGCGACGCTGGCTCGACAACGAGCTGCTGCCCGCGGTCGGCATGGATCAAGGCATGCGCGCGTCGCTCATCACGCTGTTCAGCAATCTCGGCTACGTCGCGATCGTGCTGCTCGCGCTGTCGCTGCTCGGCGTCAAATGGGACAACCTCGCGTGGATCGTGAGCGCGCTGTCGGTGGGCATCGGCTTCGGTCTGCAGGAGATCGTGAAGAACTTCGTGTCCGGGCTGATCCTGCTCACCGAGCGGCCGGTGAAGGTCGGCGACATGATCAGCATCTCGGGCGTCGAGGGCGACATCCGCCGGATCAACGTGCGCGCGACCGAGATCCAGTTGTCCGACCGCTCGATGGTGATCGTGCCGAACTCGCAGTTGATCTCGCAGAACCTGCGCAACGTGACGATGGGCAACAGCACGCAGGGCGTCGCGACGCTGACGCTCACGTTTGCGCTCAACACCGATCCCGAGCAGGTGCGCGACCTGCTGCTCGACGCGTACCGCGAGCATGCGTCGATCCTCGAGAAGCCCGCGCCGTCCGTCACGTTCAGCCAGTTGACGCCGGACGGGATCACGCTCAGCGTGACGGGCTACGTCGGCAGTCCGCGAATCACGGCGGCGACGAAGAGTGACCTGCTGTTCGAGATCCTCAAGCGGCTGCGCGCGGCGGGCATTCCGCTGTCGAATCCGCAGACGCTGATGGTGCAGAACCTGCCGCCGCCGAGCGAATGAC
Source organism: Burkholderia sp. MSMB1589WGS (assembly GCF_001636105.1). NCBI lineage: Bacteria > Pseudomonadati > Pseudomonadota > Betaproteobacteria > Burkholderiales > Burkholderiaceae > Burkholderia > Burkholderia sp. MSMB1589WGS. The sequence continues at coordinate 3,811 of NZ_LNJT01000001.1, forward strand.
GCGAGCCGGCGCGGATCGGCGTGGACCGATGCGGATGCGGCCGTGCACGAATGTCCGTTCACTCCGCGGGCCCACGTCATATCGCGTTGCAATCCATTACACGCGGGAATTCGCCGGCTTTCTATGATGGGAACCACGAACCCGCTTCAATGGATGGCGCGACCATGAAAAAACTGATGATTCTGCCGCTCGTCGCGAGCGCGCTGCTCTCGGGCTGTGCGGTGTATCCGACGGAGCCCGCCGTCGGCGTGGACGTCGGCATCGGCTGGCATGGCGAGCGCTATTGGGACGGCCACCGCTACTGGGAGCGCGACGAATGGGAGCGCGCGCATCCGCCGCAATACTATCGTCGCGACGACGACCGGCGCGACGATCGCGGCGGCTACCGTGACGGCGACCGGCGCGACGGCGGCCGCTGGCGCGACGACCGGCGCGGCGACGACAATCGCCCATACTGACTGACGCCGTCGCCGCGCGTCGATCCCCGGCGACGGCCGCATGCGTCGAAAGGCGTCCGGCACGCATGCCGGGGCGCGCGCCACGCCGTCTCGTCGGCGCTCATTTGGACAGAGGAGCCCATACGTGAAGCTTTCGATCTTCATCGCGGCCGCGTGCGTCGCATTCGCGTTGACGACGGCTGCTCGCGCGCAAACGTCGCAAACCTATCGATTCGGCGAAGGCCAGTCGGGCTTGTCGGGCCAGTCGAGCGACATGCCTGCCGCGCCGGCGCGCCGCGCCGCGAAGACGACGCACCTTCGCAAGCACCGCGCGCATCATGCGCGGCATACGCGCGCCGTGCGTGCGCCACGGACGTACGCGCATCACTGACGACGTGTCGGGCCGCGCGCAGGCCCGGCTCACTGCGCCTGCGACGCACCGCTTGCCGCAACCGCGCCGCTGATCCGGTCGATCAGCGACTTCGCCGCGCCCGCGGCGAGCGCCGCATCGACGTGCGACGTCTGCCATGCGCCGTCGCTGTCCTCGGTGAATGTGAGCGTCGCGCGCAGCGACGCGTCGCCGTCGCTCGGCTGCCCGTCGTGCCACGCGATCGCGACGTTGCACGAATACGCGCGCTCGGCGACCTTCGTGCAATCGCCGACGGGCTTCACCGACGCGACGTCGGCCGCCACGGGCAGCGGCTGGCCGAGCATCGTATTGAGCGGCCCGCGATTCTCGGCGTCGAGCGCGCGGCGCACGGCCGCGTCGATGTCGCGCGCGCCGGGGCCGGCATGGAACCAGCCGCAGGCGGCAAGCATCGCTAACGACATTCCCAGCAGCAACAGTGTTCGGAGCTTCATCGGTTCGTGTGGTTTCGCATAGTTTCGCATCATCCGGCGCGGGGCGGCGCACGCGCGCCGCGCGTTTCGCCAACGCCATCGTGCATGCGTTTCGCGCGCCAGTCTGACGCGTGCGCGGGCCGCGATCCGTATCGATTTGTAACGGCGTGTTCGCCGCGACGCGCGGCAAAAGCCGCGCCGGCGGCGCGACCCGACGCCCGAGGGCCCGCCGCACGCGCCCAAGCGGCGGGCGCGAGCGGTCGCGCCGACGATGCAGGGCCGGCGAACGCGACCGCTTGTTACACGAAGCGGCGCCCGCGGGGCCCGGCCTATACTAGCCGTTGCCCGTCAACCGGCGCCGGTTCGCCGCGGCGGACCGGCACGCCCCATCGCATGAGGAGCATTTCATGTACTACCTGCTGACCTACGAACTCGTCGACGGTTATCTCGATCGGCGCGGCGCCTACCGCGCCGATCATCTCGCGCTCGCGAAGGCCGCGACCGCCCGCGGCGAGCTGCTGCTCGCGGGCGCGCTCGCCGACCCGGCCGACGAAGCGGTGCTCGTGTTCGACGCGCCGTCGCCCGCCGTCGCCGAAGCGTTCGCGCAAGCCGATCCTTACGTCGCGAACGGCCTCGTCAAGCGCTGGCGGGTGCGGCCGTGGACGGTCGTCATCGGCAAGCTCGCCGCGCCCGCGTGAATGCGGCTCACAGCCAGCCGGCCTTCCTGAAGCGCCGCCACAGGAACAGGTCGGCGGCCGCCATCACGCCGAGGCACACGTAAAAGCCGAAGCGCCAGTGCAGCTCCGGTATGTTGTTGAAGTTCATCCCGTAGATCCCGGCGATCATCGTCGGGATCGCGAACAGCGCGGCGAACGAGCCGAGCCGCTTCGTCACTTCGCTTTCCGCGAGCGAGATCATCCCGAGGTTCACCTGGATCGCGGTGACGAGCATCTCGCGCCGCCCTTCGATCGTCCGCACGATCCGCAGCAGATGGTCGTAGACGTCGCGGAAATAATGGTCCATTCCCGCGCAGACCTGCGGAATCCGCCCGCCGACGAGCTTCGCGAGCGGCTCGACGAGGGGCGCCGTGTGCTGGTGCAGCATCACGAGCCGGCGCTTGAGCGTGTACAGATCCTCGATCAGCGCGCGGGCGGCGGCCGTGCCCGTCTTCTCGAAGATCCGGTCCTCGAGCGCCTCCAGCTCGGCGCCGAGCGCCTCGAGCGTCGGGAAATAGCGGTCGACGACCTGGTCCATCAGCGCATAGAACACGAACGCCGAGCCCTCCTTCAGCAGATGCGGCTCGCGTTCGCAGCGCGCGCGCACCGCGCGGAAGTCCTGCTCGCTGTGATTGCGGATCGACAGCACGTAGTTCGGCCCGACGAACACGTTCAGCTCGCCGAGCTGGAGCTCGCCCCGCCGGTCGATCTCGACCGTATGCAGCACGGCGAACAGCGAATCGCCGTACTCCTCGATCTTCGGGCGCTGGTGGCCCTTGCGCGCGTCCTCGAGCGCGAGCTCGTGCAGGCCGAACTCCTCGCCCATCCGTTCGATCTCGTCCGGCTCGGGGTCCTTCAGCGCGACCCAGACGAAGCACTCGGGCCTGGCGACGTAGTCGCCGATGTCGTCGATGTCGATATCGGCCACTTTGCGGCCATCCTGATATGCAGCGCAGTTGATCAGCATGCAGTAACGTGTTTCGAAGCCATTCCGGCGCACAGTTTAGCCGCTCCCGCGCGCGCCGGCGGCCGCGGTTCGCTTGCGCGGCCCGCCGATATTGGTCATGATCGACGTCGTGCACTCGTCGCCGGTCGCGCTCGCGGGCGGCGCTCCCTCGAATCGCCCGGCGGCCCGCGCGGCCGTCCTGACCGTCAAGGAGACAGCGATGTGGTACTTCTCGTGGATTCTCGGCATCGGCGTCGCGCTCGGCTTCGGCATCATCAACGCGATGTGGCTCGAAGCGAACGGCAATTTCCCGACGGGCGCCGCCGGCGACGCGCATGACGCGCACGGGCCCGCCGCGCCGCCGGAGGACCCACGTTCGTGACGTATCTGGTGTTTTTCTGCGGCCATGCGGGCACCGGCAAGACGACGCTCGCGAAGCGGCTGATCCGGCCGCTGATGAAGACGACGGGCGAAGCGTTCTGCCTGCTCGACAAGGACACGTTGTACGGCCGCTACAGCTCGGCCGCGATGGGCGCGCTCACGCACGACCCGAACGATCGCGACAGCCCGCTCTATCTGAAGCATCTGCGCGATCCCGAATACCAGGGGCTGCTCGACACCGCGCGCGAGAACCTTGAGCTCGGCATCAGCGCGATCGTCGTCGGACCGCTGTCGCGCGAGGTGCGCGACCGGCGTCTGTTCGATCGCGCGTGGCTCGGCATCGGACCCAACGTCGAGCTGCGGATCGTCTGGGTCCACACGTCGGAGGACACCGCGCATGCGCGGATCGTCGCGCGCGGCAATCCGAACGACGCATACAAGCTCGCGCACTGGGAAGAATACCGACAACGCCGCTTCATCCCGACAGGCGAGCAATGCGAGGGCCTGCTGATGTTCGACAACACCGCGCCGTCGGATGCCGATGTCGAAGCGCTCCTCGATCACATCGCGCCGCCGCCCGCGCGCGTCGCGTCGACGGTGCCGCCGCTGCCCGCCTGACGCGGCGCCGCATGCATGAAAAAACGCCGGACGCCCATCGGGCCACCCGGCGTTTTTTTACGTCGCGTCACGCGAGCGCGTGCATCCGCTCGAGCGTGCCGCCCTCGTACAGCTTGCCGAAGCGGTTCGCGAGGAATGCGTGCAGCGGCACCTGCTCCTGGCGCACGAAGCCGCTCTGCGGCAGCTTCTTCTCGCGGAACAGATCGAGCACCGCGCACATCGCGCCCGCCGTCGTGATCTGGATCGCGCTCATCGGCATCCCGCAGATTTCCTTCGCGAAGATCTTGCGCGTGAACACGTCCTGCACGAGCTGGCCGTGCTTCACGCCCGTCACCGTGACGAACACGAGCACGACGTCCTGCTTCGTCGACGGCACCGCGCGGCGCATGATCGATTTCAGCGTGTCGCGGTCGGTCGCCAGGCGCAGATCCTCGAGCAGGAACTGGATCAGCTCGCGGTGGCCCGGATAGCGGACCGACTTGTAGTCGAGCGTCTCGACCTTGCCCTCGAGCGTCTCGCACAGCGTGCCGAGGCCGCCCGACGTGTTGAACGCCTCGTATTCGGTGCCGTCGAGCGAGAAGTGCTCGAGCCCTTCGAGCGGCTGCACCCATTGGCGGCGCCCGTCGCGCACCGCTTCGCACGGCTGGCAGTATTCGTTGATGAGGCCGTCGACGCTCCACGTCAGGTTGTATTTGAGCGCGTTGGTCGGATACTCGGGCAGCGCGCCGACGCGCATCTTCACGTCGCGCACCTCGGTGAAGCCGTTCACGAGCTCGTGCGCGGCGATGCCGATGAAGCCCGGCGCGAGGCCGCATTGCGGCATGAACGCGCGATCCGAGCCTTCGGCGAGCTCGCGGATCGCGCCCGTCGCGCGCACGTCCTCGGTCAGATCGAAATAATGCACGCCCGCGGCCTTCGCGGCGGCGGCGACATTGACGGCCAGGTAATACGGCAGCGCGTTGACGAGCGCGTCGAAGCCCTTCACCGCTTCGCGGATCGCGGCCGCGTCGGCGGAATCGACGCGCCGCGTCGCGATGTCTTCGCTGGCGAGTTTCGCGAGCGCGTCCGCATCGCGATCGAACGCGACGACTTCGTAGTCGCCGGTTTCGCGCAGCAGATGAGCGATGGTGTGGCCGATGAGACCCGCGCCGACGATGGCGATTTTCATGTCGTTCTCTCCTGACAAGGTGATTGTTTGTTGTAAACGGCGTGTTGCCCTGCAGGAAAGTGTACGGATGCGCAAAAACACTTTATAGACGAAAAGTGATGCGAAACGACGTCAATTTTCGACGATTTGACGATACGCTTCGTCGAGTTGACGTAAACGCCGTATCAATGCGCAGCGCCGGTCGCGGCGAGCGCCGCCTTCGCGCACACGCGCGAGCGTCCGTCGACGAGCACCGCTCGCGGCGCGCGCGTCGCGAGCAGCGACAGCAGCGTCGCGCCACCGCCACGCAAATCGTCGCCGGCCTGCCGCTCGAACAGGCAGAGGTCGGCCTTCATGCCCGGCGCGATCGCGCCTACGTCGTCGAGACCGAGCGCCGCCGCGGCCGAGCGGGTCAACGCAAGCGCGCAGCGGTCCAGGAGCGCAGCCGACGCACGCTCCGTCTCGCGCATCAAGCGATGCAACGCCGCGCCGCCGCGAAAACGCAGTGCGGCCCTGCCCTTTTCGAGCAGCGGCGCATAGGCGCTCCACCCTCGCGCGTGCGCGCCGTCGCGGCACGCGTCGATCACCGCATGGCTTCGCGTGCGCGCCAGCGCGGCGATGTCCCGCCCGTCGAGCGGCGCTGCGCCGAACACCGTCACCCGCTTGTCGTCGGCCATCAGATAAGCGATCAATGCCGCCTCCGAGCAGCAGAAGCGCGCGCGAAACTCGTGCGCGACATCGGAGTGCGCGGAGAACTGAATGCCGATCCGCGTGCCCGCGCACTTCGCGCGGTGCGCCCACGCGACGATCTCGGCCGCCGACGCGAGATCGCCGCTCGCGATCACCGGCAGCGCCGTGACGAGCGACGGAACGTCCGGCGCGGCAGCGCCGGCGGGCGCGGCCGACGTGGCCGGCGCGGCCGGCATCCAGCCCGGCCACGCGTCGGCCTGCTCCGGGCGCCGATCGTCGACGCGCAGCAGCGCGACACGTCGCATGGCCGCCGCGGCGGCTCCCGCATCGAGAGGTGCGTCGCCCGTGCAATGGCGGGCCATCGTGGTGACGCAAGCGGGCGGCTCGGCAACCGCGGCCCACGACGGATGGATTCGGCCGTCCGGCGGCGCGATATCGACGACGCCCGGCGTACAGATGAGCGACGCGCCGTCGATGCCGTCGGCGAGCGCCGAGCTGCCGGCCGGCACGATAGCTGCGATCCTGCCGCCGGCGATCTCGATATCGCATCGCTCGAACGCGCATCCGGCGCTGTCGAAGCGCATCGTGTCGCTGATCACCCACGGTCGTGCTGCGCAAGACATTTCGATAGGCATATCCGTATCGTCCTGGTGCGAGCCGCCGCCCCGGCGCGCGCGCGGAACCCGCGCCGGGCCCGCGACGTTGTTCGCCGCTGCGGGGAGCCGCTCGCGGATGAGGTGTCGTTTCGGCCCGGCCGCCGCGCTCGCCGGCCGGGCCCCGTCAGCGAACGTGCGTCAGGTCGCCGCTCGGCCGACCTCCGAAAAGAGCTGCTGATAGGCGAAATACGAGCAAACGATCGCGAGCAGCGAACAGACGAATGCGAAGACGAAAATCGACGCATAGCCGACGTGCGACGCGATGATCCCGCCCGCCGCGCCGGCGAGGAGAATCCCGATGTCGAAGCAGGATTCATAGGTGCTCAGCGCAAGCCCGATGTTCTTTTCGGGCAGGCTCTTGATCGCGGGAAGCGCGAGCAGCGGATAGACCATCGACAGGCCGAAGCCCGCCAGAAAGGAGCCGATCGACGCGTAGAGCGGCGTGCCCGCATACGCGAGGCAAAGCAGGCCCGCCGCCTCGATCGCGAGCGAGACGACGATCGTGTTGACGCCCGACGAATCGGCGCGCCAGCCGAGCAGCAGCCGCGCCGCGACGTAGCCGATGCCGAACAGCGCGAGCGCGAGCGCCGCATAGCCGTTCCAGCCGTTGTCGAGAAACAGCAGCGCGAGAAACGACGTGACCGACGCGTATCCGACGTTGGCGAGCGCGAAGCCCGCGCCGGCCTTCCACACGCGCTTCACCGCATAACTGAGCGGCAGATGGCCTGCGTCGTCATGGACGCTGACCTCCTTGATGAACCATACGACGACGGTTCCGAGCAGCGGCAGCCCCGTCATCGCCGCCGCGCCGGCGACGAGCCCCACGTGCTGATACGACCACACGCCCGCGTAGTTTCCGATCGCGAGCCCGAGGAACATCGCGATCCCGACCCACGACATGATCTTGCCGGCGTGCTCGCGCCCGACAAGCCCGATCGGCCACGTTCCGCTGCAGGTGAAGATGAGGCTCTCGCCGACGCCCATCAGCACGCGGCTGCCGAACACCACGGCAAACGAAAGGTATGCGCTCGCGCCGTGCGTCGCGAGCGCCGCGACGCACAGCGCGCCCGCGACGAACATCAGCAGCAGCCCGCGGATCATGCCGGTCTTCGGGCCCCGCGTGTCGGAGAACCGGCCGGCGTACGCGCGCGACAGCAGCGTCGAGACGGACTCGGCCGTGACGACCGCGCCGACGAAATACGGCGACAGTCCCAACACCTTGTTCACGTAGATCGGCAATATGGCAAGCGACGTGCCCAGGCTGACGATCGCGACAAAGAGAATGAGCGCAACGACGACCGCCGATGCGAAGTTTCCGGTTTTCACGTTTTCTTTCATTGAACGACCCTCACGATTCCGTCGCGAACGGCGATCCGGTCTTCCAGGATGTTCGTGACCGCGTCCGCGATGATGACTTCTTCCACCTTGATGATTGCTTCCTTCAGCGCCTGCTCCGTCATGCCCGGCGCAATGCGCACGACGCCCTGATCGATGATGGGCCCCGCATCCACTTCGTTGTTGATGAAATGCACCGTCGCGCCCGTCACCTTCACGCCCGCCTCGAGCGCGCGGCGCTGCGCGCCGTCGCCCGGAAACGCCGGCAGGATCGACGGATGCGTGTTGATCGTCCGGCTCCCGTATTTGTCGACGAAGGCCGGCGAGAAAATGCGCCGGAACCCGCCGAGGACGATCAGATCGATGTCGTTCGCGTCGAGTTGCCGGGAAATTTCGGCCTCGAACGATTCGCGATCGGCGAAATCCGCGTGCAGGACCCGGCTGACCGGAAACCGCCCCGCGAGCGAGCCGTTCTCGGCCGGAAACGCCTTGTTGTTCGTGATCACGAGCGCGACCTCCGCGGGCACCGACGATCGCCCGACGCCCTCGACGACGGAGCCGATCAGCGATCCGCGCCCGGAAAACAGAAATGCAATCTTCTTCATGCCGTCACCTCTTCTCTGAGCGCCTCGAACCGCGACCGCCATTCGTCGAAATCAACGAACGCGAACGTCCCGTCCGAGAAGATCGCCCGTCCGTCGACGAATACCTGGTCCGGGTTTTCGTTGCGCAGCAGCCGCAAATGGGAAATCGGGCTGTTGCCGTACGCCTCCGTCAAGCGGTCGCGCCGGAAGACGATGAAATCCGCGCGGCGGCCGGCGCGAATCGCGCCGATCCCGCGCAATCCGATGCTCTCGCCGCCCGACGCGGTCAACATGCCGAGCACCTCCGCCGCGCTCAGCTTGTCGTCGAGATCGTGCTCGCCGTGGTGATAGAGGCAGAACATCGCATCGTTCGTCAGGCGGTTTTCCGGATTGACCATCGCCGCGTCCGTGCCGAGCCCCATGTGCCGCGCGCCGGCGAATCGGCGCACCGGCATCCTGCCCGCACCGACGAAGCTGTTGCTGATCGGGCAATGGACCAGGTTCGCGCGCGACCGACGGATCTCGGCGACATCGTCATCATCCACGCTGCTCGCATGAACGAGCGTGAGGTGCTCGTCCAGCACGCCCAGCCCGCCAAGATGCCGGATCGCGCTGATGCCGTGCGCGTCGCGAAACGATTTCACCTGCGTTCGCCCCTCGTGAACATGCATCGAGAACGTCTTGCCGCGCGCCTTCGCCAATCCATGCAACTGCCGGATCAAATCGTCGCTCGCGGACAGCTCCGACGCGGTGGCCGGCTGCAGATCGATCAGCGGCGTCGCGTGCGTATCGACGGACCGCTCGTATCTGCGGATGATCTCGTCGATGCCGTACGCCGACGGCTTGCTCCCGCCGCCGAGCCACTGATCGCTCTGGCAGAACTGGACCGATGCGCGCACGCCGACGGCCTTGCACGCGTCGGCATCCGTTTCGAAGCGGCTCGTGAACACGCCGACGCTCGTCACGCCGCTGCGCACGTTGCGCATGATGCTGTAGAGCGCGGCCGCATACTGCGTTTGCGCGCTTTCGAGCCGGTTGTTCTTGTGCACGCTGTCGAGCACCGTCTGAATCGGCGAGAAGTCGTGCAGATCGCCGTACAGCTCCTTGCTCGGATGCAGGTGTGCATTGACGAGCCCCGGAAACATCACGCGCCCCGTCCCGTCCGCCGTCGCGACGCCATCGGGGCGCGGCGCGCCGGCCGGCCGGATGCTGTGAAACCGGCCGTCCTTCACGCGAATGTCGGCCGTCGCCAGCCGGCAGGTGTCGGGATCGAGATACTCGATGCCCGCATACAGGATGTCGTCGTTCATATCGCGGCGCTCGCGGTGCGTTTCGAATTCAGTGCGACGCCCAACGCGCAGCGAATCGCCGTTTCGAACTCCATGGTCCGGTCGTACAGGCCGTTCGTCAGGAATCCGTTCGTGCCGAGCACGTCGATCACGCTGTCGCCTGTCGCATCGAGTGTCTCCTTGATGAACGCCGACAGCCTTTCCCCCGGCGGCAACGCGTTCAGCAGGCCGTGCGGCAGCATCACCTTGCCGCTGCATCCATAGGCGGGCGTCTCTTCGCCCGCGCGCAGCACGGCGGCCCAGCCGTACACGAAATCGCCAAAACCGGTGCGCTCGATCAGCCCTTCGAGCGCCACCCAGTAATCGACGGCGTCGCGACAGCGCGCCTGCATGGCCACGAGGCGATTGCAGCATCCCGCCAGCGCCTGCGCGTCGCTGTCGGGCGTTTCGGACACGCCTGAGTCGACCGGCACCGGAACGATCCGGTGCGACTCGAAGACCGCGCCGGCCACGCTGCGCAGCGCATTGACTTTTGCTTCGTTTGCCGAAGCGATTGCAAGGATCGTCGGGTTATTCGGCATTCTCGTAAATCCACTTGATTACATCGGTTTTTGCCGAGCCGGCGTAGATGTCGCCCAGCGTATCCTTCGCCGACGAGATTTCCGGCATCATTTCGGTGTCGCCGCGGCCGTTCATCGCGTCCTTCGCCTTCTCCATCGCGTTGTCGTAAATCTGCGTGAACGTGGTCTTCATGATGGTCGAGCCCAGTTGCAGATCGTCGTAGCCCTGCGACACGAGATCGCTATGCACGAGTTCGTGAACGAACGAGAAGAAACCCATGTCGTACGGCAGCCCCGTGATCACGTCGGTGCTGCGCGAGATCGTCTCGCAAAACAGGTGGTTTTCCCGAATGAAGAACTGCATCCCGATCGTGCACGGAAAATCCTTCGTATCGGACTTGTGGTAGTTCTGGTTGATGTTGATGATCGCGCGGCGCGAATCCTGGTTCGACTTCAGCATGCTGACGATCCAGTTGTACTGGTTGCCGTATTTTTCGACCGGCTCGTAGAACACGTAATACCCGTAGTTCGAATTGACGTTCCCGTCCTTGTCCGTGAGCGTCATCCAGAACTTCGACGCGTTCGCGAGGCCGTTCTCGGCCTTCAGGCTGCCGCTGAAATACGCGAGCAGTTCGCGGCACAGGTATCGCTTTGCGCCGTTTCGAAGCGAATGCACGCGGCTGCGCGGGTCCTTCAGGATGTAGTTGACGCCATACGCCTGCATCGCGTCTCCGGCGCGCGACTTGATCTTTCTTCCCTCCTTCACGATGTTGTGAATGCCCTGCCTGACCAGGTCGTCGACCGAATCGCCGTAGATGTTCGTGAAACCGTGATGAATCGCTGCCCTCGGAGTAACGTCCAGAAGTAAATTTTCCATAGTCTTGTGAATGGTTAAATTCGGACTTCTCAGTGAATGTTCATCCTTCGTGCGGACGAACGGCGCAACTTCGACATCAGCCCTCGCCCCACCTGGGGCGCGGCGGATTCCAACGCTCCAGCTCGTCGAGCAGCGCCGCGTTGCTGTCGACGCGGATGAGCAGCTTGCCCTCGAGCGGATTCGCAAAGCCGGAATCGACCACGTGCGCGATCAGATCCAGCAGACGGTCCCAATAGCGATTGACGTTCAACAGGAATATCGGCTTCTTGTGATTGCCGAGAATCAGATTCGACAGCACCTCGATCGTCTCCTCGATCGTGCCGATGCCGCCCGGCAATGCGACGAAGCAGTTGCCCAGGTCCTCCATCAGCTTCTTCCTGGCCGACATCGAATCGACGATATGCAGCGCCGTCAGCGACGTGTGCGAAATCTCCCCGCTCGTCAGCGCCCGCGGAATGACGCCCGTCACCTTGCCGCCCGCCGCCAGCGCGGTATTGGCGACCACGCCCATCAGGCCGACCTTGCCGCCGCCATAAACGATCTCGGCGCCGGAGGCCACCACGTCCCCGATGAATTTCTCCGTCTCGCGCGCGAATGCGGGATCCATGCCGAACGACGATCCGGCGTAGACGGTGACGCGAAAACCGCTCGGGAATCTATCCCTTCTCATAAGCCTTCCTAAATATTGTCTCGGGTCCCCGTGCTCGCAGGGACCATGAATATCGAAGCCGATCGGCTGCGCAAAATGCGGTGAGGCGAAAAACCGGGAGAAACGGGAAAACGGGCGAGTCTGACGACAGGAAAGTGCGGCGATGCGGCTCGGGCGTCATGCATGGCCGAATGGCGGATGCATCGGTCCGGCATGCCGCCAGCCATTTATCGCATGAGACGCAATCAAATTATCGCGCCCAGCACCATTCTAGATACAAAACATCGCATGTCAAGCATTTATCAGATTTTTAAATGCAATGCTTAAGCCAGAATTGCTGTAAGGAATAATTTATTCGCCCAATTATGGTATGACATGCGATCTTTGATTGACTGTGCGATAGTGTCATGCCTGCAATACTTGCGCTACGATGCCGACCGTTCGCTTCGCGCGCCCATGCCGCCCCCGGAGCGCGCATGCCCTCACTGCCCGTCGCCCGGCGAACCGGCCGGCGACGAAGAAGACGCAAATCAGACAGCCACCGCTTATCGATAATGGACAGTCACGAACAGCATTCCAGCGCCATCCAGATCGCCAATCGCATCCGGGAAATCCTGACGAAGAACGGCATCAGCAAGCGCCAGCATGCGAACACCGTGAGCCGGATTCTCAATCTGAGCTTCTCGCAAGCGCATCGCAAGCTCAAAGGCCAAAGCCCCTGGGCGATCCATCAGGTCAACCGGATCACGGCGGAATTCGGAGAAGATGTCGGCCAGTTGTTCGGCGCGCCGCTCGCCGATGCCGCGCCGGTCGAAGGCGATCCCGTCGACGCGCTGCTCGCCATCGGCGACACGCGCATCGCATGCCATGCGCATATCGGCGAAGCGTTGTCCGCCGATCAGAAATCGGATCTCGTCGCCGTGCGGATCAACCATCGATGGTCGATCCATGCTCACGACCAGGCTCCGGAAGCGCCGCATTACGCCGTGCGCGAGGTCAGGATCGCGCCGACCGTCGAGGAGATCCGCAGGCTGAGCATCGCGATTCTGGACGACTCGCCGGAAGCGGCGGACGAGTTGTCGAAGTATCTGCGCGCGCAAGGTTTCAACACCTACACCTACTACGACATCGATTCGTTCAACGAAGCCGTGCGGGACAACATGTTCGACGGCTTCGTCGTCGACTGGATCATCGGCCGCGAAACGTCCGAAAGCTGCATGACGGAGATCCGGCAATCGGAAAATCCGGACGCGCCGATTCTGGTGCTGACGGGGCAATTGAACACGAGCGAGCGTGAATCGGAAATCGCGCGCGCGATGCGCACTTTCGACATTCTCGGCCCGTATGAAAAGCCGATCCGGCTATCGGTCATCAAGGCGGCGTTCGACCGCCACTTCAACCGCTGACGGAAACCAGCCGCTTCAGCGTCCGGAACAGGATCTCCCGCCGAACCGGCTTCATCAGGTAATCGTCGAACAGCGCCATCTGCTCTTCGGTGAGAAGCTCGGGTGCGTGAGCGCTGACGCCCACCACGGGAATCCTGTAGTTCGGGCCGCGCGTCAGCCGCAACTCCTTCGCCACCGAAATGCCGTCGCGCTCCGGCATGTGGAGATCCAGCAGCAGCACGTCGTACGGACGGCGCATCAGCTTCTGCATCGCTCGCTCCGCCGAATCGCATGGCTCGCAAGTGCAGCCGATCTGCTCCAGCAGCGACGAAAACGAGCTCAACGCGGATTTGTTGTCGTCGACGACGAGCACATGATGCGGCGTCGAGAAAACGCCGCCGTCCTCCGCTTGCGCCGGATCGTCGCCGCCCGCGCCCGGCCCCGCGGCGACGCGCGATATCCGGACCGGCAAATCGACGGTGAAAACGCTCCCTTTGCCGACCTCGCTGCGCACGCCGATCCCGCCGCCGAACAAGTCGACCAGCCCCTTCACGATCGACAGCCCCATGCCTGCGCCGTCGTGAATGTTCGTCTGCCCGTGATCGATCTGCGTGAACGGATGGAAGATATGGTCGAGCTTGTCGGCGGGAATGCCCGTGCCGGTGTCCTCGACCCGCAGCCGCAGGCGGCCGCCCTGCGCGCCCGGCGCCAGCTCGCAGGAGAGCTTGACGCTTCCCGCACGGGTGTTCTTGATCGCATTGCTCAACAGATTCGTCATGATCTGGCGAATCCTCGCGGCATCCGAATGAAGACACACGTCGTCGATCCCGTGGTTCTCGCAGATGAGCCGAACGGGTTTCCTGCCGATCAGCGAGACCGCCTCGGTCGCGGTGGCGGTGACGATCGGCGCGAGCCTGAAGTCGCTGTTCCTCAGTTCCAGCTTGCCGCTGTCGAGCCGCGCGTAATCGGTCAGATCGCGCATCTGCGACTCGATCTGCATCGCCGCGAGTTCCAGCCGCTTGATCGTGTCGGTGTGCTCGAGCGCGATCCGCGCGCCCGAGATCACGTCGATCGCGGACGTGATGCTCTGCAGCGGCGTCCGGAGCTCGTGGCCGATCGCGCCGAGAAACGCATTCTTCGCGCGCACCGCCTCGCTGGCGGCCGCGGTCGCGCGCCGTTCCGCGGCGAGCGCCTGCGCCTGCTGCCGGATCGTCTTTCTGCTCTGCTGGATGTTGAATATCGTGATGAACCCGATGATCGCGACCGACGAGATGATGATCGATACGCCGATCAGGATGATCGTGCGATTCTTGAGGAAGATCCGGTATGTCCGGTCGCGCTGCTTCGCCTCCGCGTGCGCCGCCAATGCCGACAGGTTCAGCGCCTCGATGCGGATCAACCGTATCTTCTCGGCCACCTCCGTCAGCGACTTCTGCGTCATCCCGGGCAGCTCCATGATGCGCCCGACGTCCGCGAACAGCGTGCGAATCCGCTCGATGCGCTCGTCATAACCCTGCTCCGCATAAAGCAGGCGAGTGGATTCCGATCGATTCGACAGCACGAAGAACTTCGATTCGAGAATGTCGAATTCCGATTTCAGATCCTTGCACTCGCTGAGGCACCCCCAATCCTTCCTGTAAAGAAGCAATTCGAAGTCCGCGAGCCGGGTTTCAAACTGTGCGGTAGACGATGCGTAGTCTTCCTGCGTTCCGACGAGAGCCAGAAAGCTGCGCTCGGAAAACAGGTTGCTGTAGCAATAGATGGCCGAAGACATCGCCGCAACCATCAGGAGCGTCAGGACCAGATAAAGCCGGATGCTGCCGATCGGCGACGATTTCATTAATTTCACTTGACGACGATTTTATACACCTGCCAAAGAAATCGAGTGCTGTACAGCGGACCGCTCAATTCGGCGCCTCCGGTATCACGCGGATATATGACGAACAAAGGCCCGAAATTCTTCAGGGACAGCATTTTTCCGTTCATTTTATAGGCCAGAATTGTACCATATTTCTCAAAATCCGAAACGGGAATATCTTCGTAATAGTCATCCAGCGTATAGACGGTGATCGCCTTTCCCCTGGCGCCCACTTTTTTCAGCAGGTCGAGAATCGGCACGCCCTCGAACCGGCTTTCCGCGGTCCACGCGGTCGAGGTCCGGATCTCCCGCACCGGCATCCGCATCAATTCGGTTTCGCTGAAAACATAGCTCTTGCTTTTTGGATCGGTGTATTTATCGATATCTCCGGATATCACCAGATCGAAGGAAAATGCATTTCCGCAAGCGGACATCAGCGCGAAAGCGAATAGCGAAATCAGTTTTTTCATCTTGGCCCTCGGATAGCTGTATTTTTATCGCTTCAATTGCCTCGTTGAACGCGAGGTCTGATTGATTTTCATAAAACCGCCGATCGCGACAAACCTGCGAGCGGCAAAGCACGCCGGCGAAATCGATTTTCGCGAGCGAAGCGCCCTCATTCGAAATATCCGACGCGGCGCCGACAAAAAAATTACATTGCCTTTTTCGACATGAAACCGGCGATCGAGCATAACACACGGCCGGCATGCGAATTGGCTTTCCGAAACGTCGGATTTTCCGTGATCGGACACCGGAAAGCCAAAGCACGCGATCGCGGACGGACCGGGCGGACGCCGGGCCGCCGACGGCGGCTGCGATCCGGCGCGGCGCGGATCGCCTGGGCTACCCGCCCGCCGCGTCCCGTTTCGCGCCGGACGCGAGCGCGCCGCCGTCCTCCGCATGCTTGACCGATGCGCCGCAGCCGCTGCAGAACGGGAAGAACGCAAAGTTGCGCGTGCCGCATCCGGCGCACTGCTCGAACAGCCTGAGCCCGCAGTGGATGCAGAACGTCGCGCCGTCGCCGCCCAGGTTCCACGGCTTGTCGCACGACGGGCAGAGCTTTTTCTGATAGGCGGCGATCGCCTTCTCGTAGCCGATCGCCTGTGCGCGCTCGCGCTGGCTGCGCCGCATCTCCTCGCGCTTGCGCTCGACGTAGCGCTGGAACGCGCGCAGCATGTAGATGCCCGCGAACACGGTGAGCACGATGCCGACGGTCACACGCACGTAGCCGCCGAAGCTAGGCAGATACGGCACGAGCTCGACGAAGAACGCCGTCAGCGCGAACATCCCGAAGCCATAGACGAACGGCCAGTAGCGCACCTTCCGGTAACGGACGAAAAGCCAGACGGCGAGCGCGAGAATCGGCAGCGTGAACGCGAGCCGCCACGCGAACACGACGAGCTCGTAGCGGCGGCTCGCCTGCTCGTAGCGCCGCTCGGCCTGCGCCTGCGATTGCGAAAGCTGCGCGCTCACGTCGTCCTGGCGCTTGCGCAGCGCGTCGAGCTGGTCGGCGATCTGGTCCTGCTGGCGCTGCCAGCCGGCCACCGCCGTCTGCAGCGCGTCAAGCTGGCGCGTGCGCGCGAGCACGTCCGGATTGCGGCTCGCGTCGCCCGTCGCGCTGCGCGTCGCGATCCAGTTGCGAAAGCTCTCCTTCGCCTGGTTGTATTCCTGCTGCGCGCGATTGCGGGCGGTCGCGAACGCATCGGCCTTGTCGGTCAGCGCGCCCTGCTCGCGCTGCAGCTCCCGCTGCGTCGCGCGCAGCGCGGCGTCGGCCCGCGTATCGGCGTAGCGCTCGAGCGTCGGCGGCCCGCCGCGCGGCGCGAACGCCATGTCGCGGATCACGAGGCTGCCGAGCATGTTGAGGAACAGCGCGAACGCCACGGCAATGCCCCACGATGCGATCTGCAGCAACCGCTCGGGGCGCGAATAGGTTTGGCTCGTCGTCATGATCCCGTTCTCTCTCGTCAGGGTGGTCGTGTCCGTCGTCGTGCGTCGTGCGCGTCAGCCGATCGTCCCGCGATCGATCTTGCGCGCGAGGATGATCGACGTCGTCGTCCGCTCGACGCCTTCGAGCGCGCCGATCTGATCGAGCAGGTCGTTCAGGCGTTCGGGCGAATCGGCGCGCAGCCACGCGACATAGTCGTACTCGCCGCTCACCGCGCACAGCAGTTGCACCTCGGGCATGCGGTCGAGACGCTTGAGCACATCCTTGCCGTACTTCGGCGCGAGGATGATGCCGACGTACGCGTAGATGCTCGCGTCGAGCACGTCCTGTCCGAGCCGCACGCTATAGCCCGCGATCACCTGCGTGCGCTCGAGCCGCGCGATCCGCGCGAGCACCGTCGTGCGCGCGACGCCCAGTTGCCGCGCGAGATCCGCGACGCTCGCGCGCGCGTTCGCCTGCAGCAGCGCGACGAGGTTGCGGTCGAGGTCGTCGAGTTGATCGAGTCGGGGTGGGCGCATGGCGGATCGGCGAATGGAGGTGCCGCGATGATAGCGCCGAACGGCCGTGCGCCCAAGCCGGCGGCCGCGCAAGGGCCGTTCCGATCGTCCGTTCTATCCGTCGTCCTGTCCATCGTTCGGCCGTCGCCATGGCCCCGCCGCGCACCGGGCGCCACGATGCGATGCGTCACACCGGCGCGATGCCGATCGAATGCACGAGATAGCGGCACAGCGCCGGCTCGTCGAATTCGGGCAGCCGCGCACCGCTGCCCGCGAGGAACGCCGACGTGCTCGCGTGCTCCCGCAGCCAGATGTGCCGGTCAGCTCGACCAGACACATGCCGAAGCGCTTCGACCGCCGCCCTTCCCGGCCGCGCCCGTTCGGGTCCTGCTCGCCGTTCGCACCGCTCACTGCGCCTTCGCGTGCTGCGCGAGGCCGATCGCCTTGTAGTCGTACGTCGGATAGAACTCGGTGCGATACGCGCCCCACGCGGTGTCCTCGAGCACGCGATTCACCTCGCGCAGCCGCGACACCGGCAGGCGCAGCACGACGACCTGGCCGATCCCCATCGCGACCGTCCAGCTCACGACCTCGACGCCCGCCGGCGGAAACGCCTTGTAAAAGCCTTGCCGTGCGAGCTGCGCGTTCAGCTCGGCGAGCGGACGCGATTCGTCGTGCCGCAGAAAGACGGTGAGCAGGATCGCGTTGTCCGGCGTCGCGACTGCCGAACCCGGTGCCGGCACGGCGCTCTGGGCTTGCGCGGCGCCGCCCGCGAGCGCGAATGCGGTGAACAGTGCGGTAAACATCGCGACCGCGCCGAGTCGCGCGGAAATGCCGGATGATGACTTCGTCGTGCGCATGCCAGGCTCCTCATCGAGAACGATTTCGCAGGCTCGCTCGCCGCCCGGCGGGCGAAACGCGGCGCCGCGCAGGCGCGGCCGCATGGGTTTCCTCAACGCGCTGACGCATCGATATCGGCGCATCGCCGGTCCGCATATCGCCGGGACGTGCGCTGCCGCAACATTCGCGGCTGCCGTGACGTCCGGCGCTTGCGCGCTTCCGGCCTTTGCTCGACTCCCGCAATGCCTCGCACAGCGTCCGCGCCGCAGACGACACCGGACACCGTTCGTCGCGCCCCTGCATTCGATGCTCGCCCGCCCCGCAACACGCATCGACGGGCACGCCGGCCGGCGCATTCCCCGCGCCGCCGCGATTTCGATTCGTTTCGGTTGTAAGCAGATGTCGCATTGCCGCCCAACGGCCCGCCGCCGTGCTACTAATAGCGCGGGACGCGCGCCGCGCAGGCGGTCGAGCGCCGCGCCCGCCTTCCGGATTTTCGTCCGACGACCACACAGGAGCTCCCATGAAAAAGATCTCGCTGACTTTCGCTGCCGCGCTCGCGCTGGCGGCCACGCTCGCGCACGCGCAAACGAGCGCGTCGGCGCCCGCCGCGGCGGCCTCCGCCCCGGCCGCCGCGGCCGCGCGCCATGAAGCGCGCGTCGAGGAGCGCATCACGTACCTGCACAACCAGTTGAAGATTACGCCGGAGCAGGAGTCGCAATGGAAGACGTTCGCCGACACGATGCGCGACAACGGCGCAACGATGGCGCGTCTTTATCGCGAGCGGATGGAGAACAAGACCGCGTCCGCGCTCGACGACATGAACCAGTACGCGGAACTCACGCGGGCGAACGCGGACGGCGCGAAAAAGCTCGCCGACGCGTTCACGCCGCTGTACGCGAGCTTCCCGGCCGAGCAGAAGGCGCTGGCCGACTCGACGTTCCGCAAATGGCTGCACCCGGAGCCGGGCAAGGCACGCGCGCGCAAGCATCCGGGCAAGGCGGACGGCCAGCCCCCCGCGAGCGCCGGCGCCGCGCAGTAACGCGAACGCGCGAGCGCGCCGGCCGCGCGCATGCGGCAACCGGCGCGCTCGCGCTCGTTCGCGACGTCCGCCCCCAACGCTCGGCGCGTGATGCAAGCGCATCGACGCTTGGCCCCGCTCCCGCCCGGCAGGCGCGCCGCCCCGCCCGTCACTCAGGGCGCGGACGTGACCCGCTCGATCATCGCCCGCACCGCGCGCATCTGCGCGCCCGACTTCCACGCGTAGTTCTGCCCGGTGTACGCGAACCAGTCCCAGCAGCCCTGCGGATCGTTCGGCGTGCTCGTCTTCGCAACCTGCGGATACAGCACGACGATGCCGTTCGCGTCGGCCCAGTTGTCGTATGTCGTCATGTCGCGCACGACGGCGGCCGACTGCAGGCAGCCATGAAACACGACGTGCACCTTGCAGCCGGCGTTCGCGTCGCACGCGCGCGGCACGTACGCATATCCGTCGGCCGCGAGCCCGCTCGACGCGGGCGCGAACTCGCGCTGGCCGAACGTGATCGCGCGCCCCGCCGGCTTCGCGGCGGGCGGCGAAAGCGGTCCGTAAATCGTCTCGAGCAGCGCGCCCGCCTGGTCGTAGCCCGATTGCCCGACCGTGCAATGGCTGATGTACGGCGAGGCGTTGGCATCGCACGCGTTGCCCGCGGACGGCGTGACGAACGCGTGACCGGCCGGGATGTCGGCGACGTAGACGATGCTCGATACGGGCACGCCGGAGAGCCAGAAGAACGACCACGCCGCGTCGACGGCCGATTGTCGGACGATCGTGTCTTTCGTTCCGCTGAACAGATAGACCTTCGCGCGCTGCAGGTTCGCGAGCGGGTCGATCTGCCCGCGCGCGGCGAAGCCCTGCGCGGCGGCGACCAGCAATCCCGGATCCGGCACCATGTTGGGCACGAGCCCTCGGCAGAGGTCGGTGTTCGCGAGGCTGCCCGCCGCGCAATAGTACGGGCCGCCCGCGATCACGCCGACGCCGATCACCGACGCCGAATACGCGACCTGATACTGGAGCGCCATGTACGCGCCCGACGACAAGCCGGACACCGATACGCGATTCGCGTCCGCGCGCAGCGCGGGCAACGGCGGCGCCGCGGGCGCGGGCGCGGCGGCGAGCGTGATCGTGAGCGCGACGGCGGGCATCGCGCGCGCGGCGGCATGGCGCATCTGCATGGCTTTCCCCTTGGTCTGCGCCGGGCGACGGCGAGCACGGCCGGCGTCGCCCGGCCTGGTCGACACAGTCGGACGGCAAATCGAGACGCGATCACTTCATCTTTGTCTCAACGCTCGTCGCCCGCAAGGTCGGCGTTCACGCGCGCCCGGATTCGCGCTAAAGTGATGCGCCTTTATTGACGAAAATCGACATGATCGAACTAAAAAACGTCGACCTCAGCAACGATCCGGACGCGCTGCGCGTCGTCAAGGACGAGACGGTTCAGGTCGAGTTCGCCGCGCAGCCGGGCGAGCTGATGAGCCTCGAAGGCCTGAACCGCTATGCGGCGGGCGACGCGCTCGTCACCGGTTCGACGGGCGACCGCTGGGTGGTGTCGCGCGAGCGCTTCGACGCGAAGTATGCGCCCGCGACGGCGGGCGCCGCGCACGGCGCGCCGGGCGCGTACCGCAACCGCCCGGCCGTCGTGCTCGCGAAGCGGATGGACGCGGCGTTCTCGATCGCGCGCTCGGCGGGTGGCGACACGCTGCGCGGCGACGCGGGCGACTGGGTGATGCAGTACGCGCCCGGCGATTACGGCGTCGTGCAGGCGAAGCGCTTCGCGCAGGTGTACCGCAAAGCGGATTGACGCGCGGCGCATTCGCGTCGTATTCGCCCGTTGCGCTCGCCGGCGCGGCGGCCGCGTGAGCCGGCCGGCTCTCCGGAGCCGCGACGCATCCCCGACGAATCCGCCGTACGCCGCGGCGCCCAAGCGCAGGAACGCGTTCAAGCGCCGCCTGCGAAAAAAACAGCGCGCCACGACAAATACAAAGCCCGCCGTCTACCGAACGGCGGGCTTTTTATCGCGATCGGAATTGGAAGCATTGGGGCATCGGACAGGCGGCGCGGCGCATGCCGGCACGCGCCGCGCGCTTGTCACGCGAACTCGTCGCCGAGCTCGAGCGTCGTCTCGCGCGGCACCGCCTCGCCCGCCGCATGCCGCTCCTCGAGCGAGCCGAGCGTCGCCTCGACGTACGCGCGCAGCACCGCATGGCTGCGCGCGCGCTGCATCGGCTTGAGCGCGAGATAGCGCTGCAGCGCGGCGCCCGCGAAGCGCACGTCGAGCGTCGTCTTGCGCGGCGTCGCGCCGAAGCGCATCGCGAGCCAGTGCACGGCGAGAAAGCGCCCCGCTTCGTCGGCGCGCTCGGCGAAGTGCGTCTGCTCGGGAAAGAGATCGCAGATCACGCGCGCGAGCTCGCCGAATTCGGCGCTCGCGCAATCGTATTGATAATCGTCCATCGTCGGGTTTCGGTTCAGCGTGCGGCGCGCGCGGGCCGGCACAGTTTCATCAGCGCGCCGGCGAAGCCCGCCGCGAGGAGCAGATACAGCGCGACCATCCATTCGAACGGCACGCCGCCGCCGTTGTAGACGATCGACGGCAGATCGATGACGGGATGCAGCACGATCATCGCGGGCAGGATCCAGCGCCGGTTCGCGCGAATGCCGCGCCACATCAGCACGGACAGCGCGACCTGCACGACGAACGCCGCGACGCGCTCGAGCGCCGACACCGCGACCGATACGGGCGACATCGTCGCGAGCATCACCTGGATGCGCAGCGCGAGATCGGCGGGCATCGTCGACAGTTGCGCGTTCAGCTCGCCGCGATTCGCGAGCCACGCGAGATAGACCCATTGCGCGAGCACGACGACGCCGACGAACCACGCCTGCGCGCCGCCATGGCCGATGCCGTTCGCGAGGCCGCGCGCGTCGCCGCTCGACGGGCCGTAGCGCTTCGCGAGAAAGCGCAGCCCGAGATAGCGGCCGACCTCCTCGAACAGCGCGGCGACGGCGGTGCCGAACACCGCGAACGTGACGGGCTTCGACAGCCACATGATGGCCGACGGCTGGCTCAGCAGCAACGCGTAGACGCCGCGTTCGAGCAGCGTCGCGAACAGCGTGTAGACGGCGACGCCGACGATCGCGTCGCGCCGGTCGAGCGCCATCGGCCGGCGCAGGAATCGATAGAGGCCGATCGGCAGCAACGCCACGATGAGCGTGGCGATGACGAGCGCCGCCAGCGTGACGGGGGCAACGGTCATGACAATCCTTGTTCGAAACGCGCACCGGTGCGGTGCGTGCCCCGAATGATACTCAACTCAGGTCGCCGTCGACGCGCGCACGCAGAGCTCGCCCGCCAGCAGCGCCTCGTGGAAGGCGCCCGTGCCGCCGTCGATCCGCTCGTGAACGAATTCGACCGCGCGATAGCCGATGTCGTAAGTCGGCTGACGGATCGTCGTCACGCCGATCAGCTCCGCCCAGTCGGGATCGTCGATCGCGATCAGCGCGACGCGCTTTTGCCACGCGTCGCCGAGCCGCGCGTGCAGATGCCGCGCGATCACGAGCGCAACGGGCGCGTTCGCCGCGAAGATCGCGGGCCGCACGGGCTCGCCCGCGGCCGCGTCGATGCGCGCATCGAGCTCGGCGAGCGCGCGCCGCGTGGATTCCGGCTCGTTCGGCTCGAGCACGATCGTCGGATGCACGGTGCGCCCGGATGCCGCGACCTGCGCGCGAAACGCGGCCTCGCGCAGCCGCCGCGAGCTCACGTGCTCGAACGGCTGCACGACGAAATGAATCGACTGGAAGCCCTGCGCGAACAGGTGCTGCAAGCCCGTCTCGATCGCGGCCGCGTTGTCGAGGCCGATCATGTCGGTTTCGAAGCCTGCGACGCTGCGATCGACGAGCACGGTCGGAATACCGCCGCCGCGCAGCGATTTCAGCGCATTCTCATCGGCGCCGAGCGCGTTGACGATCATGCCTTCGACGCGGTAAGTGGTGAGCAACTGCAGATAGCGGCGCTCCATCTCGAGTTCGTTCGCCGCGTGGCAGATGAGCGGCATGTAGCCGAGCGCGTGGCACGCGGCCTCGACGCCGCGCAGCACTTCGACCGTGTAGGGATTCGTCAGGTCCGCGGCGAGCAGGCCGAGGAGGCGGTTGCGGCCGCGCTTCAGGCCACGCGCCATCTGGTTCGGACGGTAGTTCAGGCGCGCGATCGCGTCCTCGATGCGCTGGCGCAGATCGGCGGACAGCACGTTCGTTTCGCCGTTCAGGTAACGCGAGACGCTGGTCTTGCCGGTGCCCGCTTCGCGGGCGACGTCGCTGATCGTCGCGGGACGCGACGGCTGAGTTCGTGGATCGCTCACAGTGGCGCCTCGTGACGAGCGGCCCGCTCCGCCTCGCGAGCGGGCGGGTCATTGTTGTTGGATGGAAAGGCCAACTGACGATGTCTCCTGTCGGCCGATTCCGGCCCGGCAAAGCCTAGGACGGCGCACGAGCGCCTATCTTGCCGCAGCGGCTGCGCGGCGATCAGCGGGCGATCATAACGCAGGCAATCGGGCCGTACCAAGATGGCCTCCTCTAGCGTGGAGGGACGCGCGGCGTCAGTCGAGTCGCGGCCCGCTGCGTCGCCCATTGTCATCGCGTTTTCTCCGCGTCGAATCCCGCACTCATGCACCAGGCCGCAAGCTGTCGGACTGCTGACGATTCGGCCGCCGAATCACGGCGCGAAGCGATGAGCCTTATCCGGCGCCTGCGTTCGCCACGTGCCGCGCGATGCGGCATGCCGCATGCGTTCGGCTCGGCGTTCACGGCGTCGATGTCGCGCGCCGCAGCGCGTCGCGATTGACGATATTGCGCGTGAGCGTGCCGTCGAGCGCCGCGATCACGTTCTCGGCCGCGCAGCGCGCCATCGCGTGGCGCGTCTCGCGCGTCGCCGAGCCGATGTGCGGCAGCGCGACGACGTTGCGCATCGACAGCAACGGCGAATCCGCGGCGAGCGGCTCGCGCTCGAACACGTCGAGCCCCGCCGCCCGAATCGTTCCCGCGCGCAGCGCGTCGATGAGCGCCGCCTCGTCGACGACGGGCCCGCGCGACGCGTTCACGAGGATCGCGCTGCGCTTCATCTTCGCGAGCTCGCGCGCGCCGATCAGATGCCGCGTCTGCGGCGAAAGCGGCACTTGCAGGCACACGAAATCGGCCTCGGCGAGCAGTTCGTCGAGCTCGACGCGGCGCGCGCCGAACTGCGCCTGCGGGTTCGCGCTGCGGTTCGTGTAGAGCACCGGCATCCGGAAACCGAGCGCCGCGCGGCGCGCGACCGCCGCGCCGATGCGCCCGAGCCCGACGATGCCGAGCGTCTTGCCGTTCACGTCGGTGCCGTAGAGCGACTCGCCGATGCTCTGCCGCCACTGTCCCGCCTTCACGAATTCGGCGAGCTCGACGACGCGCCGCGCGCTCGCGAGGATCAGCGCGAACACGGTGTCGGCGGTCGCCTCGGTCAGCACGTCCGGCGTGTGCGCGAGCACGATCCCGCGGCGCGTCAGATCGGCGACGTCGAAGTTGTCGAAGCCGACCGAGATCGTCGACCACGCGCGCAGCCGCGGCGCGCGATCGAGCAGCCCGGGCGTGATCCTCAGGCTCGCGCCGAGCGCGCCGTCGGCGTCGGGCAGCGCGCGCGCGAGCGCGTCGGCGCCCTCGGCGAGCACGACGTCCGCATGCTCGCGCAGGGTTGCGAGCACGTCGTCAGGAAGCGGCTTGTAGACGACGATGCGATGCTTCATGTGTTCACTTTCCTTGCGACGGATGGACGAGCGGCGGCGTCGCGCCCGCCGGCTTCACCGACAGCGTGAGCACGACGGCCGCGACGAGCGCGGCGCTCATGAATGCGTAGGACGCGGCGGGCGAGCCCGTCGCACCGTTCAGATAGCCGACCGCGTACGAGCCGACGAACGAGCCGAGCGCGCCCATGCTGTTGATGAGCGCCATCGCGCCGCCCGCGACGTTCTTCGGCAGCAATTCCGGCACGATCGCGAAGAACGGCCCGTACGGCGCGTACATCGCCGCGCCCGCGACGACGAGCAGCGCGTACGACAGCCAGAAATGCGTCGAGCCGAGCGCGTACGACGCGGCGAACGCGGCCGCGCCGATCAGCAGGAACGGCCACACGAAGCCCTTGCGCGAGCCGAGCCGGTCGGACGCCCAGGACGCGGCGAGCATCGCGATCGTCGCGGCGAGATACGGCAGCGCGGACAGCCACCCCGTTTCGACCATGCCGAGCGCCGAGCCGCTCTTCACGATCGACGGCAGCCACAGCACGAAGCCGTACACGCCGATGCTCCAGCAAAAGTATTGCGCGCAGAGCTTGACGACGGCGGGCGAGCGGAACGCGTCGCGATAGTTGCGCACCGGCTTGAGCGCCGCCTGCTCGGCCGCGAGCGCGGCGTCGAGAGCGCGCTTTTCCTCGTCGGTGAGCCACTTCGCCTGCGCGGGCCGGTCCTGCACGAGGAACCACCAGCAGACCGCCCACGCGACGGCGGGCAGCCCTTCGGCGACGAACATGTGGCGCCAGCCGAACGCGTGGACGAGATAGCCGGACACGACCGACATCCACAGCACCGTGACCGGATTGCCGAGAATGAGGAACGTGTTCGCGCGCGAGCGCTCGCGCTTCGTGAACCAGTTGCTGATGAAGATCAGCATCGCGGGCATCACGGCCGCCTCGACGACGCCGAGCAGGAAGCGGATCGCCATCAGCGACGGGATGTTGCTGACGACGCCCGTGAGCGACGCGCACGCGCCCCACAGCACGAGGCTCCAGAACACGAGCGTCTTCACGCTGCGCCGCTCCGCATAGATCGCGCCCGGAATCTGAAAGAAGAAGTAGCCGAGGAAGAACAGCGCGCCGATCAGCGACGACAGCCCCTTGCCGATGCCGAGATCCTGATTGATCCCGGCCGCCGCGGCGAAGCCGTAGTTCGCGCGGTCGAGATACGCGAGGCTGTACGTGATGAAGACGATCGGCATGATCGTCCACCAGCGGCGAATCGCGAGCGTTGCAGGCATGGTGTGTGTCTCCTGTGTCGAGCGGCGCCGTATGAAACGCGGGATTCGCCGCGATTGTGCCCGTCCTGCGACGGGACAGGCGGTTTATCGCGCGAGCGGCGCCTCTAGGCGATCCCGCGCATTGCTCAGATTTTCGATTCGATCGAGCGCCGCGCGCGTCGGCAGTCCTTCCGAATCGCCGATCACCTGGATCGCGAGCGCGCCGATCCGGTTGCCCCGCGCCACCGCGTCGCCAATCGCGCGGCCCTCGAGCAGCGCGCTCACGACGCCGACCGCGAAGCCGTCGCCCGCGCCGACCGTGTCGACGACGTGCTCGACACGCTCGGCCGCAACCGTGCCCTCGCAGCCGTCGGCCGTGCGGAAGTACGCGCCCTGCGCGCCGAGCTTGACGATCACGCCGCGCGCGCCCTGCGCGAGGTAGAAGCGCGCGATGTCGGCGGGCGTGCCGAGGCCCGTCAACTGGCGCCCTTCGGCGAGCCCGGGCAGCACCCAGTCCGCGTGCGCGGCGAGCGCGTTCAGCGTGCTCGCCATTGCTTCCGGCGACGGCCACAGTGTCGGCCGCAGGTTCGGATCGAACGACACCGTCCTGCCAGCCGCGCGCATCGTGCGCGCGAGATGGAACGCGAGCTCGCGCGACGAATCGGACAGCGCGGGCGCGACGCCCGTCAGATGCAGGTGGCGCGCGCCGAGCACGTAGCCGGGCGCGTAGTCGTCGAGCGACAGGCGGCTCGCGGCCGAGCCCTTGCGGAAATACTCGACGGTCGGGTCCGCGCCGTCGGTCGCGCGCGACTTCAACTGGAAGCCCGTCGGATAGCGCGCGTCGACCGTCACGCACGACGCGTCGACGTGCTCGCGCGCGAGCGTGTCGAGCACATAGCGGCCAAACGAATCGGCGCCGACGCGGCTCACCCAGCCGACCCGGAAACCGAGGCGCGCCAGGCCGATCGCGACGTTCAGATCGGCGCCCGCGATGCGCTTCGTGAATTGCGTCGCGCTGTCGAGCGGGCCGGGTTCGGCGGCGACGAACATCGCCATCGCTTCGCCATAGGTGACGACGTCGAGCGGGGCTTGCATGGTGTGGGCTGACTCCTTCGATCAACGATCAACGGCCTGGCGTCGGCGTAAGCGTCGAGCTTAGCCGAGCCGGGCGCCGGTGGGTGGGTTTCATGCGGCCGCGAGCCACGCGACGCGCGCCGACGCGTCGTCGGCCACGCGCGCCGCGTCGAGCGGAAATTCGATCCCGCGCGGCGCGGCGCGCGGCAGCAGCGCGAGCGCGTCGTCGCAGAAGCGGTCGCCGGGCGGAGGCGCGATCGCGAAGCGGCGCGCGCCCTCGCCGTCGACCGCCTTGCAATGGATGTATTCGACGTGCGCGGCGAGCGCGCGCGCGGCCGCAAGCGGCGCCTCGCCCGCCCATAGCCAGTTGCCGATGTCGAACGTCATGCCGACGAGCGCCGGGCGTCGCGCGTCGCGCAGCGCGGCGAACAGCGCCGTGAATTGCGCGAGCGCGCCGCCCCGCCGCAGTTGGCCGTTCTCGACCAGCACGCGGGCGCGCGCGCCGCGCGTCGCGTCGGCGAGCTCGGCCGCGTGCGGATCGGCGGCGAAGCCGCCCAACTGGAACTTGACGAAGCGCGCGCCGAGCGTGTCGGCTTGCGCGAGCGCTGCGGCGAGCGCGTCGCGGTTCAGGCCGCCGTCGTCCGCATAGAGCGTCGCGGGCGTCGAGTACACCGGCCACAGCCCGGCCGCGACGATCGCGCGGCCGAGTTCCGCCAGCGCGGGCGCGGACGCGTCGCCGCTCGACGCGAACAGCTCGCCGCGCACCTCGAAGCCGGCGGCGCCCGCGTCGGCCGCCGCGGCGACGAATGCGCGATGGCCCGCGCGGCGCACCGCATCCGCGCCGAACGCGCTCGCGACGATCACGATGTCGACCATGCTGGTTTGCCTCCTCCTCGGCCGGGGTTTCGTCGGAACACGGCAATGGAACCGGTTCCATTCGTTAATGGACGAATGGTGCGCCGAGCACCTGAAGCGAACCATAGAGGAAATCCCTAGGCACGAGCCAGTGAACCTTCGGCATCGACCGTGGGCAAACGGCGTGCCGCCTGCGCTCTCGCCGCACTCCGCGCCGTCCGTCAGGCCGGCTCGGCCTGCGCGACGCACAGCTCGAGAAAGCGCGTCGCGACGCGCGACGGCGCCGCGCCGTGCGCAACGAGAATCGAGAAATGGCGCGTGAGCGGCTCGGGCGCGATCGACACCATCGCGAGCGCCGCGTCGTCGTGCCGCAGCGACATCGCGGACACGAAGCCGACGCCCATCCCCGCGCGCACCGCCTCCTTCACCGCCTCGACGCCCGCGATCTCGAACGCGACCGTCAGCGGCGTCGCCGCGCGCGCGAACGCGCGCTCGACGAGCTGGCGCACGCCCGAGCCCGCCTCGCGCAGCACGAGCGGATACGCGGCGAGCGCGGCAAGCGTCGCGCGCGCGCGGCCCGGCTCGCCGCGCGCGGCGAGCGGATGCGAGGCCGGCACGATCGCGACGATCTCGTCCTCGCGCCATGCGTGCACCGTCGTGCCGGCCGGCAGCGCGTCGCCGGGCGGCCCTTCGATCAGCGCGATGTCGAGCGACGCGAGTGACGCAACGACGTCCGACGTGTTGCCGCTCATCGTCTGGATCGCGACGTCCGGCGCAAGCGGCTGGAACGCGGCGAGCAGATACGGCAGCAGATAGCTCGCGGGCGTCGTGCTCGCGCCGATCCGCAGCGTGCCGCGCTCGAGCCCGCGCACCGCGTCGCGGTACGCGCGCGCCTGCGCGAACGTGTCGCGCAGTTGCGTCGCATGGCGCGCGAGCGCCTCGCCGACCGGCGTGAGGCGCACGCCGCGCCCGTCGCGCTGGTACAGCGGCTCGCCGAATTCGTCCTGCAACTGGCGCAGTTGGCCGGACACCGCGGGCTGCGACAGATGCAGTGCGAGCGCCGCGCGGCTGATGTTCCGGTGCTCGGCGACTGCGGCGAACGTTATCAGTTGATCTGGGGTCATCGGCCTGAAATATCGGATTTCCGGATACTTTACACGATAAATGACGATTTTTCATATCGATATAACCAATTTAGGATTAGGCCTGTCACCACAAAAAACGAACGAAGCCATGTCCACGCTTACCTCACCCCAGCTCAGCGCCGCCGCGCCGTCGATGCGCGGTCGGCTCAACGGCATCCTGTTCGTCGGCCTGTTCGCGCTCGCCGTCACGAGCGTCGCGCAACTGCCCGCCGTCGCGCATTTCGGCCTGAGCCCGCTCATCGTCGGGATCGTCGCTGGCGCGCTCTACGGCAACCTGCTGCGCGACGGCATGCCCGCGAGCTGGGCGGCCGGCGTCGATTTCTCCGCGCGCAAGCTGCTGCGGATCGCCGTCGCGTTCTTCGGGCTGCGCGTGAGCCTGCAGGAAATCGCGCAGGTCGGCATGCCGGGGCTCGCGGTGTCGGCGCTCGTCGTCGCGAGCACGCTCGCCGTCGGCACCTGGGCCGGCATCAAGCTGATGAAGCTCGACCGCGACACCGCGCTGCTGACCGCCGCCGGCAGCGCGATCTGCGGCGCGGCCGCGGTGCTCGCGTTCGAATCGACGCTGCGCTCGAAGCCGCATCAGAGCGCGATGGCGGTCGGCAGCGTCGTGCTGTTCGGCACGCTGTCGATGTTCGCGTACCCGCTCGCGTACCGCGCCGGCTGGCTGCACCTCGACGCCACGGGCCTGGGCCTCTTCTTCGGCGGCACGATCCACGAGGTCGCGCAGGTGGTGGGCGCGGCGAGCGACGTCGGCCCGGAAGTCGCGCGCGTCGCGACGATCGTCAAGATGACCCGCGTGATGCTGCTCGTGCCGGTGCTGCTCGTGCTCGGCGCGTGGCTCGCCCGCTCGGCGCGCCGCCAATCGGCGGCAACGGGCCACGGCGCGCCCCGCAAGCTCGCGGTGCCGTGGTTCGCGCTCGGCTTCCTCGGCTTCGTCGTCGTGAATTCGCTGCAGATGCTGCCCGCCGCCGCGATCGGCACGCTCAACGCGCTCGACACGTTCGCGCTGACGATGGCGATGACGGCGCTCGGCATCGAGACGCGGATGTCGCAGATCCGCGCGGCCGGGCCCCGCGCGCTGATGACGGGCTTCATCCTGTACGCGTGGCTGATCTTCGGCGGCTATGCGATCGTCGTCGCGACGGAGCGCTGGCTTGGCTGAGCCGCCGCGCGCCTCCTCGCGCCGCCGCGCCGCGTGCGCCGGGTCTGCCCCGCGCACGCGGCGCGATGCTATTCTTCCGCTCGATTTCATCCGCCGAGCCTCGTCCGTCGTGCTCTCGTTCCTGCTCAAGCTGCGCACCCGCGCGCAAACCCTGTTCCGGCTGTCCGACGCGCATACGATGCTCGTGTGGTCGGTGATCGTCGGCATCGGCGGCGCGCTCGCGACGGTCGCGTTCCGCGAAGGCATCGAGCTGATCCAGCACGCGATCTCCGGCACGAGCGGCAGCTTCACCGAAATGGCGAAGCGCCTGCCGTGGCAGGTGCGGTTCTGGCTGCCCGCCGCGGGCGGCTTTCTCGCGGGCTGCGTGCTGCTCGTCGCGCAGCGCGGCGCGCGCAAGGAAAGCAAGACCGACTACATGGAAGCCGTCGCGCTCGGCGACGGCATCGTGCCGGTGCGGCAGAGCCTCTGGCGCAGCGCGTCGTCGCTGCTCACAATCGGCAGCGGCGGCTCGATCGGCCGCGAAGGCCCGATGGTGCAGCTCGCGGCGCTCGCCGCGTCGCTCGTCGGACGCTTCGCGCACTTCGATCCGCCGCGGCTGCGCCTGCTCGTCGCGTGCGGCGCGGCGGCCGGGATCACGTCCGCGTACAACGCGCCGATCGCGGGCGCGTTCTTCGTCTGCGAGATCGTGCTCGGCTCGATCGCGATGGAGAGCTTCGGGCCCGTCGTCGTCGCATCGGTGGTCGCGAACATCGTGATGCGCGAGTTCGCCGGCTACAAGCCGCCTTATCAAATGCCGGTGTTTCCGGCCGTCGCCGGCTGGGAAGTGCTGCTCTTCGTCGCGCTGGGCCTCTTGTGCGGCGCGGCCGCGCCGCAGTTCCTGCGCCTGCTCGACCTGTCGAAGACGCAGTTCAAGCGCCTGCCCGCGCCGCTGCCCGTGCGGCTCGCGGCGGGCGGCCTCGTCGTCGGCGTGATCTCGGTGTGGGTGCCCGACGTCTGGGGCAACGGCTACAGCGTCGTCAACGCGATCCTGCATGCGCCCTGGACCTGGCAGGCGCTCGTCGCGGTGCTCGTCTTCAAGCTGATCGCGACCGCCGCGACGGCGGGCTCCGGCGCGGTCGGCGGGATCTTCACGCCGACGCTCTTCGTCGGCGCGGTAGTCGGCTCGCTGTTCGGCATCGCGCTGCACGCGCTCATGCCCGGGCACGTGTCCGCGTGGTACGCGTATGCGATGGTCGGCATGGGCGCGTTCCTCGCGGGCGCGACGCAGGCGCCGCTGATGGCGATCCTGATGATCTTCGAGATGACGCTGAGCTACCAGGTCGTGCTGCCGCTGATGATGTCGTGCGTCGTCGCGTACTTCGCGGCGCGCGCGCTCGGCAAGACCTCGATGTACGAGATCACGCTGCGCCGCCACCGCGACGACGAGGCGCGCACGCGCCTGCGCGCCGCGCAGATGCGCGACCTGATCCAGCCTGCCGCGACCGTCGTGCCGCTCACGGCGAGCGTGGCCGACATGACGCGCGTGTTTCTCGAATATCCGGTCAAGTACCTGTACGTGACGGATGACGCCGGGCGGTTTCGCGGCGCGGTCGCGCTGAAGGACATCACGTCCGATCTGCTCGAGAAGCGCGACACCACGCACAAGCGCGCGGCGAACTACCTGCATACGCCGTTTCCGCTCCTCACCCCCGACATGCCGATCGGCACCGCGCTCGAGCACTTCATGCAGTTCCAGGGCGAGCGGCTGCCCGTTGTCGAGCGCGCGGACGATCCGACGCTCGCGGGCGTCGTCTACAAGACGTCGCTCCTCGATGCGTATCGCCGGATGAACATGGATCTCGAACGCTGATCGATCTCGCCCGCGACAGGCGCGCCGGAAAAGCAAGCCGAACGCGGCGCGGCCGCCGTCAGTCCGGCGCGCGCCCGAGCACGACGCGCGCGAAGAAGCCGGCGAGCACCTGCTGCGTGGTATCGCCCGTCACGTGTCTCGGATCGGCCGCGTGGTACGACTGCACGCCGTCGCACAGGCTCATCAGCCCGAGCGCGAGAACGTCGGCGGGCAGCAGGAGCGGCGTGCCCACGCGGTCGGCGAACGTCAGGATGTAGTGCGTGAAGCGGTCGCGCTTTTCCTTCACGAACTCGTTGAAGCGCGCGCGGAACTTCGCGTCGCGCGTCGCCTGCAGCTTCGCTTCGCCCCACAGCAGGAACGCCGGGCTGTTGCGGAAGAACTGGCTGTAATA
The DNA here is from genome assembly GCF_001636105.1 of Burkholderia sp. MSMB1589WGS. Taxonomy (NCBI): domain Bacteria; kingdom Pseudomonadati; phylum Pseudomonadota; class Betaproteobacteria; order Burkholderiales; family Burkholderiaceae; genus Burkholderia; species Burkholderia sp. MSMB1589WGS. The sequence goes on from NZ_LNJT01000001.1 coordinate 36,605, forward strand.
CTCGAGCGCGTGCGCCTCCATCTGCTCGCGCGTGCCGCCGCTCTCGAAGATCTTTTGCAGATCCGCTTCCGCCTCTTCGTGATCGCGCCTGAGCAGCTCGAGCAGCAGCTCGGCCTTGCCGCGAAAGTTCGAATAGAACGCGCCGCGCGTGTAGCCCGCCGCCGACGCGATGTCCTCGACGCTCGTCGCCACGTACCCCTTCTTCGTGAATGTGGCGTGCGCAGCGCTCAGCAGACGCTCGCGCGTCAAATCCTTGCTTTGTTCTCGAGTCAGGCGGATTGGCTTCATGGCCGGGAAGTCTAGCATCTTCTCGCGAATCAAAACATCTTTGCATTCAGATACAACCCCGTATTAGAATTCAGCCAAGTTTTTGTCAACAAGTCGGCAACGTGCGCGCCGATTGTTTTGCTTGTTTTGTTTTTGCCGCGCACGACGCCGGGCAAGCGCATCCGGCTTGCCGGTTTTTCCGTTTTCTCCTGTTCGAGGGGTCACCGTGAATCGTTCCGGTTCTCGCGCCGCGCTGCTGATCGGCGTCGCGCTCATCGTTGCCGCCTGTCACCGCAAGGAAGCCGCGCCGAGCGCGCCGCGCCCCGTCGTCGCGGTGCCGGCCCGGGCGGACGGCGCCGCCGCCGCCGTGTCGCTGCCCGGCGAGATCCAGCCGCGCTATGCGACGCCGCTGTCGTTCCGCATCGCCGGCAAGATCGTCGAGCGCAAGGTGCGCCTCGGCGACGCCGTGAAGCCAGGCCAGATCGTCGCGCTGCTCGACACGTCCGACGTCGCGAAGAACGCGGCGAGCGCGCAGGCGCAGCTCGACGCCGCGACGCACGCGCTCACGTTCGCGCAGCAGCAGCTCGAGCGCGACCGCGCGCAGTCGCGCGAGAGCCTGATCGCGCCCGCCCAGCTCGAGCAGACCGAGAACGCCTACGCGTCCGCGCGCGCGCAGCGCGACCAGGCCGCGCAGCAGCTCGCGCTCGCGAAGAACCAGTTGCAGTACGCGACGCTCGTCGCCGATCACGCAGGCTACATCACCGCCGAGCAGGCCGACACCGGGCAGAACGTGTCCGCCGGCCAGCCGGTCTATCAGCTCGCGTGGTCGGGCGACGTCGACGTCGTCACCGACGCGCCGGAAAGCGAGCTGCCCCTCCTCACGCCGGGCCACGCGGCGCGCGTCACGCTGCCGGCGCTGCCCGGCCGCGCGTTCGACGCGCGCGTGCGCGAGATCGCGCCCGCCGCCGATCCGCAAAGCCGCACGTACCGCGTGAAGCTCACGCTCGCGCAGCCCGACGCCGCGGTGCGGCTCGGGATGACCGCGAACGTCGCGTTCTCGTCCGACGCATCGGACAACGCGAGCGCGCAGACGCGCTTCACACTGCCGTCGACGGCGCTCTTCCACGCGGGCAACGCGCCCGCGCTGTGGGTCGTGCGCAAGCAGGACGACACGCTCGAGCTGCGCCGCGTCGACATCGTCCGCTACAACGAGCGCACGGTGACCGTGTCGGGCGGAATCCAGCCGGGCGAGCGCGTCGTGCTGCAAGGCGTGCACACGGTGAGCGCGGGCGAGAAGGTGCGCGCGGTGCCGCCGCTGCACCCGGAGGATGTCGCGTCATGACGGCGGGCCGAGAAGAAGGCGGACGCTTCAACCTGTCCGCGTGGGCGCTGCGTCATCAGGCGCTCGTCATCTACCTGATCGCGCTCGCGACGATCGCGGGCATCCTCGCCTACTCGCGTCTCGCGCAATCGGAAGACCCGCCGTTCACGTTCCGCGTGATGGTGATCCGCACGTTCTGGCCCGGCGCGACCGCGCGCCAGGTGCAGGAGCAGGTCACCGACCGGATCGGCCGCAAGCTGCAGGAAATGCCCGCGATCGACTATCTGCGCAGCTACTCGCGGCCCGGCGAATCGCTGCTTTTCTTCGCGATGAAGGATTCGGCGCCCGTGAAGGACGTGCCGGAAACCTGGTACCAGGCGCGCAAGAAGGTGGGCGACATCTCGATGACGCTGCCGCCCGGCGTCCAGGGCCCGTTCTTCAACGACGAATTCGGCGACGTCTACACGAACATCTACACGCTCGAAGGCGACGGCTTCTCGCCCGCGCAACTGCACGACTACGCGGACCAGTTGCGCGTCGTGCTGCTGCGCGTGCCGGGCGTCGCGAAGGTCGACTACTTCGGCGACCCCGACCAGCGGATCTTCGTCGAGATCGACAACACGCGGCTTGCGCGGCTCGGGATCTCGCCGCAGCAGATCGCGCAGGCGATCAACGCGCAGAACGACGTGTCGTCGCCGGGCGTGCTCACGGCCACGCACGATCGCGTGTTCATCCGGCCGAGCGGCCAGTACGAGAGCGTCGACGCGATCGCCGACACGCTGATCCGCGTGAACGGCCGCACGTTCCGGTTGGGCGACCTCGCGACGATCAAGCGCGGCTACGACGACCCGCCCGTCACGCAGATGCGATCGAACGGCCGCGCGGTGCTCGGCATCGGCGTCACGATGCAGCCGGGCGGCGACGTGATCCGGCTCGGCAAGGCGCTCGACGCGAGCTCGAAGGCGCTGCAGGCGCAACTGCCGGCGGGCCTCAAGCTCACCGAAGTGTCGAGCATGCCGCACGCGGTGTCGCGCTCGGTCGACGACTTCCTCGAGGCGGTCGCCGAGGCGGTCGCGATCGTGCTGATCGTGAGCCTCGTGTCGCTCGGCCTGCGCACCGGGATGGTCGTCGTGATCTCGATCCCCGTCGTGCTCGCCGTCACCGCGCTCTTCATGTATCTGTTCGACATCGGGCTGCACAAGGTGTCGCTCGGCACGCTCGTGCTCGCGCTCGGCCTGCTCGTCGACGACGCGATCATCGCGGTCGAGATGATGGCCGTGAAGCTCGAACAGGGCTTCAGCCGCGCGCGCGCCGCCGCGTTCGCGTACACGAGCACCGCGTTTCCGATGCTCACGGGCACGCTCGTCACGGTGTCCGGCTTTCTGCCGATCGCGCTCGCGAAGTCGAGCACGGGCGAATACACGCGCTCGATCTTCGAGGTGTCGGCGATCGCGCTGATCGCGTCGTGGTTCGCGGCGGTCGTGCTGATCCCCCTCCTCGGCTACCACATGCTGCCCGAGCGCAAGCATCCGTCGAAACACGCCGCAGGCGGCGCGCCGCACGCGCCCGACGCCGCGCACGGCCACGAGCACGGCCACGACATCTACGACACGCGCTTCTACACGCGGCTGCGCGTGTGGATCAAGTGGTGCATCGAGCGGCGCTTCGTCGTGCTCGCGATCACGATCGCGCTGTTCGTCGTCGCGCTCGCGGGCTTCTCGCTCGTGCCGCAGCAGTTCTTCCCGAGCTCGGACCGCCCCGAGCTGCTCGTCGACCTGCGGCTGCCCGAAGGCGCGTCGTTCGACGCGACGCTCAAGCAGGCCGAGCGCTTCGAGAAGCTGATCGAGAAACGGCCGGAGATCGATCACGCGGTGAACTTCGTCGGCTCCGGCGCGCCGCGCTTCTACCTGCCGCTCGATCAGCAACTGCAATTGCCGAACTTCGCCCAGTTCGTGATCACCGCGAAATCGGTCGAGCAACGCGAGAAGCTCTCGGCCTGGCTCGCGAGCGTGCTGCGCGACCAGTTCCCGGCGGTGCGCACGCGGATCTCGCGGCTCGAGAACGGCCCGCCCGTCGGCTATCCGGTGCAGTTCCGCGTGAGCGGCGACAGCATCGCGAGCGTGCGCGCGATCTCGGAGAAGGTCGCGGCGACGATGCGCGCCGACGCACGCGCGACCAACGTCCAGTTCGACTGGGACGAGCCCGCCGAGCGCTCGGTGCGCTTCGAGCTCGACCAGCACAAGGCGCGCGAGCTGAACGTGAGCTCGCAGGACGTCGCGAGCTTCCTCGCGATGACGCTGTCCGGCACGACGGTCACGCAATACCGCGAGCGCGACAAGCTGATCGCCGTCGATCTGCGCGCGCCGCGCGCGCAGCGCGTCGACCCGGCGAATCTCGCGAGCCTCGCGATGCCGACGCCGGGCGGCCCCGTGCCGCTCGGCTCGCTCGGGCGCTTCCACGACACGCTCGAGTACGGCGTCGTCTGGGAGCGCGACCGCCAGCCGACGATCACCGTGCAGTCCGACGTGACGGCGGGCGCGCAAGGGATCGACGTCACGCATGCGATCAACGCGAAGCTCGACGCGCTGCGCGCGCAGTTGCCCGTCGGCTACCGGATCGAGATCGGCGGCTCCGTCGAGGAAAGCGCGAAGGGCCAGACGTCGATCAACGCGCAGATGCCGCTGATGGTGATCGCCGTGCTCACGCTCCTGATGATCCAGTTGCAGAGCTTCTCGCGCGTGCTGATGGTCGTGTTGACCGCGCCGCTCGGGATGATCGGCGTCGTCGGCACGCTGCTCCTGTTCGGCAAGCCGTTCGGCTTCGTCGCGATGCTCGGCGTGATCGCGATGTTCGGGATCATCATGCGCAACTCGGTGATTCTCGTCGACCAGATCGAGCAGGACATCGCCGCCGGGCACGGCCGCTTCGACGCGATCGTCGGCGCGACCGTGCGGCGCTTCCGGCCGATCACGCTGACGGCCGCGGCCGCCGTGCTCGCGCTGATCCCGCTGTTGCGCTCGAACTTCTTCGGCCCGATGGCGACCGCGCTGATGGGCGGCATCACGAGCGCGACCGTGCTCACGCTCTTCTTCCTGCCGGCGCTCTATGCCGCGTGGTTCCGCGTGAAGCCGGACGAGCGCGATCCGGAGCCGCCCGCCACGCCTTCGGGAGCCTGACCATGCGCGTTTCGATTCCTTCGTTGCCGTCCCTGCTGCCGATCGCGGCCCGCGTCGCGCCGCGCGCGAGCGCCCTGACCGCCGCGCTCGCGCTGGCGGGCGCGACGGCCGGCTGCTCGCTGTTCGCACCGAGCGACGCGCCGCCCGCGATGCCGTCGCCCGCGCATTACGGCGCAACGCCGCTGCCCGAGCGCACGGCCGCCGCACAAGGGGTCGCGCAGCGCTTCGACATCGGCGCGCAGCCGGTGCCCGACTGGTGGAAGCGCTACCGGTCGCCCCCGCTCGACGCACTCGTCGACGAGGGTCTGCGCAACAGCCCGACGCTCGCCGCCGCCGAAAAGAGCCTGAGCGCCGCGCGCGAGCAGTTGCGCGCGCAGATCGGCGGCTCGCTGCTGCCGTCGATCGACGCGGGCGGCCAGGCGACGCGCCAGCGCGCGCTCGGCGTGCCGACGTTCGGCCCGCAGACGGTGCTCTACAACGTGTTCGCGGGCCAGTTGCAGGCGAGCTACACGCTCGACCTGTTCGGCGCCGCGCGCTTCGCGAACCGCGCGCTGGCGAAGCGCGTCGACATGAACGCGTACCAGCTCGAATCCACGCGGCGCGCGCTCGCCGCGAACATCGTCACGGCCGCCGTCACGTCGGCCGCGCTCGCCGAGCAGGTCGCGACGACCGAGCGGCTCGTCACGCTCGCGCGCGAGCAGGCGAACGACGCGGCCGCGCGCCATCGGCTCGGCGCGGCGTCGCGCACCGACATGCTGAACGCGCAGCAGAGCGCGGCGGCGCTCGAGGCGAGCCTGCCCGCGCTGCGCCAGCAGTGGCAGACGACGCGCCACGCGCTCGCCGTGCTGCTCGGCCGCACGCCGGACGCAGCGCCCGCCGATCTCGCGCTCGCCGACATGCGGCTGCCGCAGGACGTACCCGTCGTCGTGCCGTCGACGCTGCTGCAGACGCGGCCCGACATCCGCGCGGCCGAAGCCGGATTGCAGGCGGCCGCGGCCGAAGTCGGCGTCGCGACCGCGCAGATGTTCCCGCAACTGTCGCTGTCGGCGTCGATGGGGCACGCGGGCTTCAACTGGCCCGCGATGTTGTCGGGCGCGGGCGCGATCTGGAGCGTCGGCGCATCGCTCACGCAGCCGCTCTTCCACGGCGGCGCGCTGCTCGCGCAGCGCCGCGCGGCGCGCGCGACCTACGACGCGGCCGTCGACCAGTACAGGCAGACGGTGCTCGCCGCGTTCCAGGACATCGCCGACCGGCTAGCCGCGCTCGACAACGACGCGGGCGCGCTCGACGCCTCGAACCGCTCGGCCGTCGCCGCGCGCGGCGCGTTCGACGACACCGCGGCGCGCGTGCGGCTCGGCGCGCTGCCGCCATCGGCCGCGCGCGCGAGCGAACAGCAGTACCGCAACGCGCGGCTCGACGAGATCCGCGCGACGGGCGCGCGGCTCGTCGATACCGCGCGGCTTTTTCAGGCGATGGGCACGCCGACCGACGGCGGCAAGGACGCGAAGGACGCGGCGCGCGCGAGCGGGGCGAGCGCGCCCGGCAAGGTCGACGCGGTCGGCAAGATCCAGGCCTCGGAGACCGCAAGCGCAGCGCCGGCCACCGTCGACGCGCACGCGGCGGCGAGCGCCGAACGCGCGTTGCGCACGCAGGCCGCCGCGCAATAAGCGCGGCGGGCGCGCACCGCGTGGCCGGCCGGGCCAGGTTCGATGCACTCGCGGACTGGCGCGAAGCGCGCCCGGATGCGCGCTTCGCCATGTTTCGCGCTGCGCCGCACCGTCCCTCGTGAAATTCGCGCGCGCAAACGCCGCGCGCGGCGCAGCCCACGGCGCTCGCGTCGAACGAATCGAACGAATCGAACGAATCGAACGATCAAGCGCGCCGCGCATCGCACGCGGCGGCCGCACGATTCGCCCCGCCTCCTCCGTCCGCACGCTACTTCCGCGCCGCTCCCGCGCCCGTTGCGTCCGTTGCGCGGCCTCGGCCGCCTCGGCCGCCGATTCCGCTTGACCCTCACGTAGCGTAAGGTTTCATCCTCCACGGTGCGCATGAAACGGAGGCCAAGGATGCTGCTCAAGATCGGAGAACTGGCGAAACACAGCGGACTGACGGTCCGCACGCTGCACCACTACGACGCGATCGGCCTGCTCAAACCTTCGGCGCGCGCCGACAACGGCTATCGGCTGTACGACCGCAGCGACATCGCCCGGCTCCACCAGATCCAGGCGCTGCGCCGTTTCGGCCTCGCGCTCGCCGACGTCGGCGCCTACCTGGCCCAGCCCGGCACGCCGCTCACGTCGATCGTCGCGCGGCAGATCGCGATGCTCGACCGGCAGATCGAGCAGGCGGCGCGGCTGCGCGAGCGCCTCGTGCAATTGCGGCGCGATCTCGTCGACGGTGCGCAGCCCGAGCTGGCCGACTGGCTCAACACCCTGGAGTTAATGACCGTGTACGACCATTATTTTTCCGAAGAGGAACTCGCGCGCCTGCCGATGTACCGCAACGGCCATGCACCGGCCCCGGAATGGACGGCTCTCGTCGACGACGTGCGCGCGCTGATGGACGCGGGCGTCGCGCCCGAGGACGAGCGCGTGCGCGCGCTGTCGATCCGCTGGATGACGATGCTCGTGCGCGACACGAACGGCGACCCGCGCTTCCTCGCGAAGCTGAATCTGATGCACGAGCGCGAGCCGTCGATGCAGGCGCACATCGGCATCTCGCCCGCGCTGCGCGATTACGTGCTGCGCGCGTTTGCGGAAACGAAGATGCGGATCTACGAGCGCCACCTGTCGCCCGACGAAGCCCGCTTCATGCGCGCGAACTACGGCAAGCACGCGATGGAGTGGCCGCAACTGATGGCCGACGTGCGCGATGCGATCGATGCGGGCGCGTCGCCCGCTTCGCCGGAGGGGCGCGCGCTCGCGCGGCGCTGGCGCGAGTTGTTCCGCAGCTACGCGGGCGACGATCCCGACACGCAGGCGAAGTTCATCCGGGCGCAGACGACCGACCCCGAGCTGCTGGCGGGCACATGGGCCGACGAGACGCTGCTCGACTTCATCCGCGACGCGATGCGCAATCTCGCGCAGGCGCGCTGACGGGCGGCAACAATGCGGCTTGCGGTTCCCTTCCCGCTCCTGCCGCCCCATCACACAATCATGCAAGAACGACCAATGCAAGAACGACAGGCATTCCCAAAACGGCGCATCGAACAACTGCGCCTCGTCTGGCTGCTCATTGTCGGCACCGGCTTCGTCGTGATGGCCCGCGCGATGAGCCTGCCGTTTCTCGCCATCTATCTGCACGAACGGATGAGGCTCGACGCGGCGACGATCGGCCTGCTGCTCGGCTCGGGCGCGCTCGTCGGCACGCTCGGCGGCTTCTTCGGCGGCCATCTGTCCGACGTGCTCGGCCGGCGCAAGGTGCTGACGGGCTGCCTGCTCGCATCAAGCGTGTCGTTCGCCGCGCTTCATTTCGCGGCCAATGCGTGGCAGGTCTTCGCCGTCAACCTCTTCATCAATCTCGCGAGCGCGTTCTACGAGCCGGTCTCGAAGGCGGCCCTCAGCGACAGTCTCCCGCCCGAACAGCGGCTGCGCGCGTTCGCGCGACGCTACGTGGCGATCAACGTCGGCTTCGCGATCGGGCCGCTCGCCGGCGCGTCGCTCGGCCTGCTCGACAAGTCGCCCGTGTTTCTCGTCACGGGCGCGGTCTACCTGCTGTTCTCGATCGCCATCCATGCCGCCACGGCCCGGCTCGCGCGTCGCCGTGCGCCGCACGAAGCAGCGGCGTCCGGCCTGCCGCTCGCCGTGAAGCTGCGCATCGTCGGGGCCGACCGGCGCCTCGTTCTCTTCACCGCGGGTAGCATGCTCGCGATCGCCGTGCACGGCGAAATGTCGGTCACGTTCTCGCAATACCTGATCGGCGCGTTCGACGACGGACTCGAGATGTTCGCCTGGCTGATGAGCACGAACGCGGTCACGGTCGTCGCGAGCCAGCCGCTGCTGAACCGCATCGGCGAGCGGCGCGGGCCGTTCGCGTCGCTCACGCTCGGCGCGATCCTGCTCGCGACCGGCGCGGCCGGCTTCGCGAATTCGCCGAACATGACCGCGCTCGTCGCATCGATGGTCGTCTTCACATGGGGCGAAGTGCTGCTCATTCCGTCGGAATACGCGATCCTCGACAGCATCACGCCGGAGCCGATGCGCGGCATCTACTACGGCGCGCATTCGCTCAGCAACGTCGGCAACCTGCTCGGCCCCTGGCTAGGCGGCCTCGTGCTGCTGCATTACGGCGGCGGCGCGATGTTCTACGGCATGGGCTTCGTCGCGCTGCTCAGCCTGCTCATGTTCGTCGCCGGCGCGCGGATCGAGCCCGCGCCGCAGCGCCGGCTCGAAGTCCGGAGTCGCTGACGACGCTGACGATCCCGCCCGCCGGCTGCCCGTGTGCCGCGTCACCCCGCATCGGCGCCCGGCTCGTCTTCGAATGTCAGCAGATCGCCGGGCTGACAATCGAGATGCCGGCAGATCGCCTCGAGCGTCGCGAAACGGATGCCTTTGACCTTGCCCTGCTTGAGCAGCGACAGATTCTGCTCGGTGATGCCGACGGCCGCGGCAAGATCCTTCGAGCGGACCTTGCGGATCGCGAGCATCACGTCGAGCTTGACGATGATCGGCATGGCGCGCGCCTCAGACGAACTGCCGGTGCTCGGCGTCGAGCTCGCTCGCGTGCTGCAGGATGTGCGCGATGACCGCGATGCAGGCCGCGGTGAACAGCGCGACGACGTACGGCAGGCCGAAGCCCAGCGTGACGACGCGATGCCCGACGGGCTCGCGCATCGTCGCCCACACGCTCAGGAGCGGCTCGCACAGCACGCTCAGCACGACCCACGCGCCGACCGCGCGCCCCGTCTTGCCGAGATGGCGGGCGGCCTCGGCCGAGAAGTATTCGCGGCGCGCATACGTGCGAAACAGCTCGCGCAGATGACGCAGGCCGCTCGCGAGCGCGACGAGCGGCACGCTCGACAGCACGATGCCGCCCGCCTTCTGCCACCACGGAAACGCGGCGACGTCGGCGTTCAGGCCCGCGATCAGCGAATCGGTCAGGCCGAATTCGAGACCCGCGCCCGATTTCACCGCGTTCAGCGACGGAAACGCCCAGCACGCGGCGTTGAGCAGCATCATCGCGACGATGAAGCAGAGGGTGACGGCAGCCATCCGCTGGCTGAGACGGGCGACACGATCGGAGTGCATGGGAATTCCTCGACGATGGGGATCACGGCTCGGATTCTAGCGTTGTTTTTGTCGTAAAACAATCATTAATGATTGTAGAAATTTTATTATTTGTCGCGATTCGTGTATCGCATCGCAAGCGACGAGCGGCCCGGGCCGCTTTCACGCATTCCGCGTCGCGATCCCGAGCGCGCGCAGCCGCCGGTACAGCGTGCGCTCGCTCATCCCGACGCGCTCGGCGAGCGCGCGCCGCGTGCCGCCGAACGCGCGCGCGATCCGCGCGAGCTCGTCGTCGGACAGCTTCGCCGGCGCGCCAGGCTCCGCGCACGCATCGCCCGCGCGCGCGACCTCGTCGGGCAGATGCTCGATGCGAATCACGCCGTCGTCCGCGAGCAGGCATGCGCGATCGAGCACGTTGCGCAGCTCGCGGATATTGCCCGGCCATGCATACGCTTCGAGCCGCGCGAGCGCGTCGGGCGCAACGGTGAAGCACTGCCCGGCCACAGGCCCGAGCGCCGCGATCCGGCGCAGGATCGAATCGACGAGGAGCGGCATGTCGCCCGGCCGCTCGCGCACCGCGGGCAGCGGGATCGGATACGCGCTGATCCGGTAGTACAGATCCGGCCGGAACCGGCCGTCGCCGATCATCGCCTTGAGCGGCTTGTGGGTCGCCGCGACGAGCCGGAAATCCGCGCGCAGCACCTCGACGCCGCCCACCCGCCGGAACGTCCCCGATTCGATGAGGCGCAGCAGCTTCACCTGCATCGACAGCGGCACGTCGCCGATTTCGTCGAGGAACAGCGTGCCGCCCTGCGCGGTCTCGACGAGGCCGGGCTTGCGCGCGGCCGCGCCGGTGAACGCACCCTTCTCGTAGCCGAACAGCTCGCTTTCGAACAGCGTCTCGGCGATCCCCGAACAATCGACGACGACGAACGGCCCCATCGCGCGCGAGCCCGCCTCGTGCAGCGCACGCGCGAACAGCTCCTTGCCCGTGCCCGATTCGCCGAGCAGCAGCACGGGCAGCATCGCCGGCGCGACCCGCTGCAGCGCGGACAGCGCCGCGTTGAACGCGTCCGAGCCGCCGACGAGCCCCTCGCCGCTCGGCTTCGCCGACGCGCTGCGCACGGTCGTCAGCCGCTCGACGTACGCGATCACCGCGCCGCGCGCATCGAAGATCGGCCGCAGCTCGACGTCGACGTGCTCGGGCCCGCGCGGCGTGTGATGGATGTGCAGCACGCGGTTCAGGCTGCGCGATTCGGCCGCCTGCTTCATCGGGCAGTGCTCGCCCGCCTGGTCGCACGGCACGTCGTAGCGATGCGACACCTGATAGCAGCGCCGCCCGACGTGCGCCTCGCCGGCGATCCCGAACTGCCGCTGATACGCGGCGTTCGCGGCGAGGACCCGGTACGACGGATCGAGCACGATCATCGGCTGCGGGTCCTGCTCGAGGTACGACACGAGCCCGCTCACGTCGGGCGGCGAGACTGGAACGATCAGGATGACGTCGTGCTGATCCATGCGTTGAGCTCCGGCTGCGCGGCCCGCGGCCACGCTGACTGCCAATTCTGCCATCGAACTGCCAATCATGGCAGCGAACCGGGACGAATGCCGTCCGCGCGGCGGCGCGCAGTGCGCGGCATCGAAACAAAACACGATTTGAATCAAGTACCTGCGCCCGGCGATCGGCAATGCTGTCGGCTTGGCACGGTTCTTGTTCGAACGATCGCCATCTCGATGAATCGGCTCCAGGAGAAACCTCGTGACAACAGCGTCCACGATGACCGTCGAAGGCTTTTTCGACCCGGCGACGTGCACCATCAGCTATCTGCTGCTCGATTCCGGCAGCGGCGAATGTGCGCTGATAGACAGCGTGCTCGACTACGATCCGAAATCCGGCCGCACGCGCACCGCGAGCGCGGACCAACTGATCGCGCGCGTCGCGGCGCTCGGCGCGCGCGTGCGCTGGCTGCTCGAAACGCACGTGCACGCCGACCATCTGTCGGCCGCGCCATACCTGAAGGCGCAGATCGGCGGCGAGATCGCGATCGGGCGCCACGTGACGCGCGTGCAGGATGTGTTCGGCGCGCTGTTCAACGCGGGGCCCGCGTTCTCGCGCGACGGCCGCCAGTTCGATCGCCTGCTCGACGATGGCGACACGCTCGCGCTCGGCGCGCTCTCGATTCGCGCGATGCACACGCCGGGCCACACGCCCGCATGCATGACCTACGTCGTCGCCGAAGGGCGAGCGGCACGACATGACGCACCCCACGCGCACGAGGCGCACGAGGCGCACGAGGCGCACGAGATGGCCGCCTTCGTCGGCGACACGCTCTTCATGCCCGACTACGGCACCGCGCGCTGCGACTTCCCCGGTGGCGACGCGCGCACGCTGTACCGGTCGATCCGCAAGGTGCTGAGCCTGCCGCCCGAGACGCGCCTGTACATGTGCCACGACTATCAGCCGAACGGCCGCGCGGTCCAGTACGCGAGCACCGTCGCCGACGAGCGGCGCGAGAACGTGCACATCCACGACGGCGTCACCGAGGACGATTTCGTCGCGATGCGCACCGTGCGCGATTCGACGCTCGACATGCCGGTGCTGATGCTGCCTTCGGTGCAGGTCAACATGCGCGCGGGACGCCTGCCCGAGCCCGAGGACAACGGCGTGCGCTACCTGAAGATCCCCCTCGACGCGATCTGAGCCTGCCCGCCCCAACGACGACACGACACATACGACACGCCAACCATGGAAATCCGCAAGCTGACCGACACGCTGTCGGTCTCTCCCCAGCTCGTCGCCGCCGATCTGCCCGCGATCGCGCAGGCCGGCTTTCTCTCGATCGTCTGCAACCGGCCGGACGGCGAAGGCCCGGACCAGCCGACCGTCGCCGAGATCGACGCGGCCGCGAAGCCGTTCGGCATCGCGGTCCACTATCTGCCCGTCGACTCGGGCAAAGTCACCGATTCGCAAGGCGAGCAGTTCGGCGCGCTGCTCGGCACGCTCGCCTCGCCCGCGCTCGCGTACTGCCGCACCGGCATGCGCTCGGCGACGCTGTGGGGGCTGTCGCAGGCGGGCCTGCGTCCGCTGAACGACATCGTCGCCACGGGCCGCGCGGCCGGCTACGACCTCGCCGCGCTCGGCCGCCGGATCATGCAGCGCAGCCAGAGCGCGGCGACGCAAACCGTCGAGGCAAGCCACGACATCGTGATCGTCGGCGCGGGCGCGGCGGGGATCGCGGTCGCGTCGAGCCTGCTCGCGCGCGAGCGCTCGCTCGACATCGCCGTCATCGATCCGGCCGACACCCATTACTACCAGCCCGGCTGGACGATGGTCGGCGCGGGCGTGTTCCAGCCGAAGACGACCGCGCGGCAGATGGCCGCCGTGCTGCCGCGCGGCGTGCACTGGATCAAGGCCGCTGTCGCCGCGTTCGAGCCCGATACGCACACGGTCGTGCTCGACGGCTGCCGGCTCGTGCGCTACCGGCAGCTCGTCGTCTGCCCGGGGCTGAAGCTCGACTGGCACGGCATCGAAGGCCTGCCCGAGACGCTCGGCAAGAACGGCGTCACGTCGAACTATCGCTACGATCTCGCGCCGTACACGTGGCAGCTCGTGCGCGCGTTCGCCGGCCGCCGCGCGCTGTTCACGCAGCCGCCGATGCCGATCAAGTGCGCGGGCGCGCCGCAAAAGGCGATGTATCTGTCGGCCGACCACTGGCGGCGCACGAAACGCCTCGACATCATCGACATCGAGTTCTTCAATGCGGGCGCGGCGCTCTTCGGCGTCGCCGATTACGTGCCGGCGCTGATGGAATACGTGAAGCGCTACGACATCGCGCTGAATTTCGGCCACAACCTGATCGCGATCGACGGCGAGCGCAAGCGCGCGACGTTCGCGCGCACGCTGCCGGAAGGCGGCGCCGAGACCGTCACGCGCGAATTCGACATGATCCATGTCGTGCCGCCGCAGAAGGCGCCCGATTTCGTGCGCGCGAGCCCGCTCGCCGACACGGCCGGCTGGATCGACGTCGATCCGGCGACGCTGCGCCACCGGCGCCACGCGGACGTGTTCGCGCTCGGCGACGTGACGAACACGACGAACGCGAAGACCGCGGCCGCCGCGCGCAAGCAGGCGCCCGTCGTCGCGCACAACGTGCTCGCCGCGCTCGGCAAGGCCCACGGCGACGCGACCTACGACGGCTACGGCTCGTGCCCGCTGACCGTCGAGCGCGGCAAGATCGTGCTCGCCGAGTTCCTGTACGGCGGGAAGGTCGCGCCGACCTTCCCCGCATGGCTCATCGACGGCAAGCGCCCGTCACGGCTCGCGTGGCTGCTCAAGGAGCGGCTGCTGCCGCCGCTCTACTGGCAGGCGATGCTCAAGGGCCGCGAATGGCTCGCGAAGCCCGAGATCGCCGGCTGATCGCCGCCCTTCGATGACCCTCGTCCGGAACAACGAAGCATGCTGATTTCCCTGGTGCTGGGCAGCATCGTCGGCGCGGTGCTGGGATTGACGGGGGCGGGCGGCGGCATTCTCGCCGTGCCCGCGCTCGTTGTCGGAATGGGCTGGCCGATGCAGCAGGCGACGCCCGTCGCGCTCGTCGCGGTCGCGGGCAGCGCCGCGCTCGGCGCGCTCGAGGGCTTTCGGCGCGGGCTCGTGCGCTATCGCGCGGCGTTCCTGATGGCCGCGGCCGGCGTGCCGCTGACGGCGCTCGGCGTGCGCCTCGCGCACGTGCTCCCGCAGCGCGTGCTGCTCGCGCTCTTCGCGCTCGTGATGCTGATCGTCGGGGTGCGCCTGTTGCGCCACGCGCTCGCGCATGCCGCAGGCGAGCCGGCCCGCTCGCCGCTGTGCGTCGGCCGCATCAACCCGGATACGGGACGCCTCGTCTGGTCCTGGCCGGCCGGCATCGCGCTCGCGTCGACGGGCGCGCTCACGGGGCTGATGACGGGCCTGCTCGGCGTCGGCGGCGGCTTCGTGATCGTGCCGATGCTGCGCAAGTTCACGAACGTGACGATGCACGGCATCGTCGCGACGTCGCTGATGGTGATCGCGCTCGTCGGCACGGGCGGCGTGATCGCGACGATCGTGAGCGGCACGCCCGCGCCGCTCGACGTCACGTTGTGGTTCACCGTGACGACGGCGCTCGGCATGGCGGCCGGGCGCTGGGTGTCGCGCTTCGTGTCCGCGCGGCACGTGCAGATGGGCTTTGCGGCCGCGCTCGTGTGCGTCGCGGCCGGGCTGCTCGCGAAAGCGGCGCTCGGCTTCTGACGCCGCGCGCGGCGCACGCGGCGCGGCAAAAGCCGGAGCGTGCCGGCCGCGTCAGACGGCTTCGGCCATCCTCTTTCTTTCCTGACGCTGCATCACGTAGTTCGCCCCCACGACGCCGATCGTCACGGCGACGATGAAGAGCGTCGCGAGCGCGTTCATCTCCGGATTGAGGCCGAGGCGCACGCGCGAGAACACGACGAGCGGCAGCGTCGTCGAGCCGGGCCCGGACAGGAACGCGGACAGCACCAGATCGTCGATCGACAGCGTGAACGACAGCAGCCAGCCCGACACGAGCGCCTGCGAGATCAGCGGCAGCGTGATCGAGAAGAACACCCGGAACGGCGTCGCGCCGAGATCGAGCGCGGCCTCCTCGAGCGACGGGTTCAGCTCGCGCACGCGCGACTGCACGATGATCGCGACATACGAGATGCACAGCATCACATGGCCGAGCCAGATCGTGAACATCCCGCGGCCGGCGGGCCACCCGAACCACTTGCCGAGCTCGATGAACAGCAGCAGCAGCGAGATGCCCTGGATCACCTCGGGAATCACGAGCGGCGCGTTGATCATCCCGCTGTAGAGCGCAAAGCCGCGAAAGCGGCCCATCCGCGCGAGCACGAAGCCCGCCCACGTGCCGATGAACACCGACGCGAACGCGGTCATCACCGCGATCTTCAGCGACAGCCACGCGGCCGCGATCAACTCGTCGTCCTCGACGAGCGCCGCATACCAGCGCGTCGAGAAGCCTGACCAGACGGTGACGAGCTTCGACTCGTTGAACGAATAGACGACGAGGCTCGCGATCGGAATATAGAGGAAAGCGAAGCCGATCGCGAGCATCAGCACCTGCAGATAGCGATTCGGCCTCATCGGCGGCGGCCCTCCTGCTCCTTCGCCTGGAAGTGCTGGAACATCGCCATCGGCACGAGGAGCAGCAGCACCATCGCGCAGGTCACGGCCGACGCCATCGGCCAGTCCGCGTTGTTGAAGAACTCGTTCCACATCACGCGGCCGATCATCAGCGTGTTCGCGCCGCCGAGCAGTTCCGGAATCACGTACTCGCCGACGGCCGGAATGAACACGAGCAGGCAGCCCGCGATGATCCCGTTCCTCGACAGCGGCAGCGTGATCTGCACGAACGCCTTCCACGGTTTCGCCCCGAGATCGTACGCGGCTTCGAGCAGGCGCAGGTCCATCTTCACGAGGTGCGCGTAGAGCGGCATCACGAGGAACGGCAGGTACGAATAGACCATGCCGATGTAGACGCCGACGTTCGTCCGGTACAGCTCGATCGGCGCGCTGATGAGCCCCGTCCACATCAGGAAGTTGTTCAGCAGCCCGTTGTTCTTCAGGATCCCGATCCACGCGTACACGCGGATCAGGAACGACGTCCAGAACGGCAGCATCACCGCCATCATCAGCAGGTTGCGCGTGCCCGGGTTCGAGCGCGCGATGTAGTACGCCATCGGATAGCCGATCAGCAGGCACAGCAGCGTCGTGACCGCCGCGACGACGACCGAGTTCACGTAGGTCGCGAAGTACAGGCTGTCGCTGAACAGGAACGCGTAGTGCTGCAGGTTCAGCTTGATGCCGAGCACGCCGTCGGCGAACGACGTGAGCTCCGTGTACGGCGGAATGCCGAGCTGCAGCTCGGCGAAGCTGATCTTGACGACGAGGATGAACGGCACGAGAAAGAACAGCACGAGCCAGAAGAACGGGCCCGCGATCACGGCCGTGCGGCCCGTCAGGCCGAACTTCCTGACCGGCCACGCAAAGAACGACGAAAGCGCGTTCATGACGTGAGCACCACGCCGGCGGCGGCGCTCCAGCGCACGTAGATTTCGTCGCCCCAGCCGGGCGAATCGAGATCGGCGATCGCGAGGCTCGACACGTTCGCGATCACCGTCTTCCCGGAATCGAGCTTGACGTGATACAGCGAATAGCCGCCCATGTACGCGACGTTCGTGACGACGCCGCGCCCCCAGTTGTACGCGCCGTCGGCGGGCTTGCGCGTGAGCGCGATGCGCTCCGGGCGCACCGACACCGCGACCGGCATCCCGAGCGGGCCCGTGATCCCGTGGTTCACGTACAGCCGGCACGACAGATCCGGCGATTCGATGAACACGTGATCCGGCTCGTCCTCGACGGTCACGCCCTCGAACAGGTTCGTCGAGCCGATGAACTCCGCGGAGAAGCGGCAGTTCGGATATTCGTAGACTTCGTGCGGCGTGCCGATCTGCACGATCTGGCCTTCGCTCATCACGGCGAGCCGGCCCGCCATCGTCATCGCCTCCTCCTGGTCGTGCGTGACCATGATGCAGGTGACGCCGACCTTCTCGAGGATGTTGACGAGCTCGATCTGCGTGCGCTGGCGGATCTGCTTGTCGAGCGCCGACATCGGCTCGTCGAGCAACAGCAGCTTCGGCCGCTTGACGAGCGAGCGCGCGAGCGCGACCCGCTGCTGCTGGCCGCCCGACAACTGATGCGGCTTGCGGCCCGCATAGCGGGCCATCTGCACGAGCTCGAGCGCGTCGCGCACGCGCTCCTTCAGCTCGGCCTTCGGCACGCCTTCCTGCCTGAGGCCGAATGCGACGTTCGCCTCGACCGTCATGTGCGGGAACAGCGCATACGACTGGAACATCATGTTCACGGGCCGCTTGTACGGCGGCATCTGCGCGAGGTCCTCGCCGTCGATCAGGATCTTGCCGGAGGTGATCGTCTCGAGGCCGGCGAGCATGCGCAGCAGCGTGGACTTCCCGCAGCCGGAGCTGCCGAGGAGCGCGAACAGCTCTCCCTTGCGCACGGTCAGGTCGACGTTGCGCACCGCGACGGTCTCGCCGAACTTCTTGACGACGTCGATGATCTGGACAAAGTTTTCGGCGCGCTCGTCGGCGCCCGCCTGAGGCCGATAGGACGGCGCGCCCGCCACTGCCACGCCCGACTGACTATTCATGATGTGCTGCCGTGCTCCTACGTTTGACGAACAAAGCCCCCGGGGGCACCAGGGGCTTCTCAGGTTTGCCGCGATGCTGCGCGCTTCGCGTCAGCGTCCCGATTTCAGCTCGGTCCAGAGACGCGTCTGCAGGCGCTGGATCTCGGGCGGCAGCGGCTTGAGCAGGAACAGCGTCTTCACGACGTCCGGATGCGGGTACACGGCCGGGTCGTTCGCGACGTCCGGGCGCACGTACTTGCGCGCTTGCGCGTTCGCACTCGGGTAGTAGACGGCGTTCGTGATCGCCGCGTGAACCTTCGGATCCTCGATGTAGTTGATCCACTGCAGCGCGGCGTCCTTGTTCTTCGCGTCCTTCGGGATCGCCATCACGTCGAACCACACGGGCGCGCCGCCCTTCGGCACATAGTACTCGACCCTGTACGGCTTCTTCGCCTCGAGCGCGCGGTGCTTCGCGATCACGACGTCGCCCGACCAGCCGAACGCGAAGCAGATGTCGCCGCCGACCATGTCGTTGATGTAGCCCGACGAATTGAACTGCGTGATGTACGGGCGGATCTTCTTGAGCACCTGCATCGCGGCCTGGTAGTCGGCCGGGTTCGTACTCATCGGGTCCTTGCCGATGTAGTGGAGCGTCGCCGCGAACATCTGGTCGGGCGCGTCGAGCACCGACACGCCGCACGCCTTCAGCTTCGAGATGTTCTCCGGCTTGAACAGGATGTCCCAGTTGTCGAGCGGCACCTTGCCGAGGATCTTCTGCGCCTTGTCGACGTTGTAGCCGAGGCCCGTCGTGCCGTATGCCCAGGGCACCACGTACTTGTTGCCCGGATCGGCGCCCGCGACGAGCGCCATCAGTTGCGCGTCGAGATATTTGAGGTTCGGAAGCTTCGATTTGTCGAGCGGCGCGAAGATGCCGGCCTGGATCTGCTTGCCCGCGTAGTTGCTCGTCGGCACGACGATGTCGTAGCCCGAGTTGCCGGTCAGCAGCTTCGCCTGCAGCGTGTCGTCGCTGTCGTAGTTGTCGTAGCGGACCTTGACGCCCGTCTGCTTCTCGAAGTTCGGGATCGTGTCCTTCGCAATGTAGTCCGACCAGTTATAGACGTTGAGCTGCGTATCCTTTGCCGCCGCCACCGTTGCGCCCGCGCAGAGCGCAAGTGCCGTCAACCGGCCCGCCACCTTTGCCTTCATCCCGTTCTCCCTGATCGAACCGATTCGATCGTCGTCAGCCTCGCCACTGCGGCGGCGCTTGTTTCCCGTTTCGCGCCGCCCCCTTGAAAACCCCGAAAGCTACCACTAATCCGGCCCCACCACAAAAATTTCCCGCCGTTGTCGTACAAACGGAACACATTTGCGCTTTTCAATTGCACAGCGCGGGGCCACCGCTACGCAGCGGGTGGGCGCAATTTTATCGGGTTATCGGCGCGTGTCCATCCGGGAAAAAGGCCTGCCCGGGCCGAACGGATCACCTACCCTAAATTCAGGCGGCGCCCGTTCGTCATTCCGGATAGGAGGACGCGCACCGGCCCGTCCGAACGCCGCGCCCGCCGCCCGGCCGTGCGCGGCGAACCGTTCGCCGAACCGCCATCATGAACAGTCGCCCGCTTGCCGCCCGCTGCACGCCGCCGCGCCGCCCGTCCGCCTCCGGCGGGCCGGGCGGCGGCCGCCGCTGGGCCACGTTCGTCGGCGCGGGCGTGCTCGTCGCCGTCGGCTACATGGACCCCGGCAACTGGGCGACCGCGCTCGCGGGCGGCGCAGGCTACGGCTACGCGCTCCTCGGCATCGTGATCGCCGCGAGCCTGATGGCGATGCTGCTGCAATGGCTCGCCGCGCGGATCGGCGTCGTGTCCGGGCGCGACCTCGCGCAACTGTGCCGCGAGCGCTTCGACCCGCGCGTCACCGTGCTGCTGTGGATCGCCGCCGAGATCGCGATCATCGCGTGCGACGTCGCGGAGGTCGTCGGCGCGGCGGTCGCGCTGCAGATGCTCTTCGGCGTATCGCTGACGGCGGGCGTGCTCGTGTCGGCGGTCGGCACGCTCGCGATGCTCGCGCTCGAGCGGCGCGGCCGGCGCACGCTCGAAGCGGCGATCGCGTCACTCATCTTCTTCGTCGGCTTGTGCTTCGTGATCGAAGTCGCGCTCGCCCGGCCCGACTGGCACGCGGCGCTCGCGGGCGCCGCGCCGCCGCCGCGGCTGCTGCGCGAGCCCGGCATGCTGTGGCTCTCGGCCGGCATCCTCGGCGCGACCGTGATGCCGCACAACCTTTACCTGCACTCGATGCTCGTCAAGCACCATGCGAGCGAGCGCGACGAGCAGTCGATCCGGCGCGCGCTGTTCGGCGTCAATCTCGATACGTTCGTGTCGCTCGGGTTCGCATTCGTGATCAACGCGGCGCTTCTCATCGTCGCGGCGGCGGTGTTCCATGCGAGCGGCCACGACGACGTCACCGATCTCGCCGACGCGCACCGGCTCATCGCGCCGCTCGTCGGCAACCGCTGGGCAGGGCTGCTGTTCGCGGCCGCGCTGCTCGCGTGCGGGCTGTCGGCGACGGTGACGGGCACGCTCGCCGGCCAGGCGATCATGGAAGGCTTCCTGAAGCTCACGCTGCCGCGCTGGCAGCGCGCGCTCCTCACCCGCGCGCTCGCGATCGGCCCCGCGCTCGCCGCGGTCGGCCTGTTCGGGCAGCACGGATCGAATCAACTGCTCGTCGCGAGCCAGGTCGTGCTGAGCCTGCAATTGCCGCTCGCGATGGTTCCGCTCGTCGTATTCGCGTCGAGCCGCGCGCTGATGGGAAACTGGCGAGTCCGCGGCTTGCCGCTCGCGGCCGCGTGGGTGTGCGCCGCCGTGATCCTGCTGCTGAACGGGGCGCTCGTCTGGCAGGTCGTTGCGGCGGAGTGAGCGGAAGAAATTGGCGCACGGCTCGCGCGCCGGCAGCAGCGACGGCGGCGGCAATTCACCCAGCCATTCACCCGGCCATTCACCCGTTCGATTGAAAAACCGCAGCGACGCTCGCACGCATCATGCGCCTCGGCGCGCCACGCCTCCTCCTTCCGGGCCGCCCCGATCGACCGCGCCAGGCGTTTCGCGCGCATGCTTTAACATAACGGCTTGCCGCTCGCGCGGCGATCACCGAATTCCATGCTCCGATGACCTCGAATCTTCACGACAAACCCGACAGCCCCTGCATCGGCGTCTGCTCGACGCTCTTCGACGAAGTCTGCAAAGGCTGCGGTCGCACGGCGCTCGAAGTCGCGAACTGGGTGTTCATGACGGACGCCGAGAAGCAGGCGGTATGGGAGCGCATCACGCGCGAAGGCACCGCGATGCGCTTCCAGTACGACAAGCTGTAGTGCTGTCGACTCGCAACGCGCGGCGGTTGCAGAGTATGCGCATGCGCATTCGATCAGCATGCCGAAACGATCGGAGCAAAAAAAGGACGGCACGCATGAAGCCGTGCCGCCAACCCCAACACTTTTCGATTCCGCCGATTCCTAGAACTTCATCCCGACGCCGACGCCCACGATGAGCGGATCGATGTTCAGCCGGCCGAGCGGCTGGCCGCCGAGCGTCGCATCGGTGTGCATCCAGATCTTCTTCACGTCGACGTTGACGAACACTTTCTTCGTCACCTGCACATCGACGCCGAACTGCAGCGCGGGACCGAAGCTGTGGTTGTTGATCCCGATCCCCTCGCCGCCCGCGTGCAGTCCGTTGTTGTAGAACAACGTGTAGTTGATGCCCGCGCCGACATACGGACGCACCTTGCCGGCGTGATTGAAGTGGTACTGCAGCAGCAGCGTCGGCGGCAGCACGCCGACGCCGCCGAGATCGCCGAGCGACGACGTGATCTGATGCCGCGACGTGCCGAGGATCAGCTCGACGCCGAGGTAATCGCGAATCATGTACGTGAAGTCGAGCTCGGGGACGATCGCGTTGTTCACGCCGACGTTCAGCGCCGACAGCGTATTGCTCGTGCGCTCGTCCGGCATGATGCTGATCCCGCGAACGCGCGCGATGATGTCGCCTTGATTGATGCCCTCCCCGGGCGAAGCCGCATGCGATAGCGACGGAATCATCGCAAGACCGGCTGCGCAGGCGATAGCGGTGGTGCAAGTACGGATTGTTTGACAACGCATCATAAGGCCCCCCTAAGAACAGGCTTCATTCTCCGGGGATGGTTCCCTACTTATATTGACCGACATCAAGCATCACGACAGCGAGAAAGTGGGACGGTTTGCCGCAGCCTCGGGCGCGGCGCCCGTGAGCAGCAGGTCGAGCAGATCGCGCACGCTGCGAATCGCCTGCCCGAACGGCAACGACTCGCGGCCGCGGAAGAACAGCCCGTTCGCGACGTCGCCGCGCAGCGCGGCGGCAAGACGCGTATCGATGCAGAAGTGACCGAAGCGCTCGATGCCGTCGCGCAAACCGCACACCGTCAGGCATTCGAGCGCGGACGGGCAGCGCTGCTTGAGCGCGCCGATCTTCGCGCGGATGCGCGCCTCGTGCCGCAGATAGCGCTCGAGCCACGGCGTCTTCACCGCACGCGCGGGCAGCCCCGTGACACTGACGAATTCGACGATGTCGTCCGGCTGCGCGTTCGCGAGCACGCGCTTGAAATTCGGATGCGCATCGCCCTCCTCCGTGACAGCGAACGGCGTGCCCACCTGCACGCCGTCCGCGCCTTCGGCGAGCGCCGCGCGCACCGTCTCGTGGCTGTTGATGCCGCCCGCGACGACGAGCGGAATGCGTTCGCGCTCGAGGCCGAGCGACACGAACGTCTGCCGGGTTTCGTCGATGACGCGCGCGAATTCGAAGCGCGGATCGTCCATGTCGTCGAGGCTCGTCACGCCGAGATGGCCGCCCGCATGCGCCGGATGCTCGATCACGATCGCATCGGGCACGCGCCCTTTCTTCATCCACTTCTTCAGCACGAGCGCGATGCCGCGGCTGTCCGACAGGATCGGGATCAGCGCGATATCGTGCCCCTGCGTCATGTCCGGCAGATCGAGCGGCAACCCTGCGCCCATCACGATCGCGTCCGCGCCGAATTCGCACGCGATGCGCACGTAGTCCGCGTGCGAGCGCACCGCCTTCATCACGTTGACCGCGATCATGCCGCGGCCCTCGCTCCACGTCTTCGCGCGCTGGATCTCGCGCGCGAGCGCCTCGAGATTCGCAGCCTCCATCGTCTCGCGATCGGGGTGCAGCCTGCAGCGCTCGATCAGGTCGGTATGGTGATGGCGCAAGTCGATGCTCGCGATCGTGCCGAGCGCGCCTTCGCGCGCGACGCTTCCGGCGAGCCGATGCGCGGAGATACCGACGCCCATCCCGCCCTGCACGACGGGCAACAGCGAGCGGCCACGGATCCTGAGCGGCGGAAAGGGAATGGGACCGATCATCGCAACCTCTCGATACAGCAGAAAAAATTCGATGATCGGCGATTGCCGGCGAAACGCCTTGACCGTCGTCAAGAAAAACGGCACGCGTGCGCATGGACGCGTGCCGTGTCGTCACAAAAAGAGGCGCGCTCGATGTTGCTTACGCGTCCTTCACGCGCTCGTTACGCGCCCTTCTTCGGCCGCAGTTGCATCGATTTGTATTCGAGATATTCGTCGAGCCCATACGTGCCGTTCTCGCGGCCGATCCCCGACTGCTTGAAACCGCCGAACGGCGCGGCCATGTTCCAGGCGCCGCCGTTGATGTCGACCTGCCCCGTGCGAATGCGGCGCGCGACGCGCATCGCGCGCTCGTCGCTGCCCGACCACACCGCGCCGCCGAGGCCGTACGGCGAATCGTTCGCGATCCGCACTGCATCGTCTTCGTCGCGATACGTGATGATCGACAGCACCGGGCCGAAGATTTCCTCCTGCGCGATCGTCGCGCCGGGCTCCACGCGCCCGAACACGGTCGGCTTCACGAAGAAGCCGCGCGCAATGCCTTCCGGCATGCCGAGGCCGCCCGTGACGAGCTCCGCGCCTTCGTCGATGCCGCGCCGAATATAATCCTGCACGCGCTTTTGCTGGACTGACGACGCCAGCGCGCCGAGCCGCGTCGCATCGTCGCGCGGATCGCCCGCGACATAGGTTTGCGCCGCGGCCTTCGCGAGGTCGCGCGCTTCTTCGTAGCGCGATTCCGGCACGAGCATCCGCGTGTGCGCGGAGCACGTCTGGCCTGCATTCAGATAGCACGCGGACACCGTGCCCTTCACCGCGGCCGCGAAGTCGGCGTCGTCGAGAATCACCGACGCCGACTTGCCGCCCAGCTCGAGCGCGACGCGCTTCACGCCGGCCGCGGCGAGCTCGGCGACGCGCTTGCCCGCGCGCGTCGAGCCGGTGAACGACACCATGTCGACATCGGGGTCGCTCGCGAGCGCCTCGCCGACGACGGGCCCGTAGCCGCACACGAGATTGAACACGCCGGCGGGCAGCCCCGCGTCGTGAATCGCTTCGGCGAGGATGAACGCATTGAGCGGCGCGACTTCGGACGGCTTCAGCGCGACCGTGCAGCCGGCCGCGAGCGCGGCGGCAACCTTCAGCGTGATCTGGTTGAGCGGGTAGTTCCACGGCGTGATCGCCGCGACGACGCCGACGGGCTCGCGCACGACGAGCGAATTGCCGACCTGTTCCTCGAACGCGAAGGTCTCGGCGAGCTTCGCATACGCACCCCAGTTGTAGATCGGGCCTCCGACCTGGATCGCGCGCGATAGCTTGATCGGCATGCCGACTTCGCCCGTGATCGATTGCGCGAGTTCCTCGCTGCGCGCCTTCAGGTTGTCGGTGATCCTGTGCAGATAGCGGGCGCGCTCGGCGGGCGGCGTCGCGGCCCAGTCGTCGAACGCCGCGCGCGCGGCGGCGACGGCCGCTTTCGCGTCTTCGGCGGCGCCTTCGGGAATGCGGCCGATCACGGCCTCGGTGCCGGAGTCGATCACGTCGATCGTGCCCTTGCCCGCGCTCGGGCGCCACGTGCCGCCGATGTAGAACTGTTCGTAGGTTTTCATCGCAGCCCTCTTGATCCCGGTGGAAATACGGTCATTCTACCCAGTCGAGCACATCGACCACTCGGCATCCCCCCATCGTTTCGGAGAAGGTCCAATGTGCCGGACAAACTACACTCGAAGAATTGCGTTTCGGCAGGAGACGTTTCTCGCTCCGCAACGGTTCGCAGACTCATGTCATCAAACCGATCGACGCCGCTACCGGCTTTCGGCGGCGTGCGCTGACCCGACTTCCCGCCCGCTCTGCAAATCGCCGTTTCATCGAAAGGACGTACGACCATGCCAAACTCACTCGAAACCCAGATTCGCCAGGCAATGAAAACAGGCGGCACCCTCACTATCGAATTCGATCAGGCTCTCAATCAGAAATCGCCGGGCACCTTGAATGTATTTCTTCACTCGACGAAAGGCGGCGTAAGGATAGATCTCGATTCGGGCAATCAAGGCGAACCGGCGAAAATACTGTGGCTACCGTGGAAGCAAGGCGAACTGCAAACACTGCAACCCGGATCGATCTCGACCACGGGCATGCTGTTCTTCACCTACTACCTGACTGGTTGCAAAGTATTCGCCGCCAGCGGCGGCCCCGTCTGGCACATCGATGCGCCAGTCGAGGTCGAGCAGTTCTGGCCCAGAATGTCGAGCGACGAATGGATGGAGGATTGGGAGATCGGCACCGATCAAGCGATTGCCTATCTTCATCGCGCGGGCCAACGCGACAACCTGTGGAATCTATCCAAGTATCTTGAAGGCCCCGCCCCGAGCACATACGGACGCGACAATCTGGGAGAGGCGGTGGTGGGTGGAATCGTCAGCGGCCCCCGGCAAATGGACCTGTACCAGTACGCCACGACATCTTCGGGCTCATCTCCCTGGAGCCGATTGGCGTACACCAATCAGCGACGCAAGCAATAGGCGGGAGCGGAGGCGGGGGCGTTCATCTTCGTCCGGACCGACGACGGGGCCACATCGCCGACCGAGGACGGGCCTCTTGTCGGCCCCTTCCCGCCCTGCGTCGCACGAAGCCGGATCGGATGATCGGGCGACCCGGTTTCGATCGGGCCGCCGTCACGATTTCGCTTACTGCAAACCCTTGCTCGCGAGGAAATCCTCGTAATTCCCGCCGAAGTCAGTCAGCTTGCCATCCGTCGTCACTTCGATGATCCGGTTCGCGAGGCCGCTCACGAACTCGCGGTCGTGCGACACGAAGATCAGCGTGCCCTCGAACTTCTCGAGCGCGATCTGCAGCGACTCGATCGACTCCATGTCCATGTGGTTGGTCGGCTCGTCCATCAGGAGCACGTTGTGGCGGCCGAGCATCAGCTTGCCCCAGATCATCCGGCCCTTCTCGCCGCCCGACAGCACCTTCACCGATTTCCTGATGTCGTCCGCCGAGAACAGCAGGCGGCCGAGCGTGCCGCGCACCATCGTTTCGTCGTCGCCGTCCCTGCGGTACTGGTCGATCCAGTCCATCAGCGTGACGTCGTTCGGGAACGCTTCGTAGGTGTCCTGCGGCATGTAGCCGACGTTCGCGTTCTCGGCCCACTTCACGGTGCCGTGCTCGAGCGCCAGGTTGCCGAGCAGCGAACGCAGCAGCGTCGTCTTGCCCGCACCGTTCTCGCCGATGATCGCGATGCGCTCGCCCGGCTGCACCGACAGGTTGAAGTTCTCGAAGATCGTGCGCTCGTACTTCTTCGTGATCTCTTGCGCGACGACCGCGACGTTGTGCAGCTTCTTCTCGTACTCGAAGCGGATGAACGGGTTCTGGCGCGACGACGGCTTGAATTCCTCGATCTTGATCTTGTCGATCTGCTTCGCGCGGCTCGTCGCCTGGCGGGCCTTCGACTTGTTCGCCGAGAAGCGGCGCACGAAGTCCTGCAACTCGGCGACGCGCTCCTTCGCGCGCGCGTTCGCGGCGGCCTGGCGCTCGCGCGCCTGCGCGGACGCGAGCATGTAGTCGTCGTAATTGCCCGGCCAGACCTTCAGCGTGCCGTAGTCCATGTCGGCCATGTGCGTGCACACCGAGTTCAGGAAGTGACGATCATGCGAGATGATGATCATCGTCGAATCGTAGTTGTTGAGCGTGTCCTCGAGCCAGCGGATCGAGTTGATGTCGAGGTTGTTGGTCGGCTCGTCGAGCAGCAGCACGTCCGGGTTCGAGAACAGCGCCTGCGCGAGCAGCACGCGCAGCTTCCAGCCCGGCGCGACGTCGCGCATCGGGCCATTGTGGAATTTCTCCTCGATGCCGATGCCGAGCAACAGCGCGCCCGCGCGCGCCTCGGCGTCGTAGCCGCCGTATTCGGCGAACTTCGCCTCGAGCTCGGCTGCGTGCATGTAGTCGTCGTCGGTCGCCTCCGGGTTCGCGTAGATCGCGTCGCGCTCGGTCATCGCGGCCCACATCTCGGTGTGGCCCATCATCACGACGTCGAGCACGCGCACGTCCTCGTATGCGAACTGATCCTGGCGCAGCTTGCCGAGACGAACGTTCGGCTCGAGCGCGACGTTGCCCGACGATGGCTCGAGATCGCCACCCAGGATCTTCATGAAGGTCGACTTGCCGCAGCCGTTCGCTCCGATGAGGCCGTAGCGGTTGCCCTCCCCGAACTTGACCGAGATGTTCTCGAACAGGGGCTTGGGCCCGAATTGCATCGTGATGTTGGCGGTAGAAAGCACGGCAGATCCCGTTAAGAGATAGATCGACGGAAAACCGGGTATTTTAGCAGGAGTCGATGAATCGCTGCGCCGCATGCCCTTCGGGCCCCGAAAACGGGCGCGCCATTCGCCTGTCTTTTCCTCCCGCGGCCGGCATAAATTGCCCGGCGCGCCGATCCGTCAAGCCCGCGCCCCCGTCACTTGCGCGCATTCGCCGCCTGCTGCGGCGCCTTCAATTGCGCGAACAGTTCCGGGCACGGCACGTCCTTGTTGTTGCTCGGCGCGATCAGCGGGATCAGCGCCGCGAGCGGATTCACGAGCCCGAGGCCGACCATCGCGCCCGCGCGCAACGCGAGCGCGCCCGCATCGACGCCGACGTCCGGATTCTTGAACGTCCCCTTCATGTATAGCGGCGAGCGCAGCGAGAACACGCGGAATCCCTTCGTATGCGGATGGACCTTCAGGTTCATCGACTCGTTGCGCAAATCGATCGGGCCGTCGATGTTGATCAGCGCGTCGTCGGTATCGAACGCGAACAGCTTCGTGTCGAGCAAGCCGTTGGTCGCCACGAAATCGACGGCCGCGCAATTGATCTTCACGTCTTGGCCGCCGAACATCTTCTCGTAAAGGACGTTGGCGACGTTCAGGCCCGCCGCCTCCATCAGCAAGCGGCTGATCGCGCCGTTGGTCATCAGCATCTTCACTTCGCCGCTCGACGTCGCCGCGAGCGCGGCGGGCGAGTTGCCGGTCGCCGACAGCGCCGCATCGCCGTTGATCTCGCCGAACGCGGACTGCATGACCTTCTGCGTCGGGAACAGTTGCCTGAGCTTCAGATGCCGCGCGGCCACCGCGAAGCGCCCCTTGAGCGGCGCGGCGCCGCCGTCGAGATGCGCGGTCGTCGCGAGCGAGCCGCCCGCGACGCCGAACTTCAGCGGCTCGAGCGACAGCACGCCGTCCGTCATCACGATGTGCGTGTACAGATCGGTGATCGGCAGCGCGGCGCTCTTGACCAGCTTGCGGCCCGTGAACTTGACGTCGGCGTCGAGCGCGCGCCAGCGGTCAGTGCGGAACGTCTCGACAGGCAGCACGCGGCCGGGCGGCTGCTTCGTCGTGTCCCCGCGCTGCGCCTTGCTCGCGGCCGTGTCGGCGCCGACGATCGGCGCGAGATCGGAGAATTGCAGCAGATTCGACACGAGCTCGCCGGACAGCAGCGGCCGGGGCGCGCGCTGCTGGTACGTCAACGTGCCGCGCAGATCGCTGCCACCGACGCGGCCGTTGAAGTTCTCGTAGCGGAACGTGCTCGCGCCTCGCTTGAAATGGCCGATGAGCCGGCCTTCGGTCGCGTAGGGCGGCGTGTCGGGCAGCGTCACGCCCGTGAGCGGATACAGATGCGACATGCTCGTGCCCTGCAGCCACAGCCGCAGATCGATCGCGGCGAGATGGACCGGATCGGTGAGCGTGCCGACGATCGCGAGGCGCGTGTCGCCCGCCTTCACGTCGGCCTGCAGCGGGAACGGCCGCGATGCGTCGCGAAGCGACAGCACGCCGCCCATCTTGCCCGTGCCGGCGATCGGCACGCCCTTGTAGCGGCCCTTGACGGTCAGGCCGAATGCGTAGGTCGGACCGGCCGGCCGCTTCGCCGCGGCAGCCGCGCTTGCGCTGCTTGTGCCAGGCCCGGCCGCGGTCGTCGATACAGCGGCAGCGGAGGCCGCTGCGGAAGCGGCCGCTCCGCCTGCATTCGACGCGGGCGCCTTGCCGGCGGCAATCGCCGCGGCGCTGCCGCCTGACGACGACGCAGCCGTCTTCGGCGAGCCGCCCGCATTCGCCGAAACCCGATTTCCCGCCGCCTGCGCCGACGCCGCCTGGCTGCCGCCGGAAGCCTTGCCGGCCGGCGCCGCGCCATTCGCGCCATTCGCGCCATTCGCGCCCGTTGCGCCGCTCGCCGCCGAAGCGCCGCCCGTTCCGGGCGCTTCGGCCGCCGACGCTGCCGACGCTGCCGACGCCTCGGACACAATCTGGGCCTTCGCCTTCGCGGTCAGTTGCGCCGCCCCCTTCTTGCCGACCCGCTGCGCCGACGCCGCTCGCGACGTTTCCTCCTGCTGCCGGAGCACGTCGCCGAGCGGGATCGGCTGGCCGAGCGTGTCGACCGCGACGCTCAGATCAGCTTTCGTGATCGCATCGCGATACGCGACCGTGCCCTTCGCGAAGCCGAAGTCGCGCAATTGCACCTTCCACGGCGACGGGCCGGAAGACTGCTTGAATTCGAAGGTCCAGTTGTTGCGGCCGTCGGCGAGGCGCTCGATGTCGAGCGCCGGATTGACGAGCTCGATCGTCGGGATCACGACCTCATGGGCGAGCAGCGGCAGCAGCGCGAGCTCGAAGCGCGCTTCGTCGAGCGTCGCGAAGTCGGGCGCCTTCGCCCAGGGCGGGTTGCCGATCACGACCTGGCGCGCCGAGAACATCGGCCACGGCACCCAGGCGCGCCAGCCGGTCTCGCCGTCGGGCCGCCGCCAGCCGACCTTGATGTCGCCGCGGATCTCGAATGGCCGGCCGATCGACGCGCTTGCCTGCTCGTTGATCCACGGTTTCGCGCGGCTCCAGTCGAACGTGAAGATGAACACGCCGACCGCCGCGGTCAAGACCGCGAAGATGCCGACGATCCACGCCGCCGTTTTGCCGAGGGTACGGGTGAGCGTCATGCCAGATTCCGTCGTTGTTCTTCCTGAACCGGCAGCGCCGCGCAGCGTGCGCGACGCTGCCACTGACAGTTATTATGGCGCACGATGCGGCGCCACCCGCCCCCATTTACCGTTTTTTGCGTTTTTTGCATTTATGACAGCCGATGCCCTGATCGAAGCCCGACAGATCACGCGACGCGACGCGGCGAGCGGCAAAACGCTCCTGGCCCCGACCGATTTCTCGCTCGCGGCGGGAGAGCGGATCGCGCTCACCGGCCCGTCGGGCTCCGGCAAGAGCGTGTTCCTGAGGGTTCTCGCGCGCCTCGATCCGATCGACGGCGGTCAATTGCTCTGGCACGGCAAGCGCGTGCCGCGCGCGGCCATCCCGCGCTACCGGCGCAGCGTCGCGTACGTTCGGCAGCGCCCCGCGACGGCCGACGGCACGGTCGAGGACCTGCTGCGCTACCCCTATTCGCTCGCGGTCTATCGCGATGCGCACTTCGACCGCGCGCGCGTCGCGCGCCTCGCCGCGCAAGCGGGCCGCGGCGACGATTTCCTGCGCAAGGCCGCGAGCGAGCTGTCGGGCGGCGAGGCGCAGATCGCCGCGCTGCTGCGCGTGCTGCAGCTCGCCCCCGACGTGCTGCTGCTCGACGAGCCGACGTCCGCCCTCGATCCCGATTCGACCCGCGCGATCGAGGCGCTCGTGGCCGCCTGGTTCGCCGCGGCGCCCGCCGCGCGCTCGTATCTGTGGATTTCGCACGACCCGGCGCAGGCGGCGCGCGTCGGCCGCCGGCGCCTGACGATGCGCGCCGGCGCGCTCGGCGATGCCGCGACGGAGAACATGCGATGAACACGCCGCTGCAAGACCTGAGCCTCGTCGACGTCGGGATCGCGGCGGCGCTCGTCGCGATCAACGGCGCGATTTCGGTCGCCCTGTCGCTCGGCCTCGGCCGCAAGCTCGCGTGGGCTGCCGCGCGCACCGTCGTGCAGTTGCTCGCGATCGGCTACGTGCTCGGCTGGGTGTTCGGCCATCCGCGCTGGTACGTCGTGCTGCCGCTCGTCGCGCTGATGACGCTGATCGCCGGCTTCGCGGGCGCCGCGCGCGGCAAGCGGACCTACGCGGGGCAGCGCGCCGACAGCATCCTGTCGATCTGGGCGAGTAGCTGGTTCGTCGCGGCAATCGGGCTGTTCGTCGTGATCCGCATCCATCCGTGGTACGAGCCGCAATATGCGATCCCGATCCTCGGGATGATTCTCGGCAACACGCTGACGGGCGTGTCGCTCGGCATCGAGCGGATGATGGAGGAGCTGACCGCGCGGCGCGATCGCGTCGAGACGGCGCTCGCGCTCGGCGCGACGCGCTGGGAAGCGGCGCAGGACGCGGCGCGGCAGGCGGTGCGCGCCGGCATGCTGCCGACGCTCAACCAGATGGCCGTCGTCGGCGTCGTGAGCCTGCCCGGGATGATGACGGGCCAGGTGCTCGCCGGGCAGTCGCCGCTGCAGGCCGTCCGCTATCAGATCGTCATCATGTTCCTGATCGCGGCGGCGTCCGCGCTCGGCACCGTCGGCGCGGTGCTGTCGACTTATCGGCGGCTCTTCTCCGCCGAGCACCGGTTTCTGGCATCGCGGCTCGTCGAGCGGGAAAAGACCGCGAATCGCGGGTGAGACGCGCACGCCCGTGGAGTGGACCCGCTCGTCGGACGCTTGATGGTTCGTCGATTCGCGTGGGACGTAACAGCTTGGCGAGTCGGCGGACTGGCGATTGGCGCGAGCCTTGTCGCCGATCCGAGTGATCCGAGTGATCCGAGTGATTATCGAGTCGCGCGCCGACATCCGGCGTGTCATGCGGCGTGCGTGCCGCGCCGCCGCCATCCGCCACGCGAACGCCGCCGCGCCACCCCGTTACCGCTTGATCGACACCGTGATCTTCGTGCCGTCGCGCATCGCGATCGACTTCGAGCCGCCCGTCGGGATCGACAGCCATTTCACCTGGCTCACCGATACGACATTCGGGCATTGCAGCGTCTTGCCGTTCACCGTGACCTTCTTCGCGCCGTTCGGCGCGCTCGCCTGGAAGCTCAGTTGCACGTTCGCGACGCCCTTGCTGTCGATGGATGGCGCGAGCCGCACCTGCGCCTGCCGGACCATCGCGCCGTTCGCGTCGCGCGGCAGCGTGTCCGCATTCGGGCACGCGCCGGGCATCGGCACGGCGCCCGACGGCGGCACCGACTTCCAGTTGTAATCGTCGGTTTCGCCGGAGCGGATCTTGCGCGTCTCCTGCATCGTGCCGAACTGCTTCGAGTCGACCTTGACCGTGTATTGAAGCTGGCCGTCGTTGCCGCCCAGCACACTGCCCTTGATGGGCGGCGCCGCATGCGCGGCGAAAGCCGAGAGCAGCGCCGCGGCGGCGCACGACGCGACGAGCGGCGACAGAATGCGTTGACTCATGCTGACCTCTCCTTTTATGACGACGTGCTGCGCGAATCGCCGGGTTATCGATGCATGACGCAATGCCAGTCTAACGCGAAGCGGCACGCGTGGCGCCTGCCGCGCATCGGGTGTTACCCCTGCTTGCACGATCCGCGCCGAGCGTGCGTGGCGCGCGATCACGGGCTCGATACTCGCCTCGGGGCGCTCGCTTCGCGCGGCATCGCCCGGAATGGACGAGATGCATCGCGGACACGTCATGCTCGCTCGCATGCTGCCGGAACGTGAAGCCGTCGACGGCGAAGACGCCAAGCGCGCGCACGACAAATTTGATCCATCGCAAATTTTCACGCCTTGTTGCTCGAACCATCGAATCGAGTTGACGGCGACGTCCGGTATCAAACGCTGTCCGCACAAGAGCCGAGAGCCGGAAATCGCCAGCCGGGAATGCGCAGCGATCAGCCACGCCCCGCCCGCCACCGTCCGATCGGACACGCCCGAGTCCTCCCCCTACCGCCCGTCCGCTGGCGCTGCGTCGCAACCGGCTACAATAACGGGTTCGCCGCATCGCCTTGGTCGGCGCCGCCACCCGCTCCACCGTGACACTTCCATGACCACGAATCTCGTCGTTCAAAGCACTGCGCCGCTCTCCGACGCGCATCACAAGCCGCTCGCCGCACTCGCGCGCGGCGCGCGCGTCGTTCCGCTCGACGCGCAGTCGATCCGCATCGAGGGCGCCGACCCCGCGCAGCGCGCCGACATCGACGCATACTGCGGCGCGCACGCGCTCGACTACGCGTTCGTCGACGCGGCCCGCAAGCTTGCCGACTTCGGACTCGTCGCGATGGACATGGATTCGACGCTGATCACGATCGAGTGCATCGACGAGATCGCGGACTTCTGCGGCCTGAAAGCCGAAGTCTCGGCGATCACCGAGGCGGCGATGCGCGGCGAGATCAAGGATTTCAACGAGAGCCTGACCCGCCGCGTCGCGCTGCTCGCGGGCCTCGACGCGAGCGCGCTCGAGCGCGTCTACGAAGAACGGCTGCGGCTGTCGCCGGGCGCCGAGTCGATGCTTGCCGGCGTGAAAGCGGCGGGCCTGAAGACGCTGCTCGTATCGGGCGGCTTCACCTTCTTCACCGAGCGCCTGAAGGCGCGGCTCGGCCTCGACTTCGCGCACTCGAACACGCTCGAGATCGTCGACGGCAAGCTGACGGGCAGGGTCGTCGGCGAGATCGTCAACGCGGACGTGAAGGCGCGCGCGGTGCGCGATACGTGCGCGGCGCTCGGCATCGAGCCCGCACGCGCGATCGTCCTCGGCGACGGGTCGAACGATCTGAAGATGATGGCCGCCGGCGGCTTCTCGATCGCGTTTCGCGCGAAGCCGGTCGTGCGCAGCGCGGCGAGCGCCGCGTTCGATCACGTCGGCCTCGACGGATTGCTGCGGCTGTTCTGAGGCCGCGCTCAGGCTCGCCCGGCCCGCGCGCGGCGCGGCCGAAAGAACCGCCGCCTCTGTCTTCCGCCGCGGTCCGATGTCGCGCGTTACGCGAACGTTTCGGCGAATGCGCGCTCGATGTCCGCGCGCAAATCGGCTTCATCTTCGAGGCCGACATAGAAACGCACCAGCGTGCCGCGATGCGGCCACTTGCCCGTGCGCATCGACTGAACGTCGTACGGCATCGCGAGGCTGCATGCGCCGCCCCAGCTCCAGCCGATCGCGAACAGCGCGAGCGCCTCGACGAAGCGGTCGACCTGCGCGGCATCGTAGCGCTCGTCGAACACGACCGAGAACAGGCCGCCCGCGCCCGTGAAGTCTCGCATGAAGGCCTCGTGGCCGGGGCAATCGGGCAGTTGCGGATGCAGCACCGCCGCGATCTCCGCACGCGTCTTCAGCCAGCGCGCAAGCGACAGCGCGCTGCGGCCGTGCGCCTCGAAACGCGCCCGCATGCTCGGCAGGCCGCGCAGCACGAGCGAGCAGTCGTCGGCCGACACGCCGATGCCGAGCCGCATCCGCGCAAGCTTCAGCTTCGCGTGCAGTTCGTCGTCGGCGGTGATCGTCGCGCCCATCAGCACGTCGCTGCCGCCCGACTGATACTTCGTCAGCGCCTGCACCGAGATGTCGACGCCGTGCTCGAACGGCTTGAACGCAAGGCCCGCCGAATACGTGTTGTCGATCGCCGTGACGATCCCGCGCGAGTGCGCGACCGCCGTGATCGCCCGCACGTCGGGCACCTCCATCGTCACCGAGCCGGGCGCCTCAAGCCAGATGATGCGCGTGTTCGGCTGGATCAGATCGGCGATGCCCGCACCGATCATCGGATCGTAAAAGCGCGCGGTGATGCCGAAATCCTTCGCCAGCCATTTGCCGAAATCGCCGTTCGGCCCGTATGCGTTGTCCGGAATCAGCACGTCGTCACCTTCCTTGACGAGGCCGAAGTACACGTTCGTGATCGAGGAGAGCCCCGACGGCTGCAACAGCGCGTGCGTGCCGCCTTCGATCTCGGCGAGCCGCTGCGCGAGCGCGAGCGACGTCGGCGTGGCGTGCAACCCGTAGCGCCACTGGCCATCCTGGTGCCAGTCGAGGTTGCGCATCGTCGCGAGATCGGGGAACACGACCGTCGACGCTCGCGCGACCGGCACGACGAACGATTCGAAACCGGCGGGAATGCGATCGTCCGGCTGGACGACGCGCGTCTGGAGCGCGCGCTTGGGAATGGATGCGGTCATCACTGGGAGGGCTCGGCGCAAAACGAGCCGGAAAAGATTGGAAACCCGGCTAGCTTAGCCGGATTCCACACGTTTGGCCCGGTACAGTCGGCGCGGCCGCGACCGTGCCGGCGAGAGGCGCCCGCGCCCGAGACCGATGCGGGAGCGGGGGCAACAGATGGGGCCGGTAAGGGGGACTGGCAAGAGGACCGGCAAGAGACCGCCGAGCCCCGGCCGCATCGCCCAAAACCGTTGAGCTACCCGGCCCGTTGAGCCGCCCGGCAAGCGCCGATCGGCGACCGGGAGACTCGGCCGCCGCGCCGACCCGCCGCGTTCGCTATTCGGCGGTCCGCAGATTGCTCACGCCGTCGATCGACTGCCCCCGGACGCCCGCCTGCGGCGCGCCTGCGGCGGCCGGCGCGGGCTGCGCGCCCGCCGCATGCGACGGCGCGGGCGCGCCGCCCGCCGGGCGCAGCGCGACGGGCAGCGGATCCGACTGATCGGCGTTCATCCGGTCGGCGGACAAGCCGCCCGACGCATCGAAGCGGCCGATCCACACGCCCGTGATGTTCGTGCCGTCGTCCGATTCCTCGATCTCGAGCGTGTCGCCGTCGCGATCGCCCGCGAGCAGGACGACCGCCCCCGTGTCGAGATACTGGCACTCGCCATGCACGCCCGGCTCGTCCGTCTTCGGCCCGAGACGCACGACGACCTGCCGGCCGCCGACCGTCCCTTCGTAGCGCGGCAGCCGCGCATACGCCGGATTCGGCTTGAGCGGCGCGGCGGGCGGCGGCGCGTCCGCCTGCGGCGCGGCGGCGGACGCCGCATCGGCCGCGCCCGCGGAAGCCGCCACGCCCTGAGAGGGAGACTGCGCGAACGCGAGCCCCGCCGCCGTCGCAAGTGCGGCGGCGAGCGCCGCGCCGCGGATTCCGGTGATCAGCTTCAACTGCGCGGCCCTCTCGTTACAGACGCTCGAACACCGCGGCGATGCCCTGCCCGCCGCCGATGCACATCGTGACGAGCGCGTAGCGCCCGCCGGTCCGTTGCAGCTCGTACAGCGCCTTCACGGTGATGAGCGCGCCCGTCGCGCCGATCGGATGGCCGAGCGAAATGCCCGAGCCGTTCGGGTTGACCTTCGCCGGATCGAAGCCGAGCTCGCTCGACACCGCGCACGCCTGCGCGGCGAACGCCTCGTTCGCCTCGATCACGTCGAGATCGGCAACCGTGATGCCCGCACGCTCGAGCGCCTTCTTCGTCGCGGGCACGGGGCCGATGCCCATGTACGCCGGATCGACGCCCGCGTGCGCATACGAGACGAGGCGCGCGAGCGGCTTCGCGCCGCGCTGCTCGGCAACGCTGCGCTCCATCAGCACGACCGCGGCGGCGGCGTCGTTGATGCCCGATGCGTTGCCCGCCGTCACCGTGCCGTTCTCCTTGGCGAACACGGGCTTGAGCTTTGCGAAATCGTCGAGCGACGCGTCGTGGCGCACGTGCTCGTCGGCGTCGAACACGACCGTGCCTTTGCGCGATGCGATCTCGATCGGCAGGATCTGCTCCTTGAAGTAGCCGGACTTCGTCGCATGCGACGCGCGCCGATGCGATTCGACCGCGAGCGCGTCCTGCGCGTCGCGCGTGATCCCGTACTTCGTCGCGACGTTCTCGGCCGTCACGCCCATGTGAATCGACTGGAACGGATCGCTGAGCGCGCCGACCATCATGTCGACGAGCTTCGCGTCGCCCATCCGCTGGCCGAAGCGCGCGACCGGCACCGAGTACGGCGCGCGGCTCATGTTCTCCGCTCCGCCCGCGACTGCGATGTCCGCGTCGCCGAGCAGCACGCCCTGCGCGGCCGACACGATCGCCTGCAGGCCCGAGCCGCAAAGGCGGTTGAGCGTCAGCGCGGGCGCGTGCTGCGCGATGCCGCCGTTGATCGCCGCGACGCGCGCGAGATACATGTCCTTCGGCTCCGTGTGCACGACGTTGCCGAACACGACGTGGCCGACTTCGTCGCCCGACACCTGCGCGCGCGACAGCACTTCGCGCACGACCCGCGCGCCGAGCTCGGTCGGCGCGAAGTCCTTCAGGCTGCCGCCGAAATCGCCGATCGCGGTGCGTACGCCGCTTACCACCACTACTTCGCGTTGCATCGTTGCCTCCCTCTCTTCTCTTGATGAAAACCGATGGAGCGCGCGGTCGCGGCCGCGCACGTCATGCATTCGGATCGCGCGCCGCACGCGCGCGGGCTCACGCGCCCAATAGCCGCTCGACCGCGGCGCGCGACGGGATCGGCGCGACCGCGCCGAACCCTTGCGTCGACAGCGCGGCCGCCGCGTTCGCATAGCGTGCGGCCGAGAACGGATCATCGCCCGCGGCGAGCCGCGCGACGAACGCACCGCCGAAGCAGTCGCCCGCGCCCGTCGCGTCGAGCGCGTCGACGACGAAGCCGGGCACGACGCGCCGCTCGCCGGGCGTCGCGACATACGCGCCCTCGCGGCCGAGCTTCAGCGCGACGACGCGCGGCCCCAAGGCGAGCAGCGCATCGACGATCGCGTCGCGCTCGACGAGCCCGGTGAGCGCCGTCACGTCATCCCAGCTCGGCAGGCAGACATCGGTATGGCGCAGCGCCTCCGTCATCACCGCCCGCGCGCGCGGCAGCGGCCAGAGCTTGAGCCGCAGGTTCGTGTCGAAGCTCACGCGCGCGCCGTTCGCGCGCGCATGCGCGATCGCGGCGAACGCCGCATCGCACGCGCTCGTGCTGATCGCGAGGCTCACGCCCGACAGATGCACGAAGCGCGCGGCCGCGAGCGCGTCGAGCGGCAGATCGCGGATCGCGTAGCGGCTCGCGGCCGAGCCCGCGCGGAGATAATCGAACGCGTGGCCGTGCTCGCCGTGCGACACGAAATAGACGCCCGTCGGCGCGCTGCCGTCGATCCGCACGCACGACGTGTCGACGCGCTCGCGACGCCACAGATCGAGCAGCAACCGGCCGAAATGATCGTCGCCGAGCGCGGACACGAAACCCGCGCGCGCACCCTGCCGCGCGGCGGCGATGCAGAAGTTCGACGTATCGCCGCCGAAGCCCTGCAGATAGTTCGGCTCGCCCGGCCGCGCCTGATTGAATTCGACCATCGCCTCGCCGAGCGCGAGCACGTCCGGAGACGTCGCCGGCATCATCAGACCTCGCCCCAAAGATCGTGGCCGTCGGCGCCCGTGATCTTCACGGACACGAAATCGCCAACCTTGTACCGCTTCGACGCCTTCGTTGCCGGCTCGACGTAGACGACGCCGTCGATCTCGGGCGCGTCGGCCGCGGTGCGGCCGACGCCGCCCTCTTCGTTGACCTCGTCGATCAACACCTTGAGCGTCTTGCCGACCTTGCGTTCGATGCGCGCGGCCGACACCTCCTCGGCGACTTCCATGAATCGCGCGCGGCGCGCCTCGCGCACGTCGTCGGGCAGCGCGCCGTCGAGCTCGTTCGCGCTCGCACCCTCGACCGGAGAATACGCGAAGCAGCCGACGCGATCGAGCTCCGCCTCGCGAATGAAGTCGAGGAGTGTCTCGAATTGCGCGTCGGTCTCGCCCGGAAAGCCCGCGATGAACGTGCTGCGAATCGTCAGATCCGGACAGATCTCGCGCCACTTCTGCACGCGCTCGAGCACCCGCTCCGCGTTCGCCGGGCGCTTCATGCGCTTGAGCACGTCCGGGTGCGCGTGCTGGAACGGCACGTCGAGATACGGCAGCACGTGGTCCTTGAGCGGGCCTTGCGCCATCATCGGGATGATTTCGTCGACGTGCGGATACGGATACACGTAATGCAGACGCACCCACGCGCCGTACTGCGCGGCGAGCTCGCCGAGCGCGCCGACGAGCTCGGTCATCCGCGTCCTGAGCGGCCGTCCGTTCCAGAAGCCCGTGCGGTACTTGACGTCGACGCCGTACGCGCTCGTGTCCTGCGAGATCACGAGCAGTTCCTTCACGCCGGCCTTGAACAGGTTCTCGGCTTCGAGCATCACCTCGGCGACGGGCCGCGACACGAGATCGCCGCGCATCGACGGAATGATGCAGAACGAGCAGCGGTGATTGCAGCCTTCGGAGATCTTCAGATACGCGTAGTGGCGCGGCGTGAGCTTGATGCCCGCGGCCGGCACGAGATCGACGAACGGATCGTGCGGCTTCGGCAGATGGCTGTGCACGACCTGCATCACTTCGCCGACCGCATGCGGGCCGGTGACGGCGAGCACCTTCGGGTGCACTTCCTCGATGAGGCCGGAGCCGCTCGCGCTCTTCTTCGCGCCGAGGCAGCCGGTGACGATCACCTTGCCGTTTTCCGCGAGCGCTTCGCCAATCGCGTCGAGGCTTTCCTGGACCGCTTCGTCGATGAAGCCGCAGGTGTTGACGACGACGAGATCCGCGCCGTCATAGGTGCCGGAGATTTCGTAGCCTTCGGCGCGCAGTTGCGTGATGATCTGCTCGGAGTCGACGAGCGCCTTCGGGCACCCGAGCGAAACCATGCCCACCTTGGGCGCGGCGAGCGGCTTACCGCGTGATTTCAATGAATTTTCCAACTATCGCTTCCATGCGTGAGGGGACGGCGTCCGGTGGCGGCACGCCTTGGGTTTGCCGGCATTTTACCCTCCGCGCGGCGACGTTTCCCCGCGGGAGCACACCGAGCGCGTCGCCCACCCGGACCGCATGCGTGACGCCGATTGCGAGCTGCTTGGTGACGAGCCTCATGAGCCGGATCGCCCCGACGTAGCACGCGCCCATCGCGCTCGTACACGGCAGACGCGCGAGGCCGGCCGACAGCTTCAGGAGTCGGGTTCGCGAATGCAGCGCGTGCGTCGCAGACGAAACGGCCGCCTGCCCGTCTGCCGCGGCGGCATCATTCGGGCGCATCCCACCCCGAAAAGAAACGGCGCCTGCGCGGCGCCGTTTCCTGCATGCGATTGCGACGTCCGCCCGATGACGCGCGGCAAGCCGCGGCCCCTCGGGCGATGCGCCCGCCGAGCGCAATCGATGCCGCCCCGCCGAGCCGCAAGCGGGTTCACGGAGCAACGACACATGCGGTATCGCAACGCAGCCGGGTCGCATTCCGGCCACGGTCCCGGCGAAAGACGTCGCACGACGTCGCGCGTTGCGTCTACTTTTTCTCCGGCTCGCTGCCCGGCGGCGTCGCCGGCTTGAACGGGAACGAGCTGAACATCGTCTTCGCCTGGTTCTGCATCTGCTCCTGCATCTGCACGAACATGTTCTTCGACTGCTCGATGTAGCTCGTCATCATCCCTTGCATCATCGGCGCCTGCATGTTCATGAACTGCGACCAGACTTCCGGATTCATCGCGTTGTTCTCGTACAGGTTCTTCGACTGGTCGGCAAGCTTGCTCTGGATGTCGATGAACGCCTGGATGTTCTTCTCCAGATACGCGCCCATCATCCCCTGCATCGCATGCCCGTAGAACCGGATGATCTGCGAGAGCATCGACGACGAGAACATCGGCACGCCGCCGCTCTCCTCTTCGAGAATGATCTGCAGCAGGATGCTGCGGGTCAGGTCCTCGCTGCTTTTCGCATCGATGACCTTGAAGTCCTCCTGTTCGAGCACGAGTTGCTTCACGTCGGTCAACGTAATGTAGGTGCTCGTCTCCGTATCGTACAAACGGCGGTTCGGATACTTCTTGATCAGCCGTTCGCCAGTTTTCTTTGTAGTAGTCATGTAACGCCTTTGAGCGCCTGATGCGCGCAGTGACGGCGCCCGGCGCCGCACGCGGGCGCGAGCCGCGCGCGGAACCGGGCGTTCCCGGAACATCCGACCCACACGGCCGGACGGCATGCGCCGCCCGGCCGAATGGCTCAGCCCATATGCAAGCCGCCGTTCAGCGAAAAATCGGCGCCCGTCGCGAAGCCGGACTCTTCCGACGCGAGCCACGCGACGATCGAGCCGATCTCGTCGGGCGAGCCGAGACGGCGCACCGGAATCGTCGCGACGATCTTCTCGAGCACGTCCGGACGGATCGCCTTCACCATGTCCGTGCCGATGTAGCCCGGCGACACCGTGTTGACCGTCACGCCCTTCGTCGCGACCTCCTGTGCGAGCGACATCGTGAAGCCGTGAATGCCCGCCTTCGCGGTCGAGTAGTTGGTCTGGCCGAACTGCCCTTTCTGGCCGTTCACCGACGAAATATTGATGATGCGCCCCCAGCCGCGCTCGACCATGCCGTCGATCACCTGCTTCGTGACGTTGAAGAGGCTCGTCAGGTTCGTGTCGATCACGGCCGTCCAGTCTTCGCGCGTCATCTTGCGGAACACGACGTCGCGCGTGATGCCCGCGTTGTTGACGAGCACGTCGATCTCGCCGATCTCGGCCTTCACCTTGTCGAACGCCTGCTTCGTCGAATCCCAGTCGCCGACGTTGCCTTCGGATGCGTAGAAATCGAAGCCGAGCGCCTTCTGGTTCTCGAGCCATTTCACGCGGCGCGGCGAATTCGGGCCGCAGCCCGCGACCACCCGGAAGCCGTCCTTGTGCAGGCGCTGGCAGATGCTCGTACCGATGCCGCCCATGCCGCCCGTTACGTAAGCAATTCGCTGAGACATAACCATCACTCCATTATCGTTTTGAGAAGCGCCGAGCGGCAACCTCTCCGTCGCCTGCATGCCGATCCGCCCGTTCGCCGGGCCGCGCGCCCGTCGGCGCGGCCGGCTCGGGTGCCTCCTGATTGGCGTTACGGGCGCTCGAGCGCGAGCGCGACGCCCATCCCGCCGCCGATGCAAAGCGATGCGAGGCCGCGTTTCGCATCGCGCTTGCGCATTTCGTGCAGCAGCGTGACGAGAATCCGGCAGCCCGACGCGCCGATCGGATGGCCG
The DNA here is from genome assembly GCF_001636105.1 of Burkholderia sp. MSMB1589WGS. Taxonomy (NCBI): domain Bacteria; kingdom Pseudomonadati; phylum Pseudomonadota; class Betaproteobacteria; order Burkholderiales; family Burkholderiaceae; genus Burkholderia; species Burkholderia sp. MSMB1589WGS. The sequence continues at coordinate 79,121 of NZ_LNJT01000001.1, forward strand.
ATCGCGATCGCGCCGCCGTTCACGTTGACCTTCGACGTGTCCCAGCCCATCTGCTTGTGGACCGCGAGCGCCTGCGCGGCGAACGCCTCGTTGATCTCCATCAGGTCGAGGTCGCCGACCGACCAGCCCGCGCGCTCGAGACAGCGGCGCGACGCCGGAACGGGGCCCATGCCCATCACGCTCGGATCGACGCCCGCGTTCGCGTAAGCCTTGATCCGCGCGAGCGGCTCGAGGCCGAGCGCCTCGGCCTTCTTCGCCGACATCACGAGCACCGCGGCCGCGCCGTCGTTGATGCCGGACGCGTTCGCGGCCGTCACCGTGCCGTCCTTCGCGAACGCGGGTTTCAGGCCCGCGAGCGCCTCGGCCGTCACGCCGTGACGCACGAACTCGTCGGTCGCGAAGCGAAGCGGCTCGCCCTTTCGCTGCGGGATCTCGATCGGCACGATCTCGTCGTCGAAGCGGCCCGTCTTCTGCGCGGCTTCCGCCTTGTTCTGCGACAGCGCCGCGAACTGGTCCTGCTCTTCGCGCGTGATCCCGTATTCCTTCGCGACGTTCTCCGCGGTGACGCCCATGTGGTACTTGTTGTAGACGTCCCAAAGGCCGTCGACAATCATGCTGTCGACGAGCTTCGCGTCGCCCATCCGGAAGCCGTCGCGCGAGCCCGGCAGCACGTGCGGCGCGGCGCTCATGTTCTCCTGGCCGCCCGCGACGACGATCTCCGCGTCGCCCGCGACGATCGCGTTCGCGGCGAGCATCACGGCCTTCAGGCCGGAGCCGCACACCTTGTTGATCGTCATGCCCGGCACGGCGTTCGGCAGCCCCGCCGCGATCAGCGCCTGACGCGCCGGGTTCTGGCCCGAGCCCGCCGTCAGCACCTGGCCCAGAATCACTTCGCTGATCTGCTCAGGCTTCACGCCCGCACGCGCGAGCACCGCGCGGATCGCGGTCGCGCCGAGCTCGGGCGCGGCGATCTTCGCGAGCGAGCCGCCGAACTTGCCGACCGCGGTGCGCGCGGCCGATACGATCACTACGTCAGTCATTTCACTATCCTCCGAACGAACGCGGCACGGCGCGCCGCGAACCGCCCTGTTAAAAATCGGTGGCGACGCAAAGCGTGCTCCGCCTTCCGTCGTTCGTCAATCGCGTCGCATCACATACCGGCCGGGCGCGGGCTCGATCACCGGGAAGTGCGCGGAGCCGGGCTGCGCGCGCGGCTTCACCTTCTTGCCGCCGTACTGATCGAGCCACTCGATCCACACCGGCCACCAACTGCCCGGATGCTCGACGGCCGCGTCGAGCCAGTCGTTCGCCGATTCCGGCAGCGCCTTTGCATCCGCGTCGTAGCTCCAGTAGCTGCGCTTGTTCTTCGCGGGCGGGTTGATCACGCCCGCGATGTGGCCCGACGCGCCGAGCACGAACTTCAGCGGCCCCGTCAGCAGCGACGTCGATTCGTACGCGGTCTGCCACGGCACGATGTGATCCTCGCGCGAGCCGTAGATGAACGTCGGCACGTCGATCCGCGACAGATCGACGGGCTCGCCGCACACGGTGAGCGCGTCCGGCTCGCGCAGCTTGTTCTCGAGATAGGTGTTCCGCAGATACCACGCGTACATCGGGCCCGGCAGGCTCGTCGAATCGCCGTTCCAGTACAGCAGATCGAACGGCGCGGGCGTGCGGCCCTTCAGGTAGTTGTCGACGACGTAGTTCCACACGAGATCGTTCGGACGCAGAAACGAAAACGTGTTCGCGAACTCGACACCGCGCATCAAGCCCGCCGGCGCGCCGTTCTTGCCGCCGATGGTCTGCTCGCGCATCTGCACGTGCGCTTCGTCGACGAACACGTCGAGAATGCCCGTGTCGGAGAAGTCGAGCATCGCGGTGAGGAGCGTCATCGACGCGGCCGGGTGCTCGCCGCGCGCGGCGAGCACCGCGAGCGCCGTCGCAAGCATCGTGCCGCCGACGCAGAAGCCGAGCGTGTTGATCTGCTCGCGCCCGCTCACCTGCTGGACGACGTCGATCGCGGCGAGCAGGCCCTCGTCCATGTAGTCGTCCCATGTCTTGTGCGCGACCGATGCATCGGCATTGCGCCACGACACGAGGAACACCTGATGGCCGCACGACAGCGCGTGCGCGACGAGCGAGTTCTCGGGCTGCAGATCGAGGATGTAGAACTTGTTGATGCACGGCGGCACGATGAGCAGCGGCCGCTCGAAGACGGTCGGCGTCGTCGGCTTGTACTGGATCAACTGGATCAGATCGTTCTCGTAGACGACCGCGCCTTCCGACACCGCGAGATTCTCGCCGACGACGAACTGCGATTCGTCCGTCTGCGAGATCTTGCCGCGCTGCATGTCGGCGAGCAGGTTCATCATCCCGAGACGCAGGCTCTCGCCCTGCGTCTCGACGAGATTCTTCTGCGCCTCCGGATTGAGCGCGAGGAAGTTGCTCGGCGACGCGGCGGCCGTCCACTGCTGGACCGTGAAGCGGATTCGCTCGCGCGTCTTCGGATCGGTCTCGAGCGCGTCGGCGAGCTCCTGCAGATAGCGTGCGTTCAGCAGATACCAGGCGGCCGCGAATCCGTGCGCGGGCGAAGCCTTCCACGCATCCGAGCTGAAGCGCCGATCCTTCAGTTCAGGAACGGTCGGCGTCGCGACGTTCGCCTGCTGGATCAGCGCGATGCACTCGCGCGAGTAATCGGCCTGAAGCTTCTGCAGCCGCGCGGGCGGCACCGACGCGACGGGCGCGAGCCCGGCGGGCGACACGGCCGCGCCGGACCAGTCCGGCATCGGCGGCATCTTCGGCATCGCAAACGAAAACGGCAGAGGCGTCTGGAACGCCGCGAACGGCGACTGCGCGGGTACGCCGCCCGCGGCCGCTCGGGCCGGTTCCGCGAAGCTGCGCCATGCGTCGAGCCAGGACTCGAACAACTGTTGCATGGGCTGGGCCGCCGATCCGGCTGTATTGTGGCCCTGGGGAGTATCCGTGTGAGAGGACGTCGACGATTTTTTCGATGCTGTCATACCTGCCTTAACGGTGGTTCCTCGGTGGTTCCTCGGTGTTGCCTGCGGGGACCCTGGAAATCCTGCTCGAGCCGCATGAAGTCGACCACCCACTGCGCGCCCCGTCCGGCCGGGCGTCGTGTTCCGGAGCGCTTCTCCAGATTCTGCCGCAGTGCAGTAGTTTTATCATTATCGTTTTCCCCATGTGATCCGTCACCTCCGACAACACATGCTTCGACAACCGGAATGATTGTTGCAGGACGCGCCGCGCGACGCGCGGCGGGGATGTCCGGCCCGTTCGGCCGGCAAGAGTCTAAGCGATCTCGATGACAACCATCACACGGTGCGGCGCAGCAATCCGCGCGCCGCGGCGCGGCAGGAACAGCGCCGGCATGCCGTCGCGGCCAGTCGCCACGACGCCGCTCGCAACCGGCGGCCGTCAGTCGGCGAGCCAGATCATCGCGGCCATCCGGCCCGTCACGCGATCGCGGCGATACGAATAGAAGCGCTCGCGCTCTGTCACCGTGCACGCGGTACCGCCGCTCACGCGCGCGACGCCGGCACGCGCGAGGCGCAGCCGCGCGAGCGCGTAGAGATCCGCCAGATACTTGCCGGGCGCGTCCGCGCGCGGCGCGAATGCGCGTTCCGTCGCCGCGTAATCGGCGAGCGGCGCCGCATCGAGAAAGGCCGAGCGCACGTCGGCGCCGACTTCGAACGCGGTCGGCCCGATCGCCGGGCCGAGGTACGCGTGCAGGCTGCCGGCGCCGGCGCCCGCCAGCGCCGCGACGCGCTCGGCCGTCTTCTCGACGATGCCCGCGACGAGGCCGCGCCAGCCCGCATGCGCGGCGCCGACCGCGCGGCCCGCTTCGTCGCACAGCAGCACCGGCAGGCAGTCGGCGACCATCACGACGCAGACGGCGCCCGGCGTCGCCGCGACGCTCGCATCCGCGCGCACGACGCCGCCCTCGCCCGCATCCGCCGCGCTTGCGGCGAGCACGTCCTCCGCGCGCACGACATCCGTGCCGTGGACCTGCTCGAGCCACGCGGCGCGCGGCTGGCCCGTCAACGCGAGCAGCCGCGCGCGATTCGCATCGACATGCGCAGGATCGTCGCCGGTGTGCCGGCCGAGGTTCATCCCGCCCGCGACCTCGCCGCCCTGACCGCCCCGGCCACCCCAGCCGCTCCACCCGCCATAAGGCGGCTCGCTCACGCCGCCGTTGCGCGTCGAGACGAGCGCGCGCACGCGCGGCGGCGCATGCCAGTCGGGTTGCACGCAATCGGCCAGCGTCAGGGGTCGCAACGTCGTCATCGGCAGTCAGTCCTCATCGTCGTCGGCATACGGGATGCCTTCATCGTAACCGTCGTCATAGACCGCGTCGTCGTCGCCGAATTCCGCATCGTCCGCGCCGAAGCCGAGTGCCTCGACGAGCGCCGCGAGATCGGCCGGCAGCGGCGCGCGCCATTGCATCGTCCGGCCGGTCGCCGGATGAACGAGGCCGAGCCGCCATGCGTGCAGCGCCTGCCGCGCAAAGCCGCCCGGCAGCGGCGTGACCGAGCGCTTGCCGCGCGCGCGGCCGTACACCGGATCGCCGAGCAGCGGATGCCCGACGTGCGCGCAGTGCACGCGGATCTGGTGCGTGCGCCCGGTTTCGAGATCGCAATGGATCGCCGACACCGGTTGACGCTCCCACAGCGTCGTGTCGACCGCGCGGAAATGCGTGCGTGCAGGCTTGCCCGCCGCGCCCGCGACGACCGCCATGCGCGTGCGTTCGCGCGGATCGCGGCCGATCGGCGCGTCGATAGTGCCCTTGTCGGGCATCTGCCCCCACACGAGCGCGAAATAGCGGCGCTTCACCGTGCGCGCCTGCAATTGACGGATCAGATCCGTCTGCGCGGCGAGCGTGCGGGCGACGACCATCAGGCCCGACGTCTCCTTGTCGAGCCGATGCACGATGCCCGCGCGCGGCAGGCCGGCCGCGTCGGCATAGCGGTGCAGCAGGCCGTTGAGCAGCGTGCCGCTCCAGTTGCCGGCCGCCGGGTGAACGACGAGGCCGGCCGGCTTGTCGACGACGACGATCGCTTCGTCCTCGTAGACGATCGAAAGCGGCACCGGCTCCGGCGTGAACGCGAGTTGCTCGGGCAACAGATCCGGCAGCAGCTCGATCGTCGCGCCGAGCGGCACGGGCTGCCGGATCTTCGCGGGCGCGCCGTCGACGCGCACGCGGTCCGACTCGATCCACTGCTGCAGACGGCTGCGCGAGAACTCGGGGAACAACTGCGCGAGCGCCTTGTCGAGGCGCTCGCCCGCGAGCGCGGGCGGCACGCCGACGACGCGCGGCGCATCGGCGCCGGCATCGGCGCCCGCCGGCGCGACGAGCGCGTCGCTCGTCAGATCGTCGTCGAGCGAATCGCCGGCAGAAGCGTCGGCGGGGCTGGCGCTTGGGCTATAATCGTCGCGGTTTGACTTGCCCGCACGGGCATTCAACGAACTTGAACGGGTCATTTAAACTGGGTCACTTGAGACTTGAAGCTAGGACAATGCGAGCCCTTTTCACCATGATGCATTCGACCAAACGCGTCGCAAAACCTGCGGCCGCCTGGGCCGCGCTGGCGGCGGCCGCGGTGCTCGTCGCGGGTTGCCACGGCTTGCCGCAGAAGAGCGACGAGACGGCAACCTGGTCGAACAACAAATTATACTCAGAGGCTCAGGATGCATTGACGGGCGGCGACTGGGGCAAGTGCGCGAAATATTTCGAGGCGCTGCAGGGGCGCGACCCGTTCGGCCACTTCGCGCAGCAGGCTCAGATCAACGTCGCCTACTGCAACTGGAAGGACAACGAAACGGCCTCCGCCGACCAGGCGGTCGACCGCTTCATCCAGCTCCACCCGGATCACCCGGATGTCGCGTACGCGTACTACCTGAAGGGGATGATCCACTTCAACGACGACCTCGGTCTCTTCGGCCGCTTCTCCGGCCAGGACATGAGCGAGCGCGATCCGCAGGCGCTGCGCGAATCGTATGACGCGTTCAAGGTCGTCGTCGACCGCTATCCGAAGAGCAAGTACGCGCCCGATGCGGCCGCGCGGATGCGCTACATCGTCAACGCGCTCGCGTCGCACGAAGTGCACGCGGCCGACTACTACTACCGGCGCGGCGCTTATGTCGCGGCGATCAACCGCGCGCAGCTCGCGATCAAGGAATACAAGAACGCGCCGGCGATCGAGGACGCGCTGCACATCATGATGCTGTCGTACACGAAGCTGAATCAGCCGCAGCTCGCCGACGACACGAAACGCGTGCTCGCGTCGACGTTCCCGGACAGCCCGTACGTCACGGGCCATGCGCGGCCGGGTGCGAAGAAATCGTGGTGGCAGTTCTGAGTTGAGCATCGCGCGTCGCGCTTCGTGCGCGACCGGCGCATGAAAGAAAAACCCGGCCTGGTCGAGCCGGGTTTTTCTTTTTGCGCGCCTGCCCCTGCCGCGCAGGCTCAACGATTACCGCGCGCTCAAGCCTGCTCGGCTTCGCGCCGCTCGGCGAAGAACTCGCGCACGACGTCGATCTCGCGCGTTCGCTTGAAGGGCGGCAGGCTCTGCCAGATACGACGGCCATATGGCTTGTCGACGAGGCGCGTGTCGCAGATCATCAGCACGCCGCGGTCCGTCTCCGCGCGAATCAGCCGCCCCGCGCCCTGCTTCAGCGTGATGACGGCCTGCGGCAACTGATGGACGGCGAACGGGCTCAACCCCTTCTTCGTCAGCGCATCGAGCCGCGCGGCGAGCACCGGATCGTCGGGCGGCGCGAACGGCAGCTTGTCGATCACGACGAGCGACAGCGCGTCGCCGCGCACGTCGACGCCTTCCCAGAAGCTCTGGCTGCCGACGAGAATCGCATTGCCGTATGCGCGGAACCGGTCGAGCAGCTCAGTGCGGCTCGCATCGCCCTGCACGAGGAGCGGCGTGTTCCAGCCGCGCGCCTCGATCGTCTCGCGCAACTTCATGGCGATCCGGTCGACCGCGCGCAGCGTCGTGCACAGCACGAACACGCCGCCGCCCGACGCCTCGATCGCCGGCAGCGCGGCGTCGAACACCGCGTCGGTGAACGCGGGCGACGACGGCTGCGGCAGGTTCCGCGGCACGTACAGGAGCCCTTGCGTCTGATAGTCGAACGGGCTCGGCAGCGTCATCGAGCGGCGCGAATTGAGCCCCATCTGCGCCGCGTAGTGCGTGAAATCGCCGCGCACCGACAGCGTCGCCGACGTGAAGATCCACGCGCGCGGCACGCCCGCGCGCTGCTTCGCGAAGATCGGCGCGACGGACAACGGCGTTTCGTGCAACTGGACCGTGTGCGCGAACACCTCGACCCAGCGCACTTTCTCGTTCGGATCGTCGCGCTCGCCCGCTTCCGCAGCGGCCTTCGCATCGGCCGCATCGTCTTTCGCACCGGGCGCAACCCAGCCCGCGAGCAACTCCTGCAGCTCGCGCGCGCGGCGCTGGCAGGCGGCGATCGATTCGGCCCGCTCCGCCTGCCCCGCGAGCGCCGTCGACAGCGCGTCGAGCGCCGAATCGACCGCATCGAGCGCGCCGAAAAGCGGATGGCCGTCGCCCAGTTGCGCGAGCGACATCCGGACGATCCCGTCGTCGGCGAACGCGAGCCGCACGTCGCGCGCCGCACGCTCCAGCGCGCCGCCGAGCTTCACCCATTCGACCGCATCGCGCGCATGCGCGAGCCCCTCGACCACCGCATCGCGCGCGAGCTCGAGCAGTTGCGTCGTCGACAGCGTCTCGCCGAAAAAGAGCGTCGCGGTCTCGGGCAACTGATGCGCCTCGTCGAAGACGATCGTGTTCGCGCTCGGCAGCAATTCGGCCATCCCGGTGTCGCGCAGCATGATGTCGGCGAAGAACAGGTGATGATTGACAACGACGATGTCCGCCTGCTGCGCCTCGCGGCGCGCCTGCATCACGAAGCAGTCCTTGTAATGCGGGCATTCCTGGCCGAGGCAGTTGTCGCGCGTCGACGTGACCATCGACCACACGGGCGACGTCTCCGGCACGCTCGCGAGCTCGGCCTTGTCGCCGCTCTTCGTGATCTTCGCGAAGCGGATGATGTCCTGCAGGTACGCGGTGTCCTGTCGCGACGGCAAGCGGCCGTTGTCGGCCGTGCGTTGCAGATAGTAATGACACAGGTAATTCGCGCGCCCCTTGAGCATCGCGACCGTCACGGGCACCGCGAGCGCGTTGCGCACCGTCGGGATGTCGCGCTGGAACAGTTGATCCTGCAGGTGCTTCGTGCCCGTCGACACGATCACCTTGCCGCCCCAGAGCATCGCCGGGACGAGGTACGCATATGTCTTGCCGGTGCCGGTGCCGGCTTCGACGATCAACGTGTTGTCGCCGTTGTCGGCGCCTTCGTCGCCGGACGACGTGGCGTGCGCATCGTCACGGCCGGCGGATGCGCCGTCTTGCAGGCGCCGCGCGGGGCGCTTGCGCGCCTCGAAGATCTCGGGCTCCGGCATCAGCTTGCCCGATGCTTCCATCGCGGCGGCAACGGCGCGCGCCATGTCGATCTGCGACGCGCGCGGGCGGTAGTTGTCGAGCGCGCGCGCGAACAGGCCGCCGTCGCCGAAGATGGCGTCGAGCTCGACGATGCGCTTCACGCTCGGCGTGTACGCGCCCGCGGCGGCAACGGCGCTGCCGCCGGACGTGCGGGAGCGCGCGGCGGACGAATCGTCGCGCCGCGCGTCGGGAGTGGCATCAAGCGGTGAATTCAAGGCAAGCGGTTCCTAATATCATCCGGCGCCTGCCGCGGCGCCGGCGCTTGCCAGGCCGCGCGTCAAGCGCGCTTATCCGGTTCGAGCTGCGATTGCAGCATGATGATCTTGTCTTTGGCCAGCAGCTTTTCCTTCTTCAGCCGGTGCAGCGCCAGGTCGTCGATGTCGGAGCGTCCCTCTTTCTGCTCGATCTCGCGGGCAAGCTGCTGGTGCAGCTCCTGCAAAGACACCAGTCGGTTGTACAGTTCCTGTTGCGTTTCCGCCGAACGGGTTTGCATACTTGCCTCCTCATTGAATCGGCATGCCGACCGAGCCGCCTGCATGCCCGAGATTGCCTTGCGAAACCACCACCCAACGCTGCCGCGTGTACCCCTGCTGCTAACCGTTACTGCTGCTGTTGCTTCTGCTTCGCCTTCTCGGCGGCCTGCCGCCGGCGTTCGTCGACGTCCGCCTTGTGCTGCGCCGCGTCACGCTGCTTCTGTTCGTAGCGCCCGGCGTTCTCCGCGCGCTGCTGCGCATCCTTCGCCGCCTGCGCGTGCGCCGCGTCGAGCTTGCGCTGGAACTCGGCCTGCTTCGCGTCATACGCCTGCTGGTTCGCCGCGCGTTGCGGCGCCTGCGCGTCGCGCTGCGCGCGCTTGAGCGCGTTTTCCTGCTGCTTGCCTTCGTACGCGGCCGCGTTCGCCTGTTCGTTCGCCGCGCGCTGCGGCGCCTGCGCCTGCCGCTCGGCTTCCTTCAGCGCGAGTTGCCGGTCCCGCTCCTGCGCGCGCACCGCCCGTTGCTCGTCGTCGAGCGCGAGCTGCTCCTGGCTGACGCTCGCGCGCTCGGCCCGCATCGTCTCGCGCGCCTTGTTCAGGCAGTGATTGACGAAAAACGTGCTGTAGCAATCGTGCTGGGCCACCGCATAACGATAATCGTTTTCCGACGCGCGTTGATTGAGCACTTTTTGACGCGCGTCGAAATTCGCCTGCGCGCCGAACGTGCCCGCATCGGATGCGGCGGCGGCAGGCGCCGCGACGGCGGATGCGGACGTCTGCGCGATGCCGGCGACGGGCGCGCAGGAGAGCGTCGCCGCAAGCGCAGCGGCGAACGCGAGAACGGAAAATCGGGAGGTTGGCAACGTCGTAGGAAAGCTGCGGATCATGGGGCGAATTCTAACACCCGCGGCTAGACCCTTTCGCATTTATGGCAAAATGCCCCGCTCCATTCACCCGCCCGGGCCGACTCGAGGGCGCAGCCGGCCGGACCGGGCGATTTCTGCAGGCAGTAGACGCACATCACGACATGACGGAAACCGTAGCACTCAAGATCGTACAGCGCATCGCCGACGAACTGTCGGTCCAGCCCCGGCAAGTCGCCGCGGCAGTGCAACTCCTCGACGAAGGCTCCACCGTTCCGTTCATCGCCCGCTACCGGAAGGAAGTCACGGGCAACCTGGACGACACGCAGTTGCGCCAGCTCGAAGAGCGCCTGCTGTATCTGCGCGAGCTCGAGGAACGCCGCGCGACGATCATCGCGAGCATCGACGAGCAGGGCAAGCTGACGGACGAACTGCGCGCGGCGATCGACGCGGCCGACAGCAAGCAGACGCTCGAGGATCTGTACCTGCCGTACAAGCCGAAGCGCCGCACGCGCGCGCAGATCGCCCGGGAAGCCGGGCTCGAGCCGCTCGCGCAGGCGCTCCTCGCGAATCCGCTCCTCGATCCGCAAACGGAGGCCGCCGCCTACGTGAACGCGGACAAGGGCGTCGCCGACGTGAAGGCGGCGCTCGACGGCGCACGCGACATCCTGTCCGAGCAATTCGGCGAGACGGCCGAGTTGCTCGGCAAGCTGCGCGACTACCTGTTCGAGCGCGGCGTCGTGTCGTCGGCCGTCGTCGACGGCAAGGAAGGCGAGGAAGGCGAGAAATTCCGCGACTACTACGACTACTCGGAAACGCTCAAGACCGTGCCGTCGCACCGCGCGCTCGCGCTGTTCCGCGGCCGCAACGCCGGCGTGCTGACCGTGAAGCTCGGCCTCGGCGAGGAGCTCGACGCGCAGGTGCCGCATCCGGGCGAGGCGACGATCGCGCGCCATTTCGGGATCGCGAACCAGAACCGGCCCGCCGACAAGTGGCTGTCCGACGTATGCCGGTGGTGCTGGCGCGTGAAGGTGCAGCCGCACATCGAGACCGAGCTGCTCACGCACCTGCGCGAGACGGCCGAGCACGAAGCGATCCGCGTGTTCGCGCGCAACCTGAAGGACCTGCTGCTCGCCGCGCCCGCGGGCCCGAAGGCCGTGATCGGTCTCGACCCCGGCCTGCGCACGGGCGTGAAGGTTGCCGTCGTCGATCGCACGGGCAAGGTGCTCGCGACCGACACGATCTATCCGCACGAGCCGCGCCGCGACTGGGACGGCTCGATCGCAAAGCTCGCGCGCCTCGCCGCGCACACGCAGGCGGAGCTCGTCAGCATCGGCAACGGCACCGCGTCGCGCGAAACCGACAAGCTCGCGAGCGAGCTGATCGCACGGCATCCCGAGCTCAAGCTGCAGAAGATCGTCGTGTCGGAGGCGGGCGCGTCCGTCTACTCGGCGTCGGAGCTCGCCGCGAAGGAATTCCCCGAGCTCGACGTGTCGCTGCGCGGCGCCGTATCGATCGCGCGCCGGCTGCAGGACCCGCTCGCCGAACTCGTGAAGATCGAGCCGAAGGCGATCGGCGTCGGCCAGTATCAGCACGACGTGAACCAGCGCGAGCTCGCGCGGTCGCTCGACGCGGTCGTCGAGGACTGCGTGAACGCGGTCGGCGTCGACGCGAACACCGCATCGGCCGCCCTCCTCGCACGCGTGTCGGGCCTGAACCCGACGCTCGCGCGCAACATCGTCGACTACCGCGACGCAAACGGCCCGTTCCCGTCGCGCGAGCATCTGCGCCGCGTGCCGCGCCTCGGCGACAAGACGTTCGAGCAGGCGGCGGGCTTCCTGCGCATCAATGGCGGCGAGAATCCGCTCGACCGCTCGTCGGTGCACCCGGAGGCGTACCCCGTCGTCGAGCGGATGCTCGCGAAGATCAGCAAGCGCATTGACGACGTGCTCGGCAACCGCGACGCGCTCGCGGGCCTGTCGCCCGCCGAATTCGTCGACGAACGCTTCGGATTGCCGACCGTGCGCGACATCCTGTCCGAGCTCGAGAAGCCCGGCCGCGATCCGCGACCCGAATTCAAGACCGCGACGTTCCGCGAAGGTGTCGAGAAAGTGTCGGATCTCGCGCCGGGGATGGTGCTGGAAGGCGTGGTGACGAACGTTGCGGCGTTCGGCGCGTTCGTCGACATCGGCGTGCATCAGGACGGGCTCGTCCATGTGTCCGCGATGTCGACGAAATTCATCAAGGATCCTCACGAAGTCGTGAAGGCGGGCCAGGTCGTCAAGGTGAAGGTGCTCGACGTCGACGTGAAGCGCCAGCGGATTTCGCTGACGATGCGGCTCGACGACGACTCGGCGCCGAGCGCGGCCGGCAATCGCGGCGGCGCGGAGCGCGGCGCCATGCGCGGCGGCGCGCGGCCGCAGCGCTCGCGCGAGCCGGAGCCGGCGGGCGCGATGGCCGCCGCGTTCGCGAAGCTCAAGCAGCCGCGTTGAGCGCGACGCGCCAGTCACGAAAAAGCCCGCTTCGAAGCGGGCTTTTTTGTGACTGGCGGCGTCTGGATCGACGGGGGGCGATTCGGCATCTCCGCTCGATAGCGCTGGCATCGATTCCTGTCGCGCGAAAGCGGTGGAACGCGCCGCACGTCGACAACGAACGGCGCGCGGCACTCGCCGCTCAGATCTCGATCTTCGTGCCGAGCTCGACGACGCGGTTCGCCGGGATCGCGAAGAAATCGGTCGGCTTCGCGGCGTTCTGATGCATCCACGCGAACACGCGCTCGCGCCAGATCGACATGCCCGGCAGATGGGTCGGCACGACGGTTTCGCGCGCGAGGAAGAACGACGTGTCCATCAGCTCGAACGTCATTCCGCGCTGACGCGCGACCTCCTCGAGCACCGCCTTCACGTCCGGCGTTTCGTTGAAGCCGTATTCCGCCTTGACGATGTAGAGTCCTTCACCCGCATCGTGAATCGTCACCCGTTCGTCGTCCTTCACATACGGGATGTCGCGCGTGACGAATGTCATGAAGATGGTCCGCTCGTGCAGCACCTTGTTGTGCTTCAGGTTGTGCAGAAGGCTCACAGGCACCAGCGTGTCGTTGCCCGTCAGATAGATCGCCGTGCCCGACACGCGGTGCGGCGGATGCGCGAGCAGCCCCTGAAGGAACGGCGCGAGCGGAATGCCGTCGGCGGCGGTGCGCTCCTTGACGATATGACGGCCCTTGTACCAGGTCATCAACAGGAAGAACAGCAGCGCGCCGATGCCGAGCGGCAGCCAGCCGCCCTGCTCGACCTTCAGCAGGTTCGCGCCGAAGAAGCCGAGGTCGACGACGAGGAACACGCCGATGATCACCGCGACGAGCAGCTTGTTCCAGTTCCAGACCTTCACCATCACGACCGCGGCGAGGATCGTCGTGATCACCATCGTCGCCGTCACCGCGATGCCGTACGCGGCCGCGAGGTTGTCGGAACTCTTGAAGCCGATCACGATGCAGAGGATCACGAACAGCAGCAGCCAGTTGACGACGGGCACGTAGATCTGCCCGATCGCGAGCTCGGACGTATGCAGGATCTTCATCCGCGGCACGTAGCCGAGCTGGATGGCCTGGCTCGTCAGCGAATACGCGCCCGAGATCACCGCCTGCGACGCGATGACGGTCGCAACCGTCGACAGCACGACGAGCGGCAGCGCCGCCCATTGCGGCGCGAGCAGGAAGAACGGATTCTCGATCGCCTTCGGATCGAGCAGCAGCAGCGCGCCCTGGCCGAAGTAGTTGAGCACGAGCGACGGCATCACGAGCACGTATGCGGCGAGCCGGATCGGCTTCGCGCCGAAGTGCCCCATGTCCGCGTAGAGCGCTTCCGCGCCCGTCAACACGAGCACGACGGAGCCGAGCACCACGTACGCGAGCAGCACGTGCTCGGACATGAACGAGAACGCGTAGTATGGATTGATCGCCCGGACGATCATCGGCGCGCGCGCGATGTGATAGACGCCGAGCGCGGCGATCGTCACGAACCAGAGCACCATGATCGGGCCGAACAGCTTGCCGACCATCGCCGTGCCGTGCCGCTGAATCCAGAACAGCGCGGTCAGGATCACGATCGTGATCGGCAGCACGAGGTGCGACAGTTGCGGCGTTGCAACCTCGAGGCCCTCGACCGCCGACATCACCGAGATCGCGGGCGTGATCACCGCGTCGCCGTAGAACATGCACGCGCCGAAGATGCCGAGCGCCATCATCAGGCCGGTGATACGCGACTTCGGATTCAGCGGCCGCAGCGACAGCGCCATCAGCGCGAGCACGCCGCCCTCGCCGTTGTTGTCGGCACGCATCACGAACAGCACGTACTTGATGCCGACGACGAGAATGATCGCCCAGAACAGGAGCGAGATCACGCCTAGGATCGAGCTCGGCGTGAGAGGAATGCCGTGTGCCGGACTGAACGCTTCCTTGAGCGAGTACAGCGGGCTCGTGCCGATGTCGCCGAAAACCACGCCGATTGCTGCAATCGCGAGCGATTGCAGCGAATGCTGGCGCATGGACGAGTGATTCGTGTCGGTCATAAAAGCGGTATAAATCCGTGCTGGGGTCGGAAAAACGAGCGCTACTCTAACTGGGCACGCAAAAATGCCGCCCACTGACGTTGTCGGCACACCACTTGCTGCGGCGCGCCAAGTGTAGCATGGGGGCACGATGCCTCCTGCCGCGATGGGGCGTCATGATAGCCGGGCGCGGGCGCCGCGCCTACCCTCTCGCGCGATTCTTCGGATACCGTAAAGAAGACGTAAAAGATCGAACGCACCCCCTAAAAAAAAAACGGCGCCATCGAGGCGCCGTTTCCGGTGCGACATCCCGCGCGCTTATGCGGCGGACGCGTCGTCGCGCTGCGCGTTGCCGCGCTTGATCCACGCCGCGAGATTGTGCGGACGCACGGTATCCCATTCTTCGAATGGCTGATGAATCCACGGATTCGTCGGCAGATACTGGACGTGATAATCGGGCTTCACCTTCGAGCAGCCCTTGTACCAGAGCACGGCCGAGCGCACGGCCGTCACGGCCGGATAGCGCTCCTTCAGATGCTGCTGGACGCGCGCGAGCGTCACGCCCGAATCGACGAGATCGTCGACGAGCAGCACGTTGCCCGTCAGTTCGCCGCGCGTCATCGTGATGTACTGCGCGATATCGAGATCGCCCTGCTGCGTGCCCGCCGCCTCGCGATACGAGCTCGTCGCGAGAATCGCGAGCGGCAGATCGTAGATGCGCGAGAGCTGATCGCCGACGCGCAGCCCGCCGCGCGCGAGGCACAGGATCTTGTCGAACTTCCACCCGGAATCGTGCACGGCGAGCGCGAGCATCTCGATCAGCCGGTGGTATTCGTCCCAGCCGACCCAGAGATTCTTGTCGTCGTTGCGCGGATCGGACATCTTGAGCGCGGTCATGAGGTTCTGCGTCATCGGCGATTTACACCTTGAACGGATGACGCAGCAGGATCGTCTCGTCGCGATCCGGGCCCGTGGACACCATGTCGATCGGCACGCCGGCCACTTCCTGCACGCGCGCGAGGTACGCGCGCGCGTTCTCGGGCAGCGCGTCCCACGAGCTGATGCCGACCGTGCTTTCCTTCCAGCCGCCGAACGTCTCGTAGACAGGCTCGCAGCGAGCGACTTCGGCCGCGCCGCGCGGCAGCAGATCAGCGTCTTCGCCGTCGATCTTGTAGCCGACGCACAGCTTCACTTCGTCAAGGCCGTCGAGCACGTCGAGCTTCGTCATGCACAGGCCCGACACGCCGTTGATCTGGATCGAGCGGCGCAGCGCGGCCGCGTCGAGCCAGCCGGTGCGGCGCGGACGGCCTGTGACGGAGCCGAATTCCTTGCCGACGTTCGCGAGCGTGATCCCGATCTGATCCTGGCGGCTCGGATTGTCCGCGTCGTACAGTTCGCTCGGGAACGGGCCCGAGCCGACGCGCGTGCAATACGCCTTCGTGATGCCGAGGATGTAGTTGAGCTTCTGCGGGCCGACGCCCGCGCCCGCCGCCGCCGCGCCCGCGACGCAGTTGCTCGACGTGACGAACGGATAGGTGCCGTGATCGATGTCGAGCAGCGTGCCCTGCGCGCCTTCGAACAGCAGGTTGCGGCCCGCGTGGTTTTCTTCGTACAGGCGGCGCGACACGTCCGCGACCATCGGCTTCAGGCGATCCGCGTAGCCGAGCATCGTATCGAGCGTCGCCTGGAAATCGACGGCCGCGCCGCCGAGATACTGCGTCAGCACGAAATTGTGGAAGTCGAGATTCTCGCGCAGGCGATCGGCGAACGTTCTCGCGTCGAACAGGTCTTGCACGCGCAGCGCGCGGCGGCCGACCTTGTCCTCGTACGCAGGGCCGATGCCGCGGCCCGTCGTGCCGATCTTGCCCGCGCCGCGGCGCGCTTCGCGCGCCTGGTCGATCGCGATGTGATACGGAAGGATCAGCGTCGCCGCCTCGGAAATGAACAGGCGCTCGCGAACGGAAAGACCGGCCTCTTCCAGCTCGCCGATTTCCTTGAACAGTGCCTCGGGGGACAGGACGACGCCGTTGCCGATGTAGCAGGCAACGCCTTCGCGCATGATGCCCGACGGGATGAGGCGCAAGATGGTTTTCTTGCCGCCGATGATGAGGGTGTGGCCGGCGTTGTGGCCGCCCTGGAAACGCACGACGCCCTGAGCGTGGTCCGTCAGCCAGTCGACGATCTTGCCTTTGCCTTCATCACCCCATTGAGTCCCCACGACGACGACGTTGCGCCCGGGAGTCACGTTCACTGCGCTGGCAGACATGTTGATTCGTTAGCTGGTTAAAAACGTATTCTACCTAGGTTCGCCGCCGGCTCCGAATTTTTCCGTTTCGCTTCAACGACATTGCACGCCGGACGCGCATCGGAAGCCCGGTGGCGCAACACGTTCAGCGGGGCTCGACCACCCACGCGCCGTCGCGCTCGACGAGCGCGCGATCGCATGCGAATTCGTCGAGCACGTGATCGTGCCCCGGCAGCGCCTGTATCACCACCTCGCCCGCGTCGCGCAGCGCGCCCACCGCCGCGCGCAGCGCGTCGTCCTGCTTCCACGGCGCGAGAATCGCGGCGCCGCGCGCCTCGACCGGCGAGATCCGCGCGATTTCGCGCAGGTCGAGCGAAAAGCCCGTCGCCGGACGCGCGCGGCCGTAAGCCTGGCCGACGTGGTCGTAGCGGCCGCCGTGCGCGACCGCGTTCGGCACGCCGTCAACGTACGCGGCGAACATCGCGCCGCTGTGATACGCGTAGCCGCGCAGATCGGCGAGATCGATCGCGACCTCGGCATCCTTCACCTGCGCGACGAGATGCGCGAGATCGTCGAGCGCGCGGGCGATCTCCGGCAGCGCCGGCAACTGGCGGCGCGCCTCGTCGAGCACCGACGCATCGCCGTACAGGCGCGGCAGCGCACGCAGCGCGGCGCGCGTATCGGCGCCGAGGTCGTCGGTCAGCTCGGTGAGGCGCGGCACGTCCTTGCCGGCGAGCGCGTCGTAGAGCGCCTCGCCGCGCTCGGCCGCAACCGCGTCGCGCGCGAAGAGCGCGGCCAGCACGCCCGCGTGACAGAGGTCGAGCCGGATTTTCTTCAGGCCGGTCAGGTGCAGCGCATCGAGCATCAGTTGCTGGATCTCCTGATCGGCCTCAAGGCCCGCATGCCCATAGATTTCCGCGCCGATCTGCAACTGCTCGCGGCTCGCGTGCAGCCCGCGCGGACGCGTGTGCAGCACGGGGCCCGCATAGCAGAGGCGCGTCACGCCCTGGCGGTTCAGCAGGTGCGCGTCGATCCGCGCGACCTGCGGCGTCATGTCGGCGCGCAAGCCGAGCGTGCGGCCCGACACCTGATCGACGAGCTTGAACGTGCGCAGGCGCAGCTCGTTGCCGCCGCTCGTCAGCAGCGACTCCAGATACTCGAGGAGCGGCGGCATGACCATCTCGTAGCCGTACGAACGAAAGCGGTCGAGCAGCCTGCGACGCAGCTCCTCGATCTTGCGCGCCTCCGACGGCAGCACGTCGGCAATATTCTCGGGAAGTAACCAGGTCGACATCGTGGCGGTCCTACGACAGGAAACACGGCGCGCGCGTCGCGCGCCTCGGATTGGAATCGGGTCGGCGCCCGGCGCCTCGGCGGATGGCCGGGCGGCGCCGAACGGGCGCAAGCGGCCGGATCAGGTGACGAGCAGAAGCAGCGCGAGCCCGAGCGCCATCACGATGAACCCGCCGATCCGGATATGGTGCGGGGGCCGCTCCGCTATTCTACGGAACGTGTCGCGCCACGCGCTCGGAAACACGAACGGAAAAGCGCCCTCGATGATGAGCATCAGCGCGAGAGCGAGCAGTAACGAGCCAGCGAGATCCATGCAGACGACGACGCCCCTTGCACATCAACGGTTGCGGGGCGCGGCAGCCGGCGCCGCGGCGCCGGCCGTCGGGCTGCGCATGAAGCGGAAGAACTCGCTGTCCGGATCGACGACGATCACGTCGTTCGGCTTGAAGCTGTTCCGATACGCCTGCAGGCTCGCGTAGAACTGGTAGAACTGCGGATCGCGGCCGAACGCGTCGGCGGCGATCGACGCGGCCTTCGCGTCGCCCTCGCCCTTGATCGACTGCGCGGATTTGTAGCCTTCCGCGAGAATCGTCTGCTGCTGCCGGGCCGCGTCCGCCTTGATCTCTTCCGCCTGCGCCGCACCTTCCGCGCGCTCGCGCTCGGCCTCGCGCTGCAGCTCGGCCGTCATCCGCTGATACGCGCCGTCCGCCTGCGCGGCGGGCAGGTCGACGCGCGTCAGTTGCACGTCGACGACGTCGATGCCAAGCGGCGCCGCGTCGGCCTGCAGCGCGCGCTTCGCATCGTCGGCGATCGCACGCTGGCTGCCGAGCGCGTCGTCGAGATCGCGCTTCGCGAACGCGGCGCCGAGCGCGCCCCTGGCCGCCGCCGTCAGGCGATCGACCTCGCCGCGCGGCACGCCGCCCGTCTCCCTGTAGTACTTGAGCACGTCGGCGATCCGGTATTTGACGACGGGGCTCACGAGCACGTCGCTCTTGTCCTTCGTCGCGAGGCTCAGCGGATCGGCCGAGTCGAGCGTCTGCACGCGGACGTCGACGAGCGTCGCCGTCTGCAACGGCTGCGGCAGCTTGAAATGCAGGCCGGGGCCGGCGAGCGCCGGCGTGTCGCCGTCGCGCGACGACAGCACGGCCGTATGGCGCGGATCGACGATGAGCACCGTCGACGAAGCCACCAGCGCGACGATGACGATCGCTACGACGAGCGCGATGATTCGGTTCATGTAAAGCGCTCCTCGTTACTGCAGATCGTCGGTGCGCGAACGGCTGCGGAACGCCTCGCGCGAGCGCAGCGAATCGCTGCCGGACGCCGGGCTCGCCGCGGCGGGCGCCGACGCGCGCGGCGCGCTCGCGGCAGCCGCGGCCGATGCCGGCGCGGAAAACGCGGGCGTGGGCGCTTGCGCGCCGCTCGCAGGCATCGCGGCGGCGGCGCTCGCCGCCTCGGCCGCGCGCTGGCGCCCCGCCTCGACGATCTTGTCGAGCGGCAGATACAGCACGCTGTTGCCCGCCTTGTTGCCGACGTACACCTTCGTCGTGTTCGAATAGATCTCCTGCATCGTCTCGAGGTACATCCGCTCGCGAATCACCGCGGGCGCCTTCGAGTACTGCGCGTAGACCTGCTTGAAGCGCTCCGCGTCGCCCTCGGCCTGCGCGGCGACGCGCTCGGCGTACGACTTCGCGTCGTCGACCATCTTCGCCGCGTCGCCCTGCGCGCGCGGCAGCAATTCGCTCGCATACGCCTGCGCGGCGTTCTTCGCGGCCTCGCTGTCCTGGCGCGCCTTCGCGATGTCGTCGACGGCCGCCTGCACCTGCTCGGGAGGCGCCACGCTCTGCACGGTCACGCCGGTCACGACGAGGCCCGTGCGATAGCGGTCGAGGTCGCGCTGGATCGCCTTCGCGAGCGCATCGCGCAGCGCGTCGCGATCCTGCGCGAGCACGTCTTCCGCGCGCTTCGCGCCGACAATCTCGCGCACCGCCGCCTGTGCGGCCTGCGACACGCTGCGCTCGGGGTCGACGGCGCGAAACAGGTAATCGGTCGGGGACCCGACCCGATATTGAACGGCGAAACGCACGTCGACGATGTCGGCATCGCGCGTGAGCATCGACGCGTCCTTCACGTTCGCGAGCCGCACGACGTTGTTGCGACCGATCTCGATCGAGCGCACCTGCGCGGTGTCGACGATCTCGTGCGATTCGAACGGATACGGCAGGCGCCAGTGAACGCCGTCGCCGACCGAGCCTTTGTATTCGCCGAAGCGCAGCACGACGCCCGTCTGGCCATCCTGAACGATGAAGATGCCGCTGCCGAGATAGATCGCGATCAGCACGCCCGTGACAATGCCGACGCCGACGCGCGCGGCGCGCCCGTTGTCGGGACGAAAGCCGTTGTTGCCACCGCCCTTGCCGCCGAACCAGCCGCTCAGGCGACGGTTGAAGTTCCGCCACATTTCGTCGAGATCCGGGGGGCCGTCGTCGCGCCCGTTCGGGCGTTTCGATTCGTTCGCGCGCGGCTTGTCGCCGTTGCCGCCGCGTCCCCAGCGGGGATCGTTGATCGACAGCAAGGCGCGCATTCGCCGCCAAGTACTCCGCTCGTTGTAATCGTTCACCTGTATTTGTTCACCAGATTGGAGCAATTCGATCGGCCGCAGCCGTCAGCGCCCGTGTTCGGAAACCGGGTGGTCTTCGTGTGGTTGCGCCGGCGCGCCGCCGAGCGGCACGGCGCCGACAAGATGTTCCGCGGTAGCGATCTCGGCGATGGCGGCACGCAGCGAATCCAGCCCCTGGCCCGTGCGCGCGCTCAAAAAGACGCGCGAAATATTACCATACTCGTCCCGCTCGACCGCGCCGCCGCGGGCCGCGAGCTCGGGCACCGCATCGATCTTGTTGAACACGAGAACCTGGCGGATCGAGTCCGCCCCGATTTCGCGCAGCACGTCGTTGACCTGCTCGATCTGCTCGAGCCGCACCGCGCTCGACGCGTCGACGACGTGCAACAGCAGATCCGCGTGGATCGTCTCCTCGAGCGTCGCGCGAAACGCCGCGACGAGTTGGTGCGGCAGTTCGCGAATGAAGCCGACGGTATCGGACACGACGATCTGCCCGACCTCGTCGCCGAGATACACGCGCCGCGACGTCGTGTCGAGCGTCGCGAACAACTGGTCGGCCGCATAGGCCTGCGCTTTCGTCAGCGCATTGAAGAGCGTCGATTTGCCCGCGTTCGTATAGCCGACGAGCGACACCGACATCGCGCCGCTGCGCGCGCGCTGCCGGCGCTGCGTGTGATGCTGGCGGCGCAGCCTGTCGAGCCGCGACTTCAGCATCTTGATGCGCTCGCCGATCAGCCGGCGGTCGGTTTCGAGCTGCGTTTCGCCGGGGCCGCGCAGGCCGATGCCACCCTTTTGCCGCTCAAGGTGGGTCCAGGCCCGAATCAGCCGGGTCGCGAGATACTGCAGTTGCGCGAGCTCGACCTGCAACTTGCCTTCGTGGCTGCGCGCGCGTTGCGCGAAGATGTCGAGAATGAGGCTCGTGCGGTCGACGACGCGCCGATTAAGCATTCGCTCCAGATTGCGTTGCTGGGCGGGTGCGAGCGCGTGATTGAAGATGACGATTTCTACGTCGTTCGCTTCGCAGGCAAGCCGCAGTTCCTCGGCTTTGCCGCTGCCGACGAACATCGCGGCGTCGGGACTCGCGCGGCGGCCCGTCAGCGTGACGGCGGGATGGGCGCCCGCGCTGGAGGCGAGCAGGCTGAGTTCTTCGAGACTGGCTTCGAAATCGGTCTTGCCGAAATCGATGCCCACTAACGCTGCGTTGATCAAATTATCGGACGTCAAGATAAGGCGGCTGGCATCGGCTGCCGGCGGCGACGCAAGCCAGCCGCGGCATGGGTTAGGACGCTGCTTCCGCATCCGGGTGGAAGTTCACCGGACGCGCCGGCACGACCGTCGAAATGGCGTGCTTGTAAACCATCTGGGTAACTGTGTTCCGGAGCAACACGACGTACTGGTCGAACGATTCAATGTTCCCTTGGAGCTTGATGCCGTTGACGAGATAGATCGAAACCGGCACGTGCTCTTTACGCAGTGCGTTCAAAAACGGGTCTTGTAACAATTGCCCTTTGTTGCTCATGGCGTACTCCATCTTTTTTGCAGGTTGAACTAGATTGGGGCGAAGAAAAAGAGAGCCGCCGCCAATCGCTACACTATAGCCGATTTTGTCCGCCCCGCCCGGCTCTGCCGACCGGCCGACGCGGCGCGCGCCGCTCAGTCCTTGTCGGCGTACGGGTTCGTCGACGAGCGGAACTCTATGCGCAATGGAGTGCCCGTCAGCGAGAAAGTTTCTCGGAAACGATTCTCGAGATAGCGCTTGTACGTTTCCGTCACGGCGTCGAGCGCGTTGCCGTGGATCACGATGATGGGCGGGTTCTGTCCGCCCTGGTGCGCATAGCGCAGCTTCGGCCGCACCGGGCCGCGGCGGCGCGGCTGCTGGAACTCGACCGCCTCGATCAGCGCGCGCGTGAGCTTCGGCGTCGGCAGTTTCTTCATCGCGGCCGCATACGCGTCGTCGACCGAGCGCATCAGCGCGCCGATGCCCGTCTTCTCCGCCGCCGAGATGAAATGGAACTTCGCGAAATCGAGGAATTTCAGCTTGCGCGCGAGATCCGCCTTCGTGCGCTCGCGCACGTGCGGGTCGAGCCCGTCCCACTTGTTCACGCCGACGACGAGCGCGCGCCCCTGCTCGACGACGAAGCCCGCGATGTGCGCGTCCTGGTCGGAGATGTCCTGCTGCGCATCGAGCAGCAGAATGACGACGTTCGCGTCGGAGATCGACTGCAGCGTCTTCACGACCGAGAACTTCTCGATCGCCTCGAACACCTTGCCGCGGCGGCGCAGGCCCGCCGTGTCGATCAGCGTGTACTGCTTGCCGTTGCGCTCGAAATCGACGTAGATCGAATCGCGCGTCGTGCCCGGCATGTCGAATGCGATCACGCGGTCTTCGCCGATCAGCGTGTTGACGAGCGTCGATTTGCCGACGTTCGGCCGGCCGACGATCGCGATCTTGGTGCCGCGCGCGGCGGCGTCCTCTTCGCTCTCTTCCGGCTGGCCCGCGTACGCGACTTCGAGCGCCTCGTTGATCATGTCGGTCACGCCGTCGCCATGCGCGGCCGAGATCGCGCGCGGATCGCCCAGGCCGAGCTCGTAGAAATCCGACGCGACCGCCGTGTATTTCATCCCCTCGGCCTTGTTGACGACGAGGAAGATCGGCCGGCCTGTCTTGCGCAGGTAATCGGCGATCGACTTGTCCTGCGGCGCGAGGCCGTTGCGTCCGTCGACGATGAACACGACGACGTCCGCCTCCTCGACCGCCTGACGCGTCTGCCGCGCCATCTCGTGCAGGATGCCGTCCTTCGCGACGGGCTCGAAGCCGCCCGTGTCGACGACGAGGTACGGCCGCGCGCCGACCCGCCCCTCGCCGTAATGGCGATCGCGCGTCAAGCCGGGCAGATCGGCGACCAGCGCATCGCGCGAGCGCGTGAGCCGGTTGAACAGCGTGGATTTCCCCACATTGGGGCGCCCAACGAGGGCAATGACCGGTTTCATCTGATGATGTCGTCTACGTGAAACGCAGCGGCGGTGAGCCCGCATGCCGCAGGCGGCTGCGCTTGATGGAAATTAGCACGAATTCGCGCCGCGTCGGCGCGCAGGCGGCGGCATACGTGTCGCGCCGCTCATTTTTTTCGATTCGCTCCCGGCTGCCCGCCGATCGCGCGATGCCGCGCCGCCGGGCCGCGCGCGGCCGGCGAAGCGCACGGCCGCGCGAAAAACGTCGCGCGCTTAGCGCGGACGGAAACCGTATACGCCGCCGTCCTGCGTCAGGACGACGAGCGTGTTGCCGGCGAGCACGGGCGCCGCGGCGATCGCGCTGCCGTCCGTCTTCATCCGGGCGACGAACGTGCCGTCGTCGCGCGACAGGAAGTGCACGAAGCCCTTGTAATCGCCGAGCACGACCGCGCGGCCGAGCAGGTACGGCACGCCGACGTCGCGGCTCTTCAGCTTGTCGTTGCGCCAGAGCTCCTTGCCCGTCGCGACGTCGTAAGCCGACACGACCGACCAGTCGTCGCCGCCCGCGACGGCCGTATCGTCCTGCGCGACGCCGCTGCGGCTCGAAAACGCCTTTTCCCACAGCGGGCGGCCCGAGTTCGCATCGAAGCAGCCGAGCTGGCCCTGGAACGTCACCGCGCACGTCTCGGCGCCGACAAGCGTCGGCGCGCCCGTCACGTCATTGATCCGCTCGACTTCGGTCACGCCCTTCGGGAACGACACGGGCGTCTGCCAGAACGGCTCGCCCGTCTGCAGGTTCAACGCGACGAGGCCGCCGCCCGGGAAGCCCGCGAGCACCGCGGCGTCGCCCGCGAACGTCATGCCGGCCGACACGCGCAGGTTGAGCGGCACCGCGCGGTTGCGGTAAGTCCACTTCTGCTCGCCCGTCTGCGCGGCGAATGCGATCACCTGGCCGTCGATCGTGCGCACGATCACGAGACCGTTGCCGACGAGCGGCGGCGAGAAGATCTCGCCCTGCACGGTGCTCTTCCACAACTGCTTGCCGTCCGGGCCGAGCACGAACACGCCGCCCTTCAGCGCGCCGACCGCGGTCAGGTTGCCGTCGCTGCCGACGCCCGCCGACAGGTCGGAGCCGATCTTCGCGCGCCAGACTTCCTGGCCCGTCTTCGCGTCGATCTTCTCGACCGAACCGTTCGCGCCGGCGACATACACCGCATCGCCCACCGCGACAGGCGAGAACGAATAGCGACCGCCCTTGCCGACGCTCGCCTTCCACACCTGCTGCACGTCGAGCACGGGTTTGAACTCGGTGAGCGGCGTCGGCACGCGGCGCGCGTCCTTCGTTGACGAACAGGCCGCGAGAACCAGGACGGCCGCCGCGCAGGCAACGGGTGCAGCGTAACGTTTCAGCAGATTCATCGATAGCGAAGCAAAGTTAAGTTGTAAAACGAAAGCGTGGGCGCTCAGCCGCCGAGCGCGTCCAGCTTGAACTGCACGAGTTGACGAGCGGATGCGTCGTCCTTCGGCAGCGCGTCGAGCGCGAGCTTGTACGCCGCCTTCGCATCGTCGCTCTTGCCTTGCGCGGCGAGCAGATCGCCGCGGCGATCGGCGACGGCGCCCTTGAACGCGTCCGAAGGCGTGCCCGACAGCAGCGCGAGGCCCGCATCGTACGCCTTCTCGTCGAGCAGCAGCGACGCGAGGCGAAGCTTCGCGATCTGCTTGTACTCGTCGTCCTTCGCGTGATCGGCGGCCCACTGCAGTTGCGCCTTCGCGCCTGCCGCATCGCCCGCGCCGTACAGCGCCTTCGCCGCCTCGAGCGCCGTCATCTGCGCATAGGCGGTGCCGCCGAACTTGTCTTCCATGTCGGACGCGACGCGCGAGACCTTCGCCTTGTCGTTCGACTGGACGGCCTGCTGCACCTGCTCATAGAGCACGGCCGCCTGAGACGCCTGACGGCGCTGCCAGTAGTTCCAGCCGTTCCAGGCGGCCGCGGCGGCAAGAACGGCGATCGCGATCCAGGTCGTCAGATCGCCCCACCGGGCCCACCACGCCTTCAGGTTTTCAATCGATTCTTGTTCGTCGTGATAACTCATCGCCTAGCGATTCCTTCCTGTACACGCTTTTTGTCGAGCGGATGCGCCGCGATCAGTCGTCGCCGTCTTCGGCGGTTGCAACCATCGCATTGATTAGAAATTCGGTCAAGCTTTCGACCGGCACGGACTGCTGAACGTTCTTCTCGCCGTCTGCGCCCGCGCCGCGCAGCGGCTTCACGCTCGCCGCGCCGTTCGCGACCTCGTCTTCGCCGAAGATCACCGCGAACGCCGCGCCGCTCGCGTCCGCGCGCTTCATCTGCGACTTGAAGCTCGCGCCCGCGCCGTCCGCGCTGCAATGCAAGATCACGTCGAGGCCCGTGTCGCGCAGGCGCTCGGCGGCGATGAACGCCTGCTCGCGCGCGGCGTCGCCCTGGTGGACGACGTACACGTCGACGCCTTCCTGCTCCGGCATGAGGTTCTCTTCCTTCAGGAGCTCGAGGATACGCTCGACGCCCATCGCCCAGCCGCACGCGGCGGTCGGCTTGCCGCCCAGTTGCTCGATCAGCGGATCGTAGCGGCCGCCCGCGGCGACCGTGCCCTGCGCGCCGAGCTTGTCGGTCACCCACTCGAACACGGTCAGGTTGTAGTAGTCGAGCCCGCGCACGAGGCGCGGATTGATCGTGAACGGCAGGTTGTTCGCCTTCAGCAGCCGTTGCAGGCCCTCGAAGTGCGCGCGCGACGCGTCGCCGAGGAAATCGATCAGCTTCGGCGCGTTCTGCACGATCTCCTGCAGCGCCGGATTCTTCGTGTCGAGCACGCGCAGCGGGTTCGTGTAGAGGCGGCGCTGCGCGTCGTCGTCGAGCGACTCGGCATGCTGTTCGAGATACTTGATCAGCTCGACGCGGTGCGCGGCGCGCTCCTCGGCGAGGCCGAGCGAGTTGATCTCGAGCTTGATGCCGGCGAGGCCGAGATCGTCCCACAGGCGCTGGCACATCATGATGATTTCCGCGTCCGCGTCCGGGCCCGCGAAGCCGAGCGCCTCGACGCCGACCTGATGGAACTGGCGATAGCGGCCGCGCTGCGGACGCTCGTGGCGGAACATCGGCCCGAGGTACCACAGCCGCTTCGGACCGTCGTACAGCATGTTGTGCTCGATCGCCGCGCGCACGACGGCCGCAGTGTTCTCGGGACGCAGCGTCAGGTGCTCGCCGTTGAGCGAGTCGACGAAGCTGTACATCTCCTTTTCGACGATGTCGGTCACTTCGCCGATGCCGCGCGTGAAGAGCTGCGTGTGCTCGACGATCGGCGTTCGGATGTTCTGATAGCCGTACGCGCGCAGCAGCGACTTCACCGTCGCTTCGAAGAATTCCCACAAGCCGGCATCCTGCGGGAGGATGTCGTTCATGCCCTTCACGCCCGTCAGCTTCTCGAGCTTTCGCTTTTGTTCTGTCATCTGAAATACGGTGGACGAATTAATTCTGGACCGCGGCGCGGCCGTAGGTGCGCGCGACGTAGTCGCTCACGATCTGCTGGAACTCTTCCGCGATGCGCTCGCCGCGCAGCGTCTTCACTTTCTCGCCATCGACGAACACGGGCGCGGCCGGATTCTCGCCCGAGCCCGGCAGGCTGATGCCGATGTTCGCGTGCTTCGACTCGCCCGGGCCGTTGACGATGCAGCCCATCACCGCGACGTTCATCTTCTCGACGCCCGGATATTCGTCGCGCCACACCGGCATCTGCTCGCGCAGGTATGTCTGGATCTGCAGCGCGAGCTCCTGGAACAGCGTGCTCGTCGTGCGCCCGCAGCCCGGACACGCGACGACCATCGGCGCGAACGAGCGCAGCCCCATCGTCTGCAGGATTTCCTGGCCGACCACCACTTCGCCCGTGCGCGCCGCGCCCGGCTCCGGCGTGAGCGAAATGCGGATCGTGTCGCCGATGCCTTCCTGCAGCAGCACGCCGATCGCGGCCGTCGACGCGACGATGCCCTTCGAGCCCATGCCCGCCTCGGTCAGGCCGAGGTGCAGCGCGAAGCCGCAGCGGCGCGACAGCTCGCGGTACACGGCGATCAGGTCCTGCACGCCGCTCACCTTGCACGACAGCACGATCTTGTCGCGGCCGAGGCCCAGCTCGACCGCGCGCTCGGCGGAGCCGATCGCCGACTGGATCAGCGCCTCGACCATCACGCTCTGCGCTTCCCACGGCTTCGCGCGCGCGCCGTTCTCGTCCATCATCCGCGCGAGCAGATCCTGATCGAGACTGCCCCAGTTCACGCCGATTCGCACCGGCTTGTCGTACTTGATCGCGGCTTCGATCATCTGCGCGAACTGCGAATCGCGCTTCGCGCCCTGGCCGACGTTGCCCGGGTTGATCCGGTACTTCGACAGCGCCTCCGCGCAGCCCGGATAATCACGCAGCAGCAGGTGGCCGTTGTAGTGGAAATCGCCGACGAGCGGCACCGACACGCCCATCCGGTCGAGCTGCTCGCGGATCGCCGGCACGGCGGCGGCGGCCTCCGGCGTGTTCACGGTGATGCGCACGAGCTCGGAGCCCGCGTTCGCGAGCTCCTTCACCTGGATCGCGGTGCCGATCGCGTCGGCCGTGTCGGTGTTCGTCATCGACTGCACGCGCACGGGCGCCGCGCCGCCGATCGTCACGAGCGTGCCGCCCCAGCGGACGTCGACCGCATGCGACACGCGCCGCGGCGCATGCCCGCCGAATACCGGCTCGGTTGAACAAATCTGACTGCTGCGTGGGGATTGAGCTTCGGATTGCATCGATAGATCCAATTTACGCCAAGCGCGCCGCCTGCCCGGCTGCGCGCAAAAGGGAAAAGCGCCGCGACCGGGCCGGCCGCGGGGCGCTTGCCGTCAGGGCAATGCGAAACGCGCGACGTTGCCCCGAGCCGTCGAGTATTTTGCCGGATCGACAGGCTTGCCGTCGAAAGCGACCGATTCGAGCCCGGCCTTGTTGCCGATCGTGACCTTGAGCGGCGCGGCGCCCGCGACCTGCTTCGTCTCGCCGGCGCGCACGAGCGCCGAGAACAGCTCCTTGCCGTTCTTGTCGCGCACGCTGAACCAGCAGTCCTGCGCGACCTTCAGCGCGACGACCGACTGGCCGGGCGCGACTGCGACGGCTGCGCTCGCGCCGTCGGCCGCCGGCGCGGCCGGCTGCTGCGTCACTTGCGCCGGCTGCGCGGGTTGCGCCGGTTGCGCGACGGCAACCGGCGTCGAAGCGGGCGGCACGACCACCGCGCTCGCGACGACGGGCGCCGAGCCCGCGGCCGGCACGCTCGCCGATGCGCCGCCGATCGGCTGCGTCGCGGGCGCCGCGATCGCGCCCGCCTGCGTCACCGTGCCCGACACCGCCGCACTCGCCGGCAGATCGGACGCGGTGCCTTCCTGCTGCGCGTGCGTGCCCGACGCGGCCTCGCCCGCGCCGCTCGACTTGAAGCGCGCGAGCCAGTTCGACGATTCGCCGCCCGTGCGCCACATCGCCGCCGCGACGAGCGCGACGACGACCGCCGCAACCGCCCACAGCCACGGCCGGCCGCGCGACGAGCCGCCGAGCGGGATCGACACCCGGCCGCGCGGCAGATCGGTGCCGGCCGAAGCGGGCATCGACAGATCGACCTCGGGCGCGCCCTTCTCACGGCGCAGCGCCTGCGCGAACGGCTCCGGATCGACGCCGAGCATCTTCGCGTAGCTGCGCACGAGGCCGAGCGCAAACGTCGTGCCCGGCAACCGGCTCGTATCGCCCGCCTCGAGCGCCTGCAGCTTCGGCGCCGCGACCTTCAGCCGCGCGGACACGTCGTCAACCGACCATCCCTTCGACTCACGCAAGGCCGCGAGCCGTGCGCCCACCGCCGCGACCGACGCAATGCCGCCGGCCGCCGCCGGTTTCTCGCCTGCGTTCGTCTCTGGGCCCTTTGACGGCTGCGGTTCGCTCATCCTCATCCTCGCGTCGATTCTTCTTGCCTGCACGCCCGCGCCAGCTCCGGCCGGGCCCGCAACACCACCGTTGTCACACACTGCGCGGCGCCGCGCGCCGCCCCCGATCGCTTTACGCGCATTTCACTACCGGCCCGGACATCCCCATCAAACCGCCCGGACCTCGATAACCTTCGTCGTCCCCGTCCGCTCGGCAAGGCGCGTGCGATCCCTGACCGCGCCCGCCAGTTGCCCGCAGGCGGCGTCGATGTCGTCGCCGCGCGTCTTGCGGATCGTCGTCACGATACCGGCGTCGATCAGAACCTGCGCGAAGCGCTTGATCTGCTCTGTCTTCGAGCGCACGAGCCCCGATTCCGGGAACGGATTGAATGGAATCAGATTGAATTTGCACGGCACGTCGCGCGTCAGCGCGAGCAACTCGCGCGCATGCGCTTGCGTATCGTTGACGCCGTCGAGCATGCAGTATTCGAACGTGATGAAATCGCGCGGCGCGACCTTCAGATAGCGCTGGCACGCGGCCATCAGTTCGCGCAGCGGATGCTTCCTGTTGAGCGGCACGAGCTCGTCGCGCAGCGCGTCGTTCGGCGCGTGCAGCGACACCGCGAGCGCGACGGGCAGCTCCGCGCCGAGCCGGTCCATCATCGGCACGACGCCCGACGTCGACAGCGTCACGCGCCGGCGCGACAGGCCGTACGCGTTATCGTCGAGCATGAGGCGCATCGCGGGCACGACCGCCGAATAATTGAGAAGCGGCTCGCCCATGCCCATCATCACGACGTTCGTGACCACCCGCTCGGCCTTTCCGTTCGGGCCGGGCGCGCGGCCGAGCGACGCGCGCAGCGCGAATTCCGCCATCCGCAACTGCCCGACGATCTCGCCCGTCGACAGATTGCGGGAAAAACCCTGCTTGCCGGTCGAGCAGAAGCGGCAATTGACCGCACACCCCGCCTGCGACGACACGCACAGCGTGCCGCGCGTCTCCTCGGGGATGAACACCGTCTCGACCGCATTGCCGTTGCCGACGTTGATGAGCCACTTGCGCGTGCCGTCGGCCGACACGTGATCGCTCAGGATGTCGGGCGTGCCGATCACGGCGCGCCCCTTCAACTTCTCGCGCAGCGATTTCGCGAGATCGGTCATCCCGTCGAAATCGGCCGCGTTGTATTGGTGGATCCAGCGCTGCAGTTGCTTAGCGCGAAACGCCTTCTCGCCGAGGCTGCCGCAATACGCGACGAGCCCCTCGGCGTCGAGGTCGAGTAGATTGACGATGGTTTCGCCCGCCATGATTGCCCTGCCTTGCCGCCGAACGCGCCGGACCCCGACCCGCTTAGCGCGAGTAGACGTTCATTTCCGGGAAGAAGAACGCGATCTCGACGCGCGCCGTTTCCGGCGCGTCCGAGCCGTGCACGGCGTTCGCGTCGATGCTGTCCGCGAAATCGGCGCGGATCGTGCCCTTTTCCGCCTTCTTCGGATCCGTCGCGCCCATCAGGTCGCGGTTCTTCAGGATCGCGTCCTCGCCTTCCAGCACCTGGATCATCACCGGGCCCGAGATCATGAAATCGACGAGATCCTTGAAGAACGGACGCTCGGCGTGCACGGCGTAGAACTTCTCCGCATCGGCGCGCGACAGGTGCGCCATGCGCGCCGCCACGATCTTCAGGCCGGCGTTTTCGAAACGGCTGTAGATCTGGCCGATCACGTTCTTCGCCACCGCATCCGGCTTGATGATCGACAGGGTGCGCTCGAGTGCCATAAAAACTCCAAGAAATTAAGAGGTTACAGTTCCAAATGAACCCGTTATTGTAACACGATCCCGTGTATCATTGCGATTGAACCCTTACACGGCAGAAAGGTTCTAATACTTCGTGTTTCGCAGGCGCCAAGGCGTTGAAACCTCCGCCGTCGAAACCCATCATAGGGGTAGCGGCTTCACGGTATTTTGCGGCGCAACAAGCGCGTCGCCCGCCGGCGGCGCCGCCACGTTCCATGCTAGGAGAAACCATGAACGATTATCCGTACAACTTCGGCCGCGGCGGCGCGATCAGCACCGCCGAGACCCGCAACCGCGTGCTGCGCAACACCTACTGGCTCCTCGCGCTGTCGATGGTGCCGACCGTGCTCGGCGCGTGGGCCGGCGTCGCGACGGGTTTCTCGCGGTTCGCCGCGACGAGCCCGATAATGAGCCTCCTCGCGTTCTTCGCGATCGCGTTCGGCTTCATGTTCGCGATCGAGCGCACGAAGAACAGCTCGGCCGGCGTGTTCGTGCTGCTCGGCTTCACGTTCTTCATGGGCCTGATGCTGTCGCGCCTGTTGAGCTTCATCCTCGGTTTCTCGAACGGCCCTTCGCTCATCATGCTCGCGTTCGGCGGCACCGGCGTGATCTTCGCCGCGATGGCGACGGTCGCAACCGTCAGCAAGCGCGACTTCTCCGGCCTCGGCAAATGGCTCTTCGTCGGCGTGATCGTGCTGCTGCTCGCGATGGTCGCGAACATGTTCCTGCAGTTGCCGGCGCTGATGCTGACCGTGTCGGTGCTCGCAATCGTAATCTTCTCGGCGTACATGCTGTTCGATGTCCAGCGCGTCGTGAACGGCGGCGAGACCAACTACATCAGCGCGACGCTCGCGATCTACCTCGATCTGTACAACGTGTTCACGAACCTGCTCGCGCTGCTCGGCATCTTCGGCGGCAACCGGAACTGAAGCTCGGCGACACGTCGCCGCGCGTCACGAAAAACCGGCCTCGGGCCGGTTTTTTCATGCGCGCGCCGCCCGCATTCCACGTCAGCCGCGCTCGAAGAGCGCGATCGATTCGACGTGCGACGTGTGCGGGAACATGTTGACGACACCCGCGCCCTTGAGCCGATAACCCGCCTCGTGCACGAGGAGACCCGCGTCTCGCGCGAGCGTCGACGGATTGCACGACACGTAGACGATCCGCGCGGGCAGCGGCCCTTCACCGCTCTGCGCGATCTCGGCGAGCGCCTTCGACACCGCGAGCGCGCCTTCGCGCGGCGGATCGATCAGGAACTTGTCGAATGCGCCGAGCGCGCGCAGATCGTCCGCCGTCACCTCGAACAGGTTGCGGCACGCGAACGACGTATGACCGTCGACGCCGTTTTCCTTCGCGTTCGCGAGCGCGCGCGACGTCAGCGTCTCGCTGCCCTCGATCCCGACCACCTCGCCCTCGCGCGCGAGCCGGGCGAGCGGCAGCGTGAAATTGCCGATTCCGCAGAACAGGTCGAGCACGCGGTCGCCGCGCTCGGGCGCGAGCAGGCGCAGCGCCCGGCCGACGAGCACGCGGTTGATCTGGTGATTGACCTGCGTGAAATCGGTCGGCTTGAACGGCATCCGGATCCCGAATTCGGGCAGCGTGTAGTCGAGCCGCACGTCGAGCGGATAGAACGGCGCAGCCGTATCCGGCCCTTTCGGCTGCAGCCAGAACTGCACGCGGTGCGCGTCCGCGAATTCGCGCAGGAGCGCCTCGTCGGCCGCGTCGATCGGCTCGAGCACGCGCAGCACGAGCGCCGTCACCTGCGAGCCGACCGCGAGCTCGATCTGCGGCATGCGATCGCGGATCGACAATTGCTCGACGAGCCGGCGCAGCGGCACGAGCATCGCCGACACGTGCGGCGGCAGCACTTCGCAGCTCGTCATGTCGGCGACGTAGCTGCTTTTCTTCTCGTGGAAGCCGACGAGCACGCCGCCCTTCTTCGCGACGTGGCGCACGGTGAGGCGCGCACGATAGCGGTAGCCCCACGACGGGCCGTGAATCGGCGCGAACATCGCCTCGGCGCGCAGCTTCGCGAGATGCCACAGATTGTCTTCGAGCACGCGCTGCTTGATCGCGACCTGCGCGCGCATGTCGAGATGCTGCATCGAGCAGCCGCCGCAGGTGCCGAAAAACGCGCATTTCGGCTGCGTTCGCATCACGCTCGGGCGCAGAATATCGACGACCTGCGCCTGCTCGTAGGTCGGCTTGCGGCGAAAGCTCGAATAGGTGACGCGCTCGCCGGGCAGCGCCCCCTCGACGAAAATCACCTTGCCGGGCTCGCCGTTTTCGTCGACGACGCGGCCGACGCCGCGCGCTTCCATGTCGAGCGAATCGATATCGAGAACCGGGGCGCGATCGGGCGCGGCGCTCGCATGGGACGCGCGGCGCGTGGAGAGAGGGACGGCTTCTGACACCAGCTTTTCCTGACGAACGATTGTGGGGAAAGGCGAGATTGTAGACGAACGGCCGTCATGCAACGGAGATTCGACGATGCGACTCATCAGTTGGAACATCCAATGGGGACGGGACGCGAACGGCACGGTCGACCTCGCGCGCACCGTCGACGCCGCGCGCGGCCTCGGCGATTTCGACGTGCTGTGCGTGCAGGAAGTCACGCGCGGCTTTCACGCGCTGCCAGGCGGGCCGTCCGGCGATCAGTATGCCGAACTGAGCGCGCTATTGCCAGCTTACGTGGTGTTCGACGCGATCGGCGTCGATCTGCCGCCGCTCGAGCCGGGCGCGCCGCGCCGGCAATTCGGCAACGCGCTCGCGACGCGGCTGCCCGTCGAGCGCGCGATGCGCCACGCGCTGCCGTGGCCCGCGAGCGCCGCTGCGCCGTCGATGCCGCGCTGCGCGCTCGAAGTCACGCTGCGCGCGCCGTTCGGGCCGCTGCGCGTCGTCGTCACGCATCTCGAGTACTACTCGGCGCGGCAGCGGCTCGCGCAGGTCGATGCGCTGCGGCGCCTGCATCGCGAGGCGGCCGCGCACGCCCGCGAGAGCGCGCCGCCGGAAACGCCGACGGGCCCTTTCGCGCCGTCCGCGCGCGCGGCCGACGCGATCGTCTGCGGCGACTTCAACAACGCGTATCGCAGTGACGCGTACCGGCGCTTTCTCGCGCCGTTTCCGGACGCGCCGCGCTTCGTCGACGCATGGCTCGCGCGCCATCCGGGCAAGACGCCACCGATGACGGCGGGCGTCTACGACACCGTGCAATGGCACGAAGGGCCGATGACCTGCGATTTCGTGTTCGTCACCGATACGCTCGCGCACCGCATATCACGCTGCGAGATCGACGGCGCGGTGCGCGCGTCGGATCATCAGCCGATCGTGCTCGAATTGAGCGACGCGTAGCCGGGCGATGCGCAAGCGGATCGAGATGAACGGAAAGCGCGACGTCCCCGTCACGCGTTGCGCATCGCGCGCCGCGTCACGCGCCGAACGCGGCGAGGTATTCGGCCCAGTGCGGCGCCGGCTCCTGCACGAGCGCGTTCTTCACGAGCACGATCTCCTCCGCGTATTCGGCGGGCGACAGGCTGCCACGCATCTGCTGGAACCGGCAATACAGCAAGTACGTGTTCACGACGTCGGTCTCGCAGTAATTGCGAATCTCTTCGATTCGCCCCTCCTGGAATGCCGTCCACACCTGGCTGCCGTCCATCCCGAGCTTGCCCGGGAAGCCGCATAGCTTCGCGAGCGCGTCGAGCGGCGCGCTCGCGCGCGGCTGGTAGAGCGCGAGCAGATCCATCAGGTCCAGATGCCGCGTGTGGTAACGCGACAGATAATTGTTCCACTTGAAGTCGCGATCGTCCTCGCCCATGTCCCAGTAGCGCGGCGCCGCGACGCCGTGCACGAGCGCGCGGTAATGCAGCACCGGCAGATCGAAGCCGCCGCCGTTCCAGGACACGAGCTGCGGCGTGTACTTCTCGATCACCCGGAAGAACGACTGGACCAGCGTCGCTTCCGGGTCGCCCGGCGTGCCGAGCGAGCGCACGCGAAAGCCGTTGCTGTCGCGGAACACGCACGAGATCGCCGCGATCCGTTGCAGATGGTGCGGCAGGAAATCGCTGCCCGTCTTCTCGCGGCGCGCGGCGAACGCGTGCTCGGCCACTTCGGCGTCGGCGAGGTCGGCGGGCAGATCTTCGAGACGGCGAATGCCGTCGACATCGGGAATCGTCTCGATGTCAAAAACCAGAATCGGTGTCATCGATGAATTACAGAACGGCGTCCTTGCGCACGCCGTTGGAGGCAAAAAACCGCTTGAGCCGCACGAGCGCTTCCTGCTGGATCTGGCGGACCCGTTCGCGGGTCAGCCCCATCTCGTCGGCAAGCTCCTCGAGCGTCGCGGGTTCGATATGGTTGAGGCCGAAGCGCCGCTCGATCACGTGGCGATGCTTGTCGGACAGGCGCGACAGCCACGCGCGCGTCAGCGTCTCCAGTTCGCGGTGCTGAACCTCAGCGTCGGGCGACTGGCTCTGGTCGTCGGGCAGCAGATCGAGCAGGCTGCTCGCCGGATCGAGATCGAGCGGCGCGTCGAGCGACGCGGTGTGCTCGTTCAGCGCGAGGATGTCGGTGACTTCCTCGGCCGTCTTGCCGGTCAGATACGCGATGTCGTCGATGCTCGCCTCGCGGCGCTCGGCCGCCGCGCCCGTCGACAGCGAGTTCTTCTCCAGATGTCGCTTCGCGCGCAGCACCTGGTTCAGCTCGCGGATCACGTGCACCGGCAGCCGCACGGTGCGCGCCTGATTCATGATCGCGCGCTCGATGCTCTGGCGGATCCACCAGGTCGCATATGTCGAGAAGCGAAAGCCGCGCGTCGGATCGAATTTCTCGATCGCGTGCATGAGCCCGAGGTTGCCCTCTTCGATCAGATCGAGGAGCGGCACGCCGCGATTCAGATAGCCTTTCGCGATGCTGACGACGAGCCGCAGGTTGCGCTCGATCATCACCTGCCGCGCCTCGAATTCGCCCGCCTTCGCGAGCCGCGAATAGCGCTGCTCTTCCTCGACCGTCAGCAGCGGCTTCACGCTGATGCGGTTCAGGTAGTGCTGGATCGTGTCGGCGGTGAGCTCCGCCTGCAGAAGCGCCCGGAAGTCGTCCAGATCAGGCGACGCGTCGGCCGCGTCGCTGCGCCCTTCGCCCGAATCGTCCGAATCCGCGTCGCGCGGCTCGTAGTCGCGTTCGCTGTCGGCAGCGTCTTCGTCCTCGTCCGTCGAAGCGCCAGCTCGCTCCGCCGATGCTTGCGTGGCTCGACTGATCTTCTCAGACTCGGCTTGCGGATCGTGGCGCTTCGATTTCGGCATGGTCGTCTCGTTTATTGAGGCGGCAAATACTTCAGCGGATCGACAGGTTTACCCTGCCGGCGAACCTCGAAATGCAGCATCACGCGGTCGGAATCGCTGTTGCCCATCTCTGCGATCTTCTGGCCTTTCGTCACCGCGTCCCCCTCTTTTACCATCAAAGCGCGATTGTGTGCATACGCCGTGAGATAAGTTGCGTCGTGCTTGATGATAATGAGGTTGCCATAGCCTCGCAGCCCGTTGCCCGCGTATACCACGCGGCCATCCGCGGCGGCCTTCACGGCCTCGCCGGCCGGGCCGCCGATGTTGATCCCCTTGTTCTTCGAATCGTCGAACGTGTTGAGCAGCGCGCCGCGCACCGGCCACGCAAACGACACGTTGCTGCTCGCGGCGAGCGCGCCCGTTTCGGTCGACGCGGTCGTGGCCGGCGCAGTCGGCGCGGCGCTCGCGCTGGAACCGGAGCCATAGATCGGCGGCACCGCGGCGGAGCCGCTCGACGGACCGCTCGACAGCGGCGGCGTGACCGCGGCGCCCGCGACCGGTGCGGCCGCCGTCGCGCCGCCCGCGGTCGGCGACACGCGCAGCAGTTGATCGACTTCGATCTGGTTCGGGTTCGTCAGGTTGTTCCACGCGGCGATGTCGCGATAGTTCTGGCCGTTCTCGAGCGCGATCCGATAAAGCGTGTCGCCCGGCTTCACCCGGTAGTAACCCGGAGGCGCAGGCGGCAGCGGCGCGGGCGGCTGCGCGGCGGCGGTCGTGCCGAGCGAGCCGGAACGGTCGACGACGGGCGCCTGGTCGAGCCGCGTCGCGCACGCGGCGAGCAGCGTGAACGCCGCCATGCAAATCGCGCGCTGAGCGAGCGAGAGCGGAACCTTCGAACGATTGTTTTGCATCGCGCGCAGCATACTCATCGGTATCAAATCACTCCGGATTTTAAAGGGACAAAGAAAACGCGATCAAGCCGCGACTCGCGCCACTGCGCGGGTGCGACACGCTCCACGAGCGTCAGCACCTGCTCGCCCGCCTGCTCTCCGACAGGCGCGACTAGCCTGCCGCCGATCGCCAATTGTTCCAACAGCGCCCGCGGCACGTCGAGCCCCGCCGCCGCGATCACGATCGCGTCGAACGGCGCCGCGGCGGGCAGGCCCACGCGTCCGTCGCCGTAGTGCAGGCGGATGTTCGGCACGCGCAGCGGCCGCAAATTCAGTTTCGCGCGCTCGTAGAGCGGCTTCACGCGTTCGATCGAATACACGTCGCGCGCGACGCGGCTCAGCACCGCGGCCTGATAGCCGCAGCCGGTGCCGATTTCGAGCACGCGCTCGAGCGTGCGGCCCGCCGCCGCGAGCTCGATCATTCGTGCGACGACCGACGGCTTCGAGATCGTCTGCTGATGGCCGATCGGCAGCGCGGCATCCTCGTACGCCTGGGCCGCGAGCCCGGGATCGACGAACATGTGGCGCGGCACGGCCGACATCGCTGCAAGCACGCGCGGATCGCTCACGCCGTTTGCCAGCAGCCGTTCGACCATGCGCTCGCGCACCCGTTCCGAAGTCAGCGCGAGCGCGCTGCTCAACGCGACGTTCGGCGCAGCGCCCTTGTCGCCGTTCTTCGTGCCGGCGGACAACGCGCCCTTCGCGACGCCGGGCATCGCGGGCGCATGCTGCTTCGCGCGCACGGATTTCGAAACGGACCCGCCGCTACCCGACGCGCCGGCCGCGCGTGGCGCGCGGCGCCCGGACACGATCGGGGAAGCGGCTGCGGGCGCGGCTGCCGCCGCCGCGGTGAGGCGCTGGCGGGCGGCGTCGCCAGCCGCCTGGCGCTCGGCCGCGCGCCCCTCGGGCTTGCGCGGCTCGCGCTTCAGGTCCTCGAGCGCGAGCGGAAACCGCTTCGCGCGCTCGCCGCTCATGAAGCGCCGCTCCCGGCACGCGCCCAATCGCGCATGGCTGCGAGCATCTGCGTGTGCGTGAGATCGAGCTGCAGCGGCGTGATCGACACGTAGCCCGACGCGGCCGCGTGAAAATCGGTGCCCTCGCTCGCATCGAGCGCGTCGCCCGTCGCACCGATCCAGTAGATCGGCTCGCCGCGCGGATTGGTTTGGCG
Organism: Burkholderia sp. MSMB1589WGS; assembly: GCF_001636105.1. Classification (NCBI taxonomy): domain Bacteria; kingdom Pseudomonadati; phylum Pseudomonadota; class Betaproteobacteria; order Burkholderiales; family Burkholderiaceae; genus Burkholderia; species Burkholderia sp. MSMB1589WGS. The sequence goes on from NZ_LNJT01000001.1 coordinate 117,811, forward strand.
AATCACCGGCTGCGACGGATGGCGCTTGCCGAGCCGCGTCACGCGCCAGCCCTTCAGCTCGTCGTATGGCAGGTTCGGAATATTGACGTTCAGGAGCGGCGGGCCGGGCAGCGGATGGTCGAGGTAGTGACGCACGATCTCCGCCGCGACGCGCGCCGCGTCGTCGAGGTGCGCCCATTCCTTGTGAACGAGCGAGAACGCGATCGCCGGCACGCCGAACATGATGCCTTCCGTCGCGGCGGCGACCGTGCCGGAATACAGCGTGTCGTCGCCCATGTTCTGGCCGTTGTTGATCCCCGACACGACGAGGTCCGGCTTCGCGTCGAGCATGCCCGTCAGCGCGACGTGCACCGAATCGGTCGGCGTGCCGTTCACGTAGTAGAAACCCGTGGCCGCCGAGCGCGACACCGAGAGCGGACGCGACAGCGTGAGCGAGTTCGACGCGCCGCTGCAATTCTGCTCGGGCGCCATCACGACGATCTCGGCGAGCGGGCACAGCGCTTCGTACAGCGCGGCGAGGCCGGGCGCGAGATATCCGTCGTCGTTGCTGAGTAGTATTCGCATCCGGCGATTGTAACCGAGGAAAGATTGCGCGAGAGCGACAGCCAGGGCCGCACGGCGCGCCGCGCGCGCCGCGCGCGACGGCGCGCAAACGCACGCCGCGCGGCCCTCGGCGCTCAGATCGCGCGCTTCTCGCGCAGCGCGGCGATCGCCTGCGCGTCGTAGCCGAGCGCGCCGAGCACCTCGTCCGTGTGCTCGCCGAGCGCCGGGCCGAGCCAGCGCGTTTCGCCCGGCGTGTCGGACAGCTTCGGCGTCACGCTCGGCAGCGGGATCTCCGCGCCGTCGGCGAGTTTGAAACGCTGGATCATCTGGCGCGCGACGAATTGAGGATCGGCGAACATGTCGGCGACGCTGTAGATGCGCGACGCCGGCACGTCGGCCGCGTTCAGCACCGCGAGCGCGTCGTCGATCGTGCGCCCGGCGAGCCATTCGGCGAGCGCCGCGTCGATCTCCTGCGTGCGCGGCACACGGCCGTCGTTGTGCGCGAGCGCCGGGTCGTCGGCGAGATCGTCGCGCCCGATCGCCTTCATCAGGCGCTTGAAGATCGGATCGCTGTTGCCGCCGATCACGACGCTGCCATCTCGGCACGGATACGTGTTCGACGGCACGATGCCAGGGAGCGACGCGCCCGTGCGCTCGCGCACGAGCCCGTAGACGCCGTACTCGGGCACGACGCTTTCCATCATGTTGAAGACGGCCTCGTACAGCGCGACGTCGACAACCTGTCCCGCGCCGCCGTTCGCGTTGCGATGATGCAGCGCCATCAGCGCGCCGATCACGCCGTGCAGCGCCGCGATCGAATCGCCGATCGAAATGCCGATGCGCGGCGGCGGCAGCTCGGGGTAGCCCGTGATGTGGCGCAGCCCGCCCATCGATTCGGCGATCGCGCCGAAGCCGGGACGGTCGCGGTACGGGCCCGTCTGCCCGTAGCCGGACAGGCGCACCATCACGAGGCCCGGATTGCCGGCCGACAGCACGTCGTAGCCGAGGCCGAGTTTCTCGAGCAAGCCGGGGCGGAAGTTCTCGACGACGATGTCGGCGTCGCGCGCCAAGCGGCGCACGATCTCCTTGCCCTCGTCGGACTTCAGGTTGATCGTCACCGATTTCTTGTTGCGCGCCTGCACCGCCCACCACAGCGACGTGCCGCCCGCCTCCGGATACAGCTTGCGCCACTTGCGCAGCGGATCGCCGCCGTTCGGATCTTCGATCTTGATGACTTGCGCGCCGAACTCGGCGAGCAGGCGCGCGGCGAACGGGCCGGCGATCAGCGTGCCGAGTTCGAGCACCTTGACGCCCGCGAGCGGGCCGGGGGTTGCGCTCATGTCGCTTCCTTGGATCGTTGAACGGAACGCGCGGCGCCAGCGGGCCGCGCGGCCGGCTAGAGCGTGCGCCGATCGAGCATCGCGCGGGCGATCGTGCCGGCGTCGACGTATTCGAGCTCGCCGCCCACCGGCACGCCGCGCGCGAGCCGCGTGACGGCAAGGCCACGTGCCTTCAGCGTCTGGCCGAGATAGTGCGCGGTCGCCTCGCCTTCGTTCGTGAAGTTCGTCGCGAGCACGACCTCCTTCACGACGCCGTCGGCCGCGCGGCGCACGAGCCGGTCGAAATGGATCTCCTTCGGCCCGATGCCGTCGAGCGGGCTCAGGCGCCCCATCAGCACGAAGTACAGCCCGCGATAGGTCATCGTCTGCTCCAGCATGATCTGGTCGGCGGGCGTCTCGACGACGCAGAGCAGCGCCGGATCGCGCTCGGGATCGCTGCAGACCTCGCAGATCGGCGCTTGCGTGAACGTGTTGCACTTCTCGCAATGCCGCAGATGCTCGGTCGCGAACAGCAGCGAGCGCCCGAGGCGCTCGGCCCCCTCCCGATCGTGCTGCATCAGGTGGTACGCGATGCGCTGCGCGGATTTCGGCCCGACGCCCGGCAGCGCGCGCAGCGCCTCGACGAGCTCGGACAGCGCGGACGGCGGCTTGATGCTCATGCGCTTGCGGCGTCGGCCGAACGGTTCATCGTCAGAACGGCAGCTTGAAGCCGGGCGGCAGCGGCAGGCCCGCCGTCATCCCGCTCATCTTCTCCTGCGACGTCGCCTCGGCCTTGCGCACGGCGTCGTTGAACGCCGCGGCGACGAGGTCCTCGAGCATGTCCTTGTCGTCGGCGAGCAGGCTCGGATCGATCGACACGCGGCGCACCTCGTTGCGGCAGGTCATCGTCACCTTGACGAGCCCCGCGCCCGACTGGCCTTCCACTTCGATGAGGGCCAGTTGCTCCTGCATCTTCTTCATGTTTTCCTGCATCTGCTGGGCCTGCTTCATCAGCCCGGCGAGTTGGCCTTTCATCATGGACTTGCTCCTTCGTAATCGATTGCGAACGGGCGCGATCTTAGCGCCCGCGCGTGAATAGGGAAACCGGGCGTGCGCGGCGTCCGGCTCGCGTCAATGCAGCGTCGGCGCGGCGCCGTCCGCGGCGCCCGTTTCCGGGCCGACGGGCCGAATCGAGCCTTCGACGATGCTCGCGCCGAATTCGCGCAGCAACTGCTGGACGAACGGATCGGCGCTCATCTCCTGCTCGGCCTCGCGCTGCCGCTTCGCGCGCTCGGCGGCGGCGATCGCCGCCGCGGTGCGGCGCGCCGGCCCGACCTCGACCGTGACGTCGATCGGCTTGCCGAGCGCATCCGCAAGCGCCGCCTTCAGCTTCGCGACCTGCGCGGCGTCCGCGTATTGCGGCACCGGCACGGCAAGCTTGAGCGCGCCGCCGCCGGCCGACGTCAGTTCGCTGTTGAACGCGAGCTGGTAAGCAACGCCCTTGAGCGGCAGGCTCGCCGCGAGCGTCGGCCATTCGCCGTCGTAGCCGATTGCGTCGAGCGGAATCGGCTCCGGCAACGGACGCGCGTCGACGGGCGGCGCGGGTGCCGGCTTCGGCGCGACGCGGACGTCGTCGGGGCCGCCGTCGAACACCGGGACGAAACCGTCGTCGGGCGGGATGAACCCGTCGTCCATCGACAACGGCACGTAATCGTCGGGCGGTATGTCCTCCCACGGCGGCGGCGCGTTGCGAGACCCGGATCTCGCTTCGGCGCGCGCGGCGCCGTCCGGCGGCGCATCGCCGGCCGACGCGCGGGCGCGCGGCGTCGGCACGGGCACCTGCACGCGCGGCGCGGACTTCGCGGCGGACGCCGTGGCCGGCGCGGCCGGGCGCGCGGCGTCTGCGCCGCGGCCACGATCGGACGACACGCGCATGCCCGCGTTGCGCAGCACGTCGAGCGCGGCGGCCGCGCCAGTCGCGCGCGGCGCGGGTGCGCCGGCAGCGGATGCGGGTGCCGGCGCTCGGGATTCTGCCGCGACGGGCGCGGGCGCTGCGGCGACTTCCTCAGTCGAGGCCTCGGTCGCTGCCTCAGTCGATGACGCGGCGACCGGCGTGGCTGACTCGGGTACGGCGGGCGCTGCGGACACGACGGCGGGCGTCGATTCGGACGACTCGGCCGCGCGCGGCGCGGATTCGGACGCAGCGTCCGACTGCGTGCCCGATGATGCGCTCAAGTCGGCGCGCGGCGCGCCGGCATGCGGCCGCGCGTCGCGCTCGTGCTCGCCGGGGTGTGCGTCGGCCGGCACGCGCGCGTTCTCGGACGCGTCTCCGCCCCGCTCGGCCGTCGCCGGCGCCGCTTGCGCGGGCGACGGCGTCTCGGCGCGCGTTGCCGCACGCGCGCCGGCCGCCCTTGACGTTTGCGCCGCCGCAGCAACTGCGGGCGCCGCCGCGCCGACGGCAGCCGTCGCGCGCGCGCCCGACTTCGGCGCGGCGCCGGCCGCCTGAGCGGGCAACCCGCCGCCCGGCGCGCCGCCGCCCGTCGTCGCCGGCTCGAACGCCAGCATTCGCAGCAGCGTCATCGTGAAGCCCGCGTATTCGTCGGGCGCGAGGCCGAGCTCGCCGCGCCCGAGCGTCGCGATCTGATAATAGAGCTGCACCTGCTCCGGGCTCAGCAGCTCGGCGAAGCGGCGCAGATCGGCCGCTTCCGGCCATTCGTCGAGCACCGACGCGGGCGCGAACTGCGCCCACGCGATCCGGTGCAGCAGGCTCGCGAGATCCTGCAGCGCGGCCGAGAACGACAGGCTGCGCAGCGCCATCTCGTCGGCGACGGCGAGAATCTGCGGACCGTCGGCGGCGGCGAGCGCGTCGAGTAGCCGCACCATGTAGGTCTGGTCGAGCGTGCCGAGCATGCCGGATACAGCGGTTTCGGTCACTTCGTTCGCCGAATACGCGATCGCCTGATCGGTCAGCGACAGCGCATCGCGCATGCTGCCCTGCGCCGCGCGCGCGAGAAGACGCAGCGCCTGCGGCTCGAACGCGATCCGCTCCTCGCCGAGAATCCGCTCGAGGTGCGACACGATGTGCCCGGACGGCATCTGCTTCAGATTGAACTGCAGGCAGCGCGACAGCACGGTGACGGGAATCTTTTGCGGGTCGGTCGTCGCGAGGATGAACTTGACGTGCGGCGGCGGCTCTTCGAGCGTTTTCAGCATCGCGTTGAACGCGTGGTTCGTCAGCATGTGCACTTCGTCGATCATGTAGACCTTGAAGCGCGCATCGACAGGCGCGTACACCGCGCGCTCGAGCAGCGCGGCCATTTCGTCGACGCCGCGATTGCTCGCCGCGTCCATTTCGACGTAGTCGACGAAGCGCCCTTCATCGATCTCGCGACACGCGCGGCACACGCCGCACGGCTGCGACGTGACGCCCGTCTCGCAATTGAGCGCCTTCGCGAAGATGCGCGACAGCGTCGTCTTGCCGACGCCGCGCGTGCCCGTGAATAAATAGGCGTGATGCAAACGCCCGCCGTCGAGCGCGTGCGTGAGCGCCCTGACGACGTGCTCCTGGCCGACGAGCGAAGCGAAATCCTTCGGACGCCACTTGCGTGCGAGAACTTGATAGGTCATCGGGAAATTGTATCAGCAACGCTGCGCCGCGCCGACAGGTTGAACGCCGCGAAGCACGCGCATATCGAGCCGATCAGGGAAGCGAAGAAAAAGGGAGAGAAAACGGAAGAACGCGAGCGGCGGAATGCGGGTGAAGCAAGCGGAAGGTGACGAGCCCGACCCTCGGCACTGGCGGAAAACGGCTGTGGCTGCTTCGTTCCCGACCTGACCAGGTTGACCGCCCCACCATGCGAGGAGGCCCGTCACGGCGCATTCTAGCATCGCTTGGCGCGCCGCGCGACCGTTATTCGCATACGAGACGACAAATCGCGCGGCGTCGCCCGCCCCTTGCAATTCGCGACGCCGCTCCCATTTGACACACACGCGGGACGCACTCGGGCGGCAAGCCCGAAACCGCATCACATCCCTGTTCGCATGACGACTACTATCGCCGTCAACAGCGGATAGCAATTTAGGCTAATATGACGCCCGAATGACCCGCGAGCCGCGGTACGCAGCGCTCACGCCCTTCTTTTCGCAAGAGCGGAGCTTCCTGCCCCGGCGACCGGCAAGGCCCATGGGCGGCCGGCGCAGGCAGTCCCCGAACCGAAAGAGGTATTGACCCAATGAGCGAACAGATCAAACACATCAGCGACGCATCGTTCGAGCAGGACGTCGTCAAGTCCGACAAGCCGGTCCTGCTGGACTTCTGGGCCGAGTGGTGCGGTCCGTGCAAGATGATCGCCCCGATCCTCGACGAAGTCGCGAAGGACTACGGCGACAGGCTGCAGATCGCGAAGATCAACGTCGACGACCACCAGGCGACGCCCGCGAAGTTCGGTGTGCGCGGCATCCCGACGCTGATCCTCTTCAAGAACGGCGCGGTCGCCGCGCAGAAGGTCGGCGCGCTGTCAAAGTCGCAGCTCACCGCGTTCCTGGACAGCCATCTCTAAATAGATGCGCCTCGGCACACGTGTTGTCAGCCGGCAACACGTGCGCCGTTAAATCCGCCGATCGGTCGCTCAAGCCCGAATCGGCCTATGCTAGAATTAAAAACGTCGATAAGACGCATTTAAGTCTCTGAGCGCTTCCGCTCGCCCTCCTCCCTATATCTTTCGTCGCATCTCCTCCCTGGCGGGATCTCCGTATGCATTTATCCGAGCTCAAGTCTCTGCACGTCTCCGAATTGATCGAAATGGCCAATGGCCTGGAGATCGAAAACGCGAACCGCCTGCGCAAGCAGGAGTTGATGTTCGCCATTCTCAAAAAGCGCGCCAAGACGGGAGAAACGATCTTCGGCGACGGCACGCTCGAAGTGCTGCCCGACGGCTTCGGCTTCCTGCGCTCGCCTGAAATGTCGTACCTCGCGAGCACGGATGACATCTATATCAGCCCGTCGCAGATCCGCCGCTTCAACCTGCACACCGGCGACACGATCGAAGGCGAAGTCCGCACGCCGAAGGACGGCGAGCGCTACTTCGCGCTCGTGAAGGTCGACAAAGTCAACGGGCAGCCGCCCGAGGCCTCGAAACACAAGATCATGTTCGAGAACCTCACGCCGCTGCACCCGAACAAGCCGCTGTGGCTCGAGCGCGAGATGCGCGGCGAGGAGAACGTGACGGGCCGCATCATCGACATGATCGCGCCGATCGGCAAGGGCCAGCGCGGCCTGCTCGTCGCGTCGCCGAAGTCCGGCAAGACCGTGATGCTCCAGCACATCGCGCACGCGATCAAGCAGAACCACCCGGACGTGATCCTGTTCGTACTGCTGATCGACGAGCGCCCCGAAGAAGTGACCGAAATGCAGCGCTCGGTGGCGGGCGAAGTGATCGCGTCGACGTTCGACGAACCGGCCACGCGCCACGTGCAGGTCGCCGAAATGGTGATCGAAAAGGCCAAGCGCCTCGTCGAGATGAAGCACGACGTCGTGATCCTGCTCGATTCGATCACCCGCCTCGCGCGCGCGTACAACACCGTGATCCCGGCGTCGGGCAAGGTGCTGACGGGCGGCGTCGACGCGAACGCGCTGCAGCGCCCGAAGCGCTTCTTCGGCGCGGCGCGCAACATCGAGGAAGGCGGCTCGCTCACGATCATCGGCACCGCGCTGATCGAAACCGGCAGCCGCATGGACGACGTGATCTACGAAGAGTTCAAGGGCACGGGCAACATGGAAGTGCACCTCGAGCGCCGTCTCGCGGAAAAGCGCGTGTATCCGTCGATCAACCTGAACAAGTCGGGCACGCGCCGCGAGGAAATGCTGATCAAGCCCGAGATCCTTCAGAAGATCTGGGTACTGCGCAAGTTCATCCATGACATGGACGAAGTCGAGGCGATGGAATTCCTGCTCGACAAGATCCGCCAGACGAAGAACAACGCCGAGTTCTTCGATCTGATGCGCCGCGGCGGCTGATTCCCGGCCGCACGCCCTGCAGCGCGAAAAACCGCCCGCTTCCCCGGGCGGTTTTTTTTATCGGCAAACTTGTACGTGAACGTACACGTTGATCTATAATCGCGGACATCGATCCTTCGTCATCCGGAGAATTCCGCGCCATGAGCGACGCCCCGCCCACCCTGCTTCTGACCGTGCGCGACGCCGCCGAGCGGCTCGGCGTGACGCCGCGCACGCTCAAGTACTACGAGGAGCGCGGGCTCGTCACGCCGTCGCGCAGCGAAGGCCGCTATCGGCTGTACGACGCCGCAGACCTCGAGCGCTTCGAGCGCATCCTGCGGCTGCGCGCGATCGGGTTCTCGCTGCACGGCATCACCGAGATGCTCAAGCGCCCGCTCGAGCCGGCGGGCGACGGACGGCGGCGCTATTCGGACGCGTCGCTGCGCGATATCCACGCGGATCTGTCGCAGCAGATCGCGACGCTCGATGCGCGCATCGCCGCCGCGCAGCGCGAACTGAAGGAAGTGCGCGCGCTGAAGAAGGAGCTGCAGCACGATATCGACTACGTCGAGCGCCGGCTCGCCGGCGAAAACCCCGACGAGCTGATCGCGCAGCGCCGCGCCGCCGCGCGCGGCGGCAAGACCCGCAAGACCCGCGAGATCCGCAAGACCGGCGGGCCCGGCGCATGAACGCGACGCCGGGCCGGCCGCCGCTATGGAACGCCGCCAATCTGCGCGGAGATTTCTTTCCGTGGGTGCTCGCGATCGTCACCGGCCTCGACTACTTCGACAACGCGACGTTCTCGTTCTTCGCAAGCTATATCGCGGGCGGCATCAACGCGTCGCCGGACGAGCTCGTGTGGGCGTCGAGCGCGTACGCGGTGACGGCCGTGCTCGGCATCCTGCAGCAGCAATGGTGGGTCGACCGGCTCGGGCACCGGCGCTACGTCGCCGGCTGCATGCTGATGTTCTCGCTCGGCGCGGCCGCCGCGGCGCTCGCCGACACGTCGCTGCAACTCGCGTTCGCGCGCGGCTTCCAGGGCTACTTCATCGGCCCGATGATGGGCGCGTGCCGGATCCTGATCCAGGTCAGCTTCGCGCCGAAGGATCGCCCGCCCGCGACGCGCGCATTCCTCATCATGCTGCTACTCGGCAGCGCGCTCGCGCCGATCGCGGGCGGCCTGCTCGTCGCGCATTTCACGTGGCGCGCGCTGTTCGCGTGCACGGTGCCGGCGGGCATCCTGTTCGCGGCGCTCGCGTTCGTCGCGCTGCCCGATTCCGGCCACACGCCGCCCGACGAGCGCGGCGGCGCGCACTTCTGGCCATATGTGATCTTCGCGCTCGCGCAGGGCGCGCTGCAGATCGTGATGCAGCAGGTGCGCTTCCAGCTCTTCGCCGGCTCGCCGCAGCTCGTGCTGCTCGCCGTCGGCGGCCTCGCGGCGCTTGCGTGGTTCGGCCATCACCAGTGGCATCATCCGGCGCCGCTCGTGCGGCTGCACGCGTTTCGCGAGCGCACGTTCCAGGTCGGCCTGCTGCTCTACATGTTCTATTACTACGAGACGACGGGCTACAGCTATCTGATCTCCCGCTTTCTCGAAACCGGGCTCGGCTATCCGGTCGAGAACTCGGGGCGGCTCGTCGGCACGATGTCGCTGATCTCCGCGAGCGCGCTTTTCGTCTATCTGCGCTACGCGAAGCGCCTCACGCACAAGAAATGGATCATCGTGCCCGGCTTCGCGCTCGCCGCGTTCGCCGCGCTGTGGATGACGCGGATGTCGCCCGATGCCGGCGAGGCGGCACTCGTCGCGCCGCTCCTGATGCGCGGGCTGCTGCTCCTCTTCATCGTGCTGCCCGTCGCGAACCTGACGTTCCGCGTGTTCGCGATCGATGAGTATTCGCACGGCTACCGGCTGAAGAACATCGTCCGGCAACTGACGATTTCGTTCGCGACCGCGTCCGTCATCATCGTCGAGCGGCATCGGCTCGCCGTGCACGAGACGCGGCTCGTCGAGCAGGCGAACGTCTACAATCCGCTGTTCCAGCAGACCGTCGACACACTCGCGCGCGGCTTTGCGGCCGCGGGCCACGCGCTCTCCGACGCGCATGCGCTCGCGCTCGTCACCGTGAGCCGCACGATCGCGCAACAGGCGTCGTTCCTTGCGTCGCTCGACGGCTTCTACTTCCTCGCGGGCGTCGCGATCTGCGGCGGCCTCTTCGCCGCCTGGCAAAAAGAGATCGATTGAGGTACGTTTAGCGCCTGTCGCTTCACGCCCTTTCCGCCTCGATGCTCTCCAAGCTCAACCAATGGCTCGACGCGCGCCGCCGCAATCGCGCACTGCGCTCGCATCCGATTCCCGACGCGCTGTGGCGCGAGACGCTCGAGCGCCTGCCGTTCCTGTCGTACCTGTCCGGCGAAGACCGCGCACGGCTGCGCGAAACGACGAGCCTCTTTCTCGCGCAGAAGTCGTTCTCGACCGCGCACGGGCTCGAGCTCACCGACGCGATCGTCGTCGGCATCGCCGCGCAGGCGTGCGTGCCCGTGCTGAACCTCGGCCTCGACCTGTATCGCGGCTGGGTCGGCATCGTCGTCTACCCGGGTGAATTCGTGATCCGCAAGACGGTCGAGGACGAGGACGGCGTCGTGCACGAGGTCGAGCACGACGCGAGCGGCGAAGCATGGGAAGGCGGGCCGGTGATCCTCTCGTGGGAGGACGTGCAGATGTCGGACGGCTCGGACGCGTACAACGTCGTGATCCACGAATTCGCGCACAAGATCGACATGATGAGCGGCGCGGCCGACGGTCATCCGCCCCTTTTTCGCCGCTGGCATGCGCCGGAGCTCGACGCCGAGCGCTGGGCCGACGTGTTCGACCATGCTTACGATCAGTTCTGCGACCGCGTCGACGCGGTGCCGGACCGCGCGTGGGCGCGCTTCGAGCGCGACTCGCTGATCGATCCGTACGCGGCCGACCACCCGTCGGAATTCTTCGCGGTCTGCAGCGAGGCGCTCTTCGTCAAGCCGCGCCCGTTCGAGGCCGAATTTCCGGAGCTGTACCGGCTGCTCGCCCGTTACTACCGGCAGGACCCGGCGCAAACGGGGTGTCTCTCGCGCCTCGTCGCGCACGTCTGACGAAAAATTCGCCAAGCGTCTGATTTTCTGGCATAATCGCGAGCTTTCGACCTTAGGCAAGTGGCTCGCGCCGGGCTTTCGCGCCACGATGCGCAAGCGGCGGGCTGGCTACCGCTCTCACACAGGAAAAACCATGAAACAAGGCATTCACCCGGATTATCGCGAAGTCGTCTTCCAAGACATGTCGAACGGCTTCAAGTTCATCACGCGCTCGACGATCCAGACGCGCGAAACCATCGAACTCGACGGCAAGACCTACCCGCTCGCGAAGGTCGAAGTGTCGTCGGAATCGCACTCGTTCTACACCGGCCAGCAAAAGATCATGGATACGGCGGGCCGTGTCGAGAAGTTCAAGAACAAGTTCGGCGCACGCGCCAGCGGCAAGGCCGCGAAGTAAGCTTCGCGCCCGCACGGCACCCGGCGTCGCGCCGGGCCGGTTCCCGCAAAAAAAGGCAGCTTGGGCTGCCTTTTTTTGTCCCTGCCGATCCCGCGTCGCCGCCGGGCGCCGCGCGGGCCTTCCGGTTCGCTGACGCGCGCCGCCCGGCGCGTCTACAATGCCGGATGCCCGAACCGCCCGCCGCTCGCGCGTCGGCATGCCGCTCATCCTCTTGCCCCCATCTGCATGAAGCCTGTCGTTCGCCTTACCGCTTCCGCCACCCGCGCGCTGCCGCGCTGGCTACTGCTCACGCTCTGCATCGTCTATGCGGCGTTCGGGCTGTTCGGCCGCGATCCGTGGAAGAACGAGGACGCGGCGGGCTTCGGCGTGATGTGGACGATGGCCCAGGGCGGCCTGCACGACTGGCTGCTGCCGAATCTCGTCGGCAAGTTCGTCACGTCCGACGGGCCGCTCGGCTACTGGCTCGGCAGCCTCGCGATCCGCGCGCTGCCGTGGGTCGACGCGAGCAACGCGTCGCGCGTCTACACGGGCGTGCTGTTCTGCGTCGCGTCCGCGTTCGTCTGGTACGCCGCCTACCTGCTCGGCCGGCGCGCCGAGATCCAGCCGTTCAAGTACGCGTTCGGCGGCGAGCCCGAGCCGCGCGACTACGGGCGCACGCTCGCCGACGGCGCGCTCCTCATCCTGCTCGCGTGCTTCGGCCTCGCCGAGCGCGGCCACGAGACGACGCCGCAACTCGCGCAGTTCGCGTGGATCGCGATGTTCGTCTACGGGCTCGTGCGCGTGATCGACAAGCCGGTGCAAGGCGCGCTCTGGTGGGGCCTCGCGCTCGGCCTCGTCGCGCTGTCGGGCAACCCGGTGCTCGTCGCCGCGCTCGCGGTCGGCACGCTCGCGCTCTATCTCGTCACGCCGGAGATCCGCTGCGTTCAGGTGCCGGCGATCGGGCTGCCGCTCGCCGTCGCCGTGTTCGCGATCTGGCCGCTCGCCGCGCACGTCGCGTTCCCCGACGACGCGAGCTGGTTCTTCAACCAATGGCTGCACGGCAGCCTCACGCGCTTCTCCGGCCCGCCGACGACGGTGCTCGCGTACGCGGCCAAGAACCTGCCGCTCTTCACGTGGCCCGCGTGGCCGCTCGCGATCTGGGCGTGGGTCAGTTGGGCGGGGCTGCGCCGCCGGCCGCACATCGCGATTCCGCTGTCGGTCGTCGTGCCGCTCCTCGTGCTCGTGATCCTGCAGAGCCAGCAAACGAACCGGATGTACATGCTGCTGCTGCCCGCCCTTGCCGTCGTCGCGACGTTCGCGCTGCCGACGCTCAAGCGCGGCGCGATCAACGCGATCGACTGGTTCGCGGTGCTGAGCTTCACGATCCTCGGCACGTTCGTGTGGCTCGTGTGGCTCGCATCGCTGACGGGCTTCCCGCACCCGCTCGCGCGCAACCTCGGGCGCCTCGTGCCGGGCTACGAGCCGCACTTCAAGGTGCTGTCGTTCGTCTGCGCGCTCGCGGCGACCGCATGCTGGCTGATGCTCGTGCGCTGGCGCATCTCGCGTCAGCCGAAGGTGCTGTGGCGCAGCGTCGTGCTGTCGAGCGCCGGCACGACGCTGATGTGGGTGCTGCTGATGACGCTGTGGCTGCCGATCGTCAATTACAGCCGGACCTATCGCGACGTCGCGCAGCAGATCGCCGCGCACCTGCCCTCCGACTACGAATGCATCTCGCCCGTGCGGCTCGGCGACGCGCAGATCGCGACGTTCGCGTATTTCGGCGACATGCATTTCTCGTTCACCGACGACTGCGACGTGATCCTGCGCCAGGATCGCGCGGACTTCGGCGAGCCGAGCTCGATCTCGCAATACGTGTGGCGTCTCGTGTGGGAAGGCCGCCGCGTCGCCGACCGCGACGAGCGCTTCCGCCTGTACGAGCGGATCGAGCGCCCGAAGACGCCCGTCAAGCGCCGCGCGCCCCGCAAAGCCCGCTGACCGATGTTCGGCGACATCCGCCGGATCGTCGTCAAGGTGCCGCTCAACGTCTGGTTCATTTTCGGCGGCCTCGGCATGCCGGCGCTCGGCGGCCACCAGATCGCCGGCAACGTCGGCGCGGTGCTGTACATGACGCCGCTGTCGATCGGCGTCGCGTCGTCGATGCTCGTCGCGCGCGCGCTCGGCGCAAAGCGCTTCGACGAGGCCCGCGCGCCCGGCCCGCCGCCGCGCCCATCGATTCGACGGCGGCGGCCGGTTCGGGCGCGGCGCGCCATCGTCAGTCTCCGAGGAACGCGTCGACCAGGCGGTTCACGTCGGCCGCCGCCTCCATCTGCACCATGTGGCCGCGCCCCGCCAGCACCTCGGCGCGCACGCCGTCCGGCAAACCGCGCGCATGATGCGCGGGGATCACCTGGTCCGCCTCGCCCCAGATCACGAGCGTGCGCGGCGCGAGCGACGCGATGCGCTCGCGGAACACGCGGCGCTGCGCGGCGCCGTCGAACGCCGCGCCGGCGATCTTGCGCAGCGCGGCGTCGACGCCCTCGAGCCGCTTGTACCGGACGAGGTCCTCGACGAGCTGCCGCGTGACGAGCGAGCCGTCGGCGAAGAGCTTCGTCAGGTGCGGTCTCAGCGTGTTGCGGCTCGTGGCGGCGACGAAGCCGTCGATGTAGTCGCGGTCGATCTCGCTGCCGAGCCCCGCGCTCGCGATCAGCGTGAGCGACGCAACGCGCGCGGGCGCGCGCTCGGCCGCCGTCATCGCGACCGCGCCGCCCATCGAATGGCCGACGAGATGCGCGCGCTCGACGCCGCGTGCATCGAGCAGCGCGAGCACCGCGTCCGCGAGCTCGTCGAGCCCGCCCGTCTCGACCGCCTTGCCCGACTCGCCGTGCCCCGGCAGATCGAGCGCCCACACCGGCCGGCGCGCGGCGAGCGCCGCGTGGTTGAAGAGCCAGTTGTTCAGGTCGCCGCCGAAGCCGTGGATCAGCACGGCGGGCGTGCCGCCGCCGTCGCCGAGCCGCAGGAAACGCAGCGTGCGCCCGCCGATCCGCGCCTTCTCCGGCTGCGGTCCCGCGTCGCCGTCCGCGGCGGCGTCCGGCACGAAATCGCGCTGGAACGCGGCGACGGCCGCATCGATGTCCGCATCGCTCGCGTCCTGCGCCGCGACGACGCCGAGCAGCGCGCCGACGGGCAGCGTCTCGCCCGCCTGCGCGAGCTGCCGGCGCAGCGTGCCGTCGAACGCGCATTCGACGCCCGACGAGATCTTGTCGGTCTCGACGTCGACAAGCTCGTCGCCTTTCGCGACCCGCTCGCCGATCGCCTTCAGCCAGCCGTTGACCTGCCCCTGCTCCATCGATAGCCCCCACTTGGGCATCGTGATCATGTGAATCGACATCGTGTCAGCTCCTCGTTTTCAGCACGGCTTGCGCAATCGCATCGGACGACGGGATGTACAGCTCCTCGAGCACACTCGCGAACGGCACCGGCGTGTGCGGCGCGGTGACGAGCTCGATCGGCGCCTGCAGCGATCTGAACGCGCGCTGCGCGATCAGCGCGGCGATGTCGGTCGCGATCGAGCAGCGCGGATTCGCCTCGTCGACGACGACGACGCGCCCGGTGCGCGCCGCGCTCTCGAGGATCGTCTCCTCGTCGAGCGGCGACGTCGTGCGCAGATCGATCACGTCGGCGTGCACGCCGTCCTTCGCGAGCTTGTCCGCCGCCTGCGCCGCGACGTGCACCATCCGCCCGTACGTGACGATCGTCGCGTCGTCGCCGTCGCGCACGACGCTCGCCTCGCCGAACGGAATCGCGTAGGACTCCTCCGGCACGTCGCCGTCGCGGCTGTACAGCAGCTTGTGCTCGCAGAAGATCACCGGATCGTCGTCGCGGATCGCCTGGATCAGCAGGCCCTTCGCGTCGTACGGCGTGGCCGGGCACACGACCTTCAGGCCGGGAATGTGCGTGAAGAGCGACGTGAGCATCTGCGAATGCTGCGCGGCCGCGCGCAGCCCCGCGCCCATCATCGTGCGAATCACGACGGGCGTGACCGCCTTGCCGCCGAACATGTAGCGGAACTTCGCCGCCTGGTTGAAGATCTGGTCGAAGCACACGCCCATGAAGTCGATGAACATCAGTTCCGCGACGGGCCGCATCCCGCACGCGGCCGCGCCGACCGCCGCGCCGATGAAGCCGCCCTCCGACAGCGGCGTGTCGAGCACGCGCCCCGGAAACTTGTGATAAAGCCCCTTCGTCACGCCGAGCACGCCGCCCCAGGCGTCGTCCTCGCCCGGCGCGCCCGCGCCGCCCGCGTTGTCCTCGCCCATCACGATCACGCTCGCGTCGCGCGCCATCTCCTGCGCGAGCGCTTCGTTGATCGCCTGCGAATAGCTGATTTTCCGTGCCATGTCTGTCTCCTGAGTGTTGTTCGATGTCGGCTCGCCGCGCATCGCGCGTTCACGGGTACGACACGTAGACGTCCGTGAGCAGATCGGCCGCGTCGGGCAGCGGCGCGGCCTTCGCTTGCGCGAGCGCGTCGTCGATCAGTTCCGCGACCGCCGCGTCGACCGCGCGCAGATCCTCGCGCGCGAGCGCTTCCGCGCGCACGACGCGCTCCTCGAAGCGCTTCAGGCAATCCTTCTCGTCGCGCAGCTTCTGCACTTCGCCCGGCGCGCGATAGGTCTGCGCGTCGCCCTCGAAGTGGCCGAAGTAGCGCGAGAACTTCACTTCGACGAGCGTCGGCCCGCCGCCGCCGCGCGCGCGCTCGACCGCCTCGCCGAGCGCCTCGTGCACCGCGAAGAAATCGAAGCCGTCGACGATCACGCCGGGCATCCCGAAGCCGTTCGCGCGATCGGCGATGTTGTCGGTCGCGACCGACCAGCTCGATGCGGTCGCCTCCGCGTAGCCGTTGTTCTCCGCGACGAAGATCGCGGGCAGCCGCCACACCGACGCGAGATTCATCGATTCGAAGATGACGCCCTGGTTCGACGCGCCGTCGCCGAAGAAGCACACGCCGACGCCGCCCGTGCCGCGCAGCTTCGCGGCGAGCGCCGCGCCGCAGACGAGCGGGCCGCCCGCGCCGACGATCCCGTTCGCGCCGAGCATCCCCTTCGCCAGATCGGCGATGTGCATCGAGCCGCCCTTGCCGCGGCACACGCCCGTCCTGCGGCCGTAGATCTCGGCCATCATGCCGTGCACGTCGACGCCCTTCGCGATGCAGTGGCCGTGGCCGCGGTGCGTCGTCGCGACGTAGTCGACGTCGTTCAGATGAAGCATCGCGCCAACCGCGGACGCCTCCTCGCCCGCATACAGATGCACGAAGCCGGGTATCTCGCCCGTCGCGAACTCGACGTGCAGGCGCTCTTCGAATTCGCGAATCGTGCGCATCAGGCGATACGCGTGCAGCAGCCGATCGCTGCCGAGCTGATTCGAAACGGACATGTCTGTCTCCTGGATGGGTTATCGTTGAAGCCGCGCCGCGGCCTGTGCCGCGAGGCGGCGGGACGACGGCTCGCGCCGTCGCGGCGCGCCGTCGCAAAATCGAGCGGCGCCGAATGCGCGGGCCTCGACGCGCTCAATGAAACGTGAAGCCGCCGTCGACGTTCACCGCCTGCCCGGTCACGTTGTCCATCGTCGCGAAGAACACCGCGAGCCGGCCCATGTCCTCGGGCGTCTGCGCGCGGCCCTGCGGAATCAGCGTCAATTGATGGCGCTGCCACGACTCCTCGACCGTCTCGCCCGCCTGCTTCCATTCGTCGGACAGCCGCTCCCACATGTACGTGCGCACGATGCCGGGGCAGATCGCGTTGACGGTCACGCCGTCGCGCGCGAGCTCCTTCGCGAGCGCATTCGTGAAGCCGACAACCGCGAACTTCGATGCGCTGTAGTGCGCGAGATTCGCAAAGCCCTCCTTGCCCGCGATCGACGCGACGTTGATGATCCGGCCGCGCCCTTGCGCCTTCAGATGCGGCAGCGCCGCGCGGCAGCCGAGGAACGTGCCCTTCGCGTTGACGTCCATCACGAAATCCCAGTCGCGCTCGGTGAGCTCGGCGACGGGCCGGATGCCGATCACGCCCGCGCAGTTGACGACGATGTCGAGCCCGCCGAGCGCGTCGAGCGCATGCGCGATCATCGCGTCGACCTGCGCCTGCTGCGTCACGTCGACCTCGAGCGCCACCGCGCGCCGGCCGAGCGCGCGCACGTCGCGCGCGGTGGCGTCGAGCGCGTCGGCGAGCAGATCGGCGAGCAGGATGTCCGCGCCGGCCGCGGCGAGCGCGAGCGCGATGCCGCGGCCGATGCCGCGCGCGCCGCCCGTGACCACGGCGACCTGTCCTTCCAGTGGTGTCGTCATGCTTCTTGTCTCCTTCTCGGTTGGAATGGTGGATGCGCCGCTCAGTCGGCGGCGGGATACGGAAATGCGTCGCCGGGATAGGCGTCGCCGAGCGCGCGATGCGACGCCGCATGGCGCAGCGTGCGCTCGACGTCGACCGTGAGCGGGCCGCGCCAGTCGAGCGCGATCTCGTAGCGCTCGCCGCGCGCGACTTCGATTTCGCGTTCGCCGTCGAACGCGAGCGTGCCTTGCTCGAGTTCGATCGGCGTCCACGCGTTCGCGTCGAGCCGCTCGCAGCCGCGCATCACGACGCGCTCGATCCGGCCTGGCGCGATCGGCGCGACGAGCGGCGTGCCGCCGCGCTCGCCGGGGCGCGCGAAGCGCATCGCGAGCCCGTGCGGCGCGCGCCGCTCGATCGGCGCCCACGCGCCGCCCAACGCGGACAGGCCGATGCCGTGCGGCTGCGCGAACGTCAGGTACAGCGCGTCGATGTCCTCCGGCGCCGAGATCGCGCGCGCGCCGATGAAGCGCTGCCGCGCCGCGCACACGTCGACGAGCGCGATCTCCTCGCGGCCGCGGTCCGGCCCCGCGACGCAGCGCACGACGAGCCGCTTGTTGCGCGCGAGCGCGACGTCGGGCGGCACCGCGCCCGTCGCGACGAGCGCGCCCGCGAGCCCCGCGACGGTCGCCTCGCGCAGATCGGGAAACGCGTTGTTCGTGCCGGTCGACAGCGTGAGCAGCGGCGTGTCGCCGCAATGCGCGGCCACCGCGCGATGCGTGCCGTCGCCGCCCAGCACCGCGATCAGCGCGACTTCGGCGCGGCGCATGTAGGCGGCGCCCGCATGCGTGTCCGCGACGCTGTCGGTGATCGGCAGATCGACGAATTCGACGGCGGGCCAGCGCGTGCGCCGCTCGACGGCCGCGTGCGTGTCGAGCGCGCGCAGGATCAGCGTCGCGATGCCCGTCTTGTCGCGCAGCGCGAGCACGCGCTCGACGCCGAGCGCGCCGAGGCCCGCGAACAGGCGCACGACCATGTTCGCCTTCTCGGCGGTCGGAAAAACCGACGCGTGCGTCGTGAGACGACGGATGTCGCGCCCCGACGCGGGGTTCGCGATCACGCCGACGGTAACGGGCGAGGTCACGGGCTTGTCTCCTGTTCGCAGCGTCAAGCGCGAACTGTTTTTCATCGGCGGTGCGGACGCACCGTGCTTGCCCGTGATCTCTGCAAGCGGCATGCCACATTGCGCAGCAGACCTGACGATCGGCGCGAGCGCGCCGCCGCGCGCGGCGGCGCGGCCGATCTGGCGATGCGCGGCGATGCGCGCGCCGGGGGCGACTCGTGCGACGCGTCTCGCCTCCACGTCCCTGCGACCGCTGCGACGCCTCGCCTCGACTGCCGCGCGCGGCCCGCCGCGCGGGCATCGGCGCGCGTCTCACGCGCGTGAGACGCGCGCTGAGACAATTGTCTCAACCGTTTGCCGTGCTGCAATGCAGGGTGATCGCGCGAACCGGATGTGCTACAAAACGTCGACATCCCTGCCGCGAAGAGTCAGCCGATCATGCCTTACGCCGCTTCCCAGACCCGGCACGCGGACCGCGTGCGCGGCGCGCTCGAAGGCCGCCTGCCCGCGCCCGCCGATTCGCCGCGCCTCGCGTCGTCCTGGCAGCGCTCGTTCGAGCGCTACCGGCTCGACCCCGCGTCGACGATCGGCCCGCGCGTGCTGACCGCGGCGGAATTGCGCGAAGTGCGCGACAGGGAGGAGGCGTTCCTGCGCGCGTCCGGCCAGTGCCTGACGCGGCTGCACGAGATGATCCGCGTCGCCGACTACTGCGTGATGCTGACGGATGCGCACGGCGTAACGATCGACTACCGGATCGACCGCGAGCGGCGCGGCGACTTTCGCCACGCGGGGCTGCACATCGGCTCGTGCTGGTCCGAGAGCGAGGAAGGCACGTGCGGCGTCGCGAACGTGCTCGCCGATCTCGCGCCGATCACCGTGCACAAGACCGATCATTTCCGCGCGGCGTTCACGACGCTCACCTGCAGCGCGGCGCCCATCTTCGCGCCGACGGGCGAGCTGATCGGCGTGCTCGACGCGTCCGCCGTGCAGTCGCCCGACAACCGTGACAGCCAGCGGCTCGTCTTCCAGCTCGTGCGGCAGAGCGCGACGCTGATCGAGAACGGCTACTTCCTGCATCGCACCGCGCAGCACTGGGTGCTGTTCGGACATCCGAGCCGCCATTTCGTCGAAGCGCAGCCGGAATGGCTGATCGCGTTCGACGAATGCGGCAACGTCGTCGCCGCGAATCGTCCGGCGCGCGACGCGCTGCCCGAGCTCGCCCATCCGCGCCACATCGACGAGATCTTCGACACGGTCGATCTGCCGTTGCGCGACGCGGGCCGCATCGATGCAGTCGTCGCGCTGCGGCTGCGCGCCACCGGCGCGACGCTGCACGCGCGCATCCGCGCGCCGCTCGCGCACGCGCCGCGCGACGCGGGCCGCGCGGCGCACCGCGCATCCGATGCCGCCGCGCGCAGCGTCGGCGCGCTGACGCCGTTCCTGCGCAGCGCGGACCCGCGCATCGCGCGCCACGCGGAAGTCGCGCTGCGCGTCGCGAGCAGACGGCTGCCGATTCTCGTGCTCGGCGAGACGGGCGTGGGCAAGGAAGTGTTCGCGCGCGCGGTGCACGATGCGGGCGCGCGCCGCGCGCGGCCGTTCGTCGCCGTCAACTGCGGCGCGCTGCCCGAGGCGCTGATCGAAAGCGAGCTGTTCGGCTATGCGGCGGGCGCGTTCACCGGTGCGCGCCGCCAGGGCGCGCGCGGCAAGATCGCGCTCGCCGACGGCGGCACGCTGTTCCTCGACGAGATCG
This sequence comes from Burkholderia sp. MSMB1589WGS, assembly GCF_001636105.1. NCBI lineage: Bacteria > Pseudomonadati > Pseudomonadota > Betaproteobacteria > Burkholderiales > Burkholderiaceae > Burkholderia > Burkholderia sp. MSMB1589WGS. Next base: position 138,363 of record NZ_LNJT01000001.1, read on the forward strand.
GCGACATGCCGCTCGCGCTGCAGACGCGCCTGCTGCGCGTGCTCGCGGATCGCGAAGTCGTGCCGCTCGGCAGCGACGCGCCGGTACGCGTCGACATCGACGTCATCTGCGCCACGCACCGCGATCTCGCGCGGATGGTCGCCGACGGCGGCTTTCGGGAAGATCTGTACTACCGGCTGAGCGGCGCGGTGTTCGAGCTGCCGCCGCTGCGCGAGCGCGCGGACATTCGCGAGATCGTCGATGCGGTGTTCGGCGAGGAAGCGCAGGCGGCAGGCCACGTGCTGACGCTCGACGCCGCGCTCGTCGAGCGGCTCCGCGCGTTCGCGTGGCCTGGCAACATCCGCCAGTTGCGCCACGCGCTGCGCTATGCGTGCGCGGTGTGCGACTCGGCGCGCGTCGAGCTGCGCCATCTGCCCGGCGGGCTCGCCGCGCAACTGGGCGACGCGGCGCCCGCGAACGCCGCGCGCGCCGCGCACGGCGGCGCGGCCAGTGCAACCGGCGCAACCGACGAGCGCAGCCGCATCGTCGCCGCGCTCACCGCGCATCGCTGGCGGCCCGACGCGGCTGCGCGCGCACTCGGCATCTCGCGCGCGACGCTCTACCGGCGCATCGCGAAATACCGCATCGTCGCGCCGCATCGCGTGTGAGCGCGCCGCCCGCGCGCGAAGCCGCCGCACGCGACGGCTTCGTCACGCATGCGCGGCGTCGCGCTGCTCGAACACGTCGCGCGCGGCGAAGAGCGCATTGAGCGCGGCCGGAAAGCCCGCGTACAAGGCCATCTGCATGAACACCTCGACGATCTCGTCACGCGTGCAGCCGACGTTCAGCGCCGCCTCGATATGCACCTTCAGTTGCGGCTGCGCGTGGCCGAGCGTCGCGAGCGACGCGATCGTCGCGATCTCGCGCGACTTCAGGTCGAGCTGCGGCCGGCTGTAGATGTCGCCGAAACCGAACTCGACGAGCAGCCGCCCGAAGTCCGGCGCGATCGGCGCAAGCGCCGCGACGACGCGCTCGCCGACTTCGCCGTCGATTTCCTTCAGCGTGTTCCAGCCGCGCGCGTAGCGGTCTTCTGCGATTCGTGGTTCCATCGTTCGTCCTTGTCCGGTTGAGGTTGAGTCGTCTGCCCTGTCTGTCGAATCGCGTCGCGCTCGGCCCGCTCGTAATACGCGATCTTATCGACGATCGCGTCGAGGTTCGTCTGCAGCGCGTCGATCTGCGCACGCACCGCGTCGCGATGCGCGGCGAGGAGCGCGCGCCGCTCGCCGAACGTCGCATCGCCTTGCGCGCGCAGCTCGGCGAACGCCTGCATCCCGGCGATCGGCATCCCGGTCGCCTTCAGCCGCATCACGAAACGCAGCCAGTCGAGATCGGCGGGCGCGTACAGCCGGTGCCCCGCCGGCGTGCGCGAGATCGACCTCAGCAGACCGGCCTGCTCGTAATAGCGCAGCGTGTGCGTCGACACGCCGACGAGCGCGGCCACCTGGCCGATCGTCAAGGCGCGCGGGGACGTTGGCTTCGATGCGTTCGACATGACGTTCTCAAGGTTAGGACTTAGAGTGCACTCTAAGTCAAGCGCCGCGCGATGGCCAGCGTCCGGGCGGCCTGCGTCGCCGCTTCGCGCCGTCGCCCGGCCCGTTTTTCCGTCAAAGATGGTCAAAACCCGCCCGCACGCGACGCGGCAGCCTTTACAGTGTCGCCGTCGATGCGCAACACTGCCCCCGCTGTCTTAAAAAGGGCACGCATTTGTCCTATGCTTGAACGCGACGCCCAGCTCGCGCCGCGCGCCGGCGTTCGTTCCGACAGCCATTCATCCGTTCCATCAAAAGGGAGCTCCCGCCATGCTGAAAAAGCTGCTGATGCTGGTCGTCGCACTGTCGCTTTCGCTGACCGCCGCGCTCGCCGCCGCGGTCGAAGTCAACACCGCCGACCAGGCGGCGCTCGAATCGGTGAAGGGCCTCGGCCCGGTGAAGTCGAAGGCGATCATCGACGAGCGTGCGAAGAACGGCCCGTTCAAGGACGCCGACGATCTCGCGAGCCGCGTGAAGGGTCTCGGCGCGAAATCGGTCGCCAATCTCGAGGCGGCGGGCCTGACGATCGGCGGCTCGACGACGCCGCCGACGGGCGCGAAGGCGAAGACGAGCGCGGCGAAGCCGGCCGCGACCACGACGACCGCGACGACCGCAGCACCCGCGCCGGCCCCGTCCGCGACGACGCCCGCCCCCGCCGCGACCGCGCCGGCGACGGCGGCGAGCGCCCCGGCCGCGAAAAAGACCCGTTCGTCGAAGAAGAAGGACAAGGCCGCCGCCGCGGCGAGCGCCGCGGCAGAAGCGAGCGCGCCGGCCGCCGCGTCGTCGATGAAGGCGAAGGGCTCGAGGAAGAGCAAGAAGAACAAGGCGGCGACGCCCGCGTCCGCGGCATCGGGCGCATAAGTCGGGCGCCGCGCGTTGCGCGCGGCGTCTTCGTTCCACCGGCGCCGTTCGCGGCGCCGCCTCAACCTAGCAGGTGAATCATGGGTCTACTCGACATCGTTGGCGGTCTGATCGGCGGCCAAGGCGGCAATCAGAACGCGCTCGTCAGCGCCGCGCTGGAGTTCATCAACAACCAGCCGGGCGGCCTGAACGGCCTCATCGAAAAATTCAAGGCAGGCGGCGCGGGCGACGTCATCGGCTCGTGGGTCGGCACCGGCGAAAACCAGCCGATCTCGCCCGAGACGCTGCAGAACGTGCTCGGCTCGGATACGGTCGGCGCGCTCGCGCAAAAGATCGGCATCGATCCTCAGCAGGTGTCCGGTCTCCTCGCGCAGGTGCTGCCGCACGTCGTCAACGGCGCGACGCCGAACGGCGAAGTGCCGGCGAACGGCCAGCTCGACACGTCGAACGTGCTCGGCACGCTGTCGCAGCTCACGGGCCTGTTCGGCAACAAGCAGGCGTAACCGCACCGCGCCCCCGCGATCGCGGCCGACCGCCGAAACGGCATACGCCGATCGAGTAGGGTGAGGGGTTACCCCCTCAGCCCTCTCACACCACCGTACGTGCGGCTCCGCATACGGCGGTTCAGTTAATGCTCTGGAGGCAATCCACCGTCCGACGGATCGAGATCAGTCCCCGTGCATCGAAGTAGGCATTGGGTAACGCCTGCTTCAAATGGTGAGAACCGGCGTTCCACCAAGGCCCTCGGCCGTTCACGCTCGACTTCCATGCCCGCTCCGGGCGTAGGCCCAGTGCGATCATGTTGCGTGCTCGGGTTCGGGGACGCTTCCACTGCCGCCAGATCTGGCAGCGCAAACGCCTTCGCAACCATCCGTCCAGCCCCTCCAGCCGCTTGTGCTGCTGACTGAGCCGGAAGTAATTTGCCCACCCTCGCAGAACCGGGTTGAGCGTCTGGATCGTCCGTTCAAGGGACCCGCTTCTTCCCTTCAACGTCCGTTCCCGCACCCGCGTCATCAATCGCTTGATGCTTTCCGGTGCAATCCGGATCCGTGCCTGGCCCAGCCTCACCGCCACTCGGTAGCCCAGGAACTTCCGCGTGCTCGGCCGTGCCACCGCACTCTTGGTCTCGTTCACGCGCAGCTTCAAGACCTTCTCGAGATAGGCCCTGATTCTCGCCATGACGCGCTGTCCTGCTTGTTTGCTGCCAACGTAAATGTTGCAGTCGTCAGCGTACCGGCAGAACGCCAGCCCTCGGCTCTCCAGCCTCCGATCCAGATCACTCAGCAATATATTCGACAGCAGCGGCGACAGGGGGCCGCCTTGCGGCGTGCCCTCCGTCCTCGCCTGCGTCACACCGTCCGCCATCATCCCCGCTTCGAGGAAGCGGCGAATCAGCTTCAGCGTCACCTTGTCTTTTACATGCCTCGCAACCCGGGCCATCAGCACATCATGGTTGACTCGATCGAAGAACTTCTCCAGATCGATATCGACCACCCAATGCCGACCACCCTGGACATAGGCTTGCGCCTGACGCACCGCGTCCAGCGCATTCTTGCCCGCTCGGAATCCGTAACTACTCGCCGAGAACGTCGGCTCCAAGATCGGTTGCAATACCTGGTGCAGCGCTTGCTGGATCAGTCGGTCCACCACGGTCGGCACGCCCAGCGTCCTCACCCCGCCTTGCGGCTTCGGTATGTCCGCCCGGCGTACCGCCTGCGGTACGTACCGCCCTTCCAGCAGCGCCTGCTTCACACTCGGCCAGTGCATCTTGAGCCAGTCACCAAGGCCTTCCACGCTCAGCCCATCTACCCCGGCTGAACCCTGGTTCCTCAGCACCCGGCGGTATGCTCGCCTCATGTTGCCGCGTTCCACGACGCGCTCCATCAGCGCGTCGCCCTCCGATTTCGTTTGCCCAGATGTCGCCGTGCCCGTCTCCGCACCCCGCACGCAGCCCGGTGGCTTCCGGCCACCCCTCGCGTGCTCGGCCACTGTCTCCAGCGCTTCTGCATCCATAACAGGCTTCGAGATCATCCGTCCTACTCTCGGCATTCACTGTTCCGGCCTTCGGTCCCGGTCCTCTTCGGCTCTCCGCCTTCGCCTTGACCTACTATGCCTTCTGCTGACTTCTGCTTCCGCGTCCCGCCGCCTCTCGACCTCGGTAGCTGGCCTTACCGCGCCAGCACAGAAACAGATCTCCCCGGGTATTGCGCACTCACCTTCACGCTTATGCCTGTCGGATCTACGTAACAACGTCGGTGCAAGTTTCGGGCTTCGGTGAATTGGGACACCTTACCCAGTCGCTACGCCTCATATCCGCTTCCTGTTCGTCAGGCCAGCGCTTTGCCTCCCAGCTTCCTTCAGACTCCCAGTCACCCGGGAAACCCTTGCCTTCGGCTAACTCTTCCCCTTGCCGGGCGAGTAGAGGACTTTCACCTCCCAGTGAGTGCGCCCTGCCGGGCGCACCCAAAAAAAAGCCCGCTGCGAGAGCGGGCGAGAATCCCAGTCAAGGAGGTGTCACACGAACTACGGACTCAGATTAAGACTCGTCGCCGCTGTGCACAACGAAGCATTTTCGATATCGATATCGTGCGCGCCGCATTGACGGCACGTCGATGCCGCGTCGATGTCGGGGCGACTCCCGTGCCGAACGCGGCCCGCCTCGCGAAACGGGACGGCGCGCGCATCAACTGCCCTGCGCAGTCGCGGGGTCGTCGAAGAAATAATCGCGCCAGGTCTTCGGCTCGTGGCGGATCGCGCCGACGCGATGCATGAACGTCGCGAGCGCAAACGTGTTCTGCGGCGCGATCCTGAACTGCACCTGCGGATTCTTGACGATCTTCAGCAGCAGCGCGCGATCGGCCTTCGAGCGGTTCACGCGCAGATACGCGTCGACCGCGCCTTCCGGGTTCGCCTGCACATAGCGCGCCGCCTGCCCCAGCGCGGCGACGAACGATGCGGCGGAGAGCGCGGCTGCCAGCGCGGCCGCGAGCGAGCGTCGCCCGAAAGGCGATGCGCGTGTCATGACGACTCCATGAATTGCGTCGAGACAGCGAATCTAGGGGTGCGCGCGGGTCAACGAAGCAAATCCGCTACGCTTGTCGGCCGCGGCGATAACGGCGCGCGCCGAACCGGACGCCGCCCGCCGCGCGGCCAGGCCGCGCTCAGGGCTCGTTGCGCAGGTAGCCGTCCTTGCTCGGATCGCGCATCCGCCACGACACGACGAGCGAGATCGCGCACAGCGCGGTCACGTACCAGTAGAAGCTCGATTCGCTGCCGACCGACTTGAACCACAGCGCGACATATTCGGCCGAGCCGCCGAAGATCGCGTTCGCGACCGCATACGACAGGCCGACGCCCATCGCGCGCACCTCGGGCGGAAACATCTCGGCCTTGATGAGGCCGCTGATCGACGTGTAGAAGCTCACGATCGCGAGCGCGACGACGATGAGGCCGAACGCCGCGAACGGGCTCGTCGCGCCGCCGAGCGCATGCATCAGCGGCACCGTGCCGATCACGGCGCCCATGCCGAACAGGATCATCGACATCCGTCGGCCGATCTTGTCCGACAGCGCGCCGAACACCGGCTGCATCAGCATGTAGACGAAGAGCGCGGCCGTCATCACGTTGCTCGCCGTCTTCGCGTGCATGCCGGCCGTGTTGACGAGGTACTTCTGCATGTACGTCGTGAACGTGTAGAAGATCAGCGAGCCGCCGGCCGTGAAGCCGACGACTGTCAGGAACGCGCCCTTGTGCTGCCACACGCCGCGGATCGTGCCGGCGTCCTTCGCCTTGCGCGATTCGCTTGTCGACGTCTCGTCGAGCGACTTGCGCAGATACAGCGAGACCAGCGCGGCCGCCGCGCCGACGACGAACGGAATCCGCCAGCCCCATGCCTTCAGCTCGGCGCTCGAGAGCGTCTGCTGCAGGATCACGAGCACGAGGAGCGCGCAGAGCTGGCCGCCGATCAACGTCACGTACTGGAACGACGCGAAGAAGCCGCGACGGCCCTCCAGCGCGACCTCGCTCATGTACGTCGCGCTCGTGCCATACTCGCCGCCCACCGACAGGCCCTGGAACAGCCGCGCGACGAGCAGCAGCAACGGCGCGAGCGCGCCGATCTGCGCGTACGTCGGCAGCACCGCGATCACGAGCGAGCCGCCGCACATCATCAGCACCGAGATCATCATCGCGGTGCGGCGGCCGTGCTTGTCGGCGATGCGGCCGAACAGCCAGCCGCCGATCGGCCGCATCAGGAAGCCGGCGGCGAACACGCCCGCCGTGTTGAGCAATTGCGTCGTCGTGTTGCCGCTCGGGAAGAATGCCGGCGCGAAGTACAGCGCGCAGAACGAGTAGATGTAGAAGTCGAACCACTCGACGAGGTTGCCCGACGATGCGCCGACGATCGCAAGCACGCGGCGCCGTACGTCTTGCCGCGCGACGGCGGCGAAGGCGGTCTGGTCATTCATGGATGGTCTGTTCCTTGAAGTTCTCTGGATGGCTGGCGGTGACAGTTGCCGCCTTCTTGTTCAACGCGCGCGGTGATACCGGTTCCACCTTGGCGTGGCGGCGATTTTAGCGAAATGTAATGTCTCTGGATGCCCGGGAACGCCCCGATGTCGAAAAATAATTTCCGCTCGACCGGTCATCCAATGAAAACGCGAGCCCGAGGGCTCGCGTTTCGTGCAAGGCGGCGCGCCGCGCAAGCGGCGGCGGACCACGGACGACGCTCGCGACGCCGAGCGCATCGGCATGGGCGCCGTCGACTTCGGCACCAGGCGACTGCCGCGATCGCTGCGACTCGCCCCGCCGCCGTCAGAGCCGTATTTCGGGCGCCGAGTAGCGGCACTCGTAGCGCTTGCGGACCGTCCCCGTCTCGTCGACGCTCTCGAGGAACACGTCGAACTGCCAGAGCCGCGCCATGTGCTTGAGCACCTCGTCGCTGTCGTTCGACAGATGGCGGTTGTCGGTCATGAAGTGACGCAGCGTGAGGCTGCGGTCGCCGCGCGTATTGACCGACCACACCTGAATGTTCGGCTCGCGGTGATGGATGTCGTACTGCCGCGACAGCGCCTGCCGCACGTACTGGTAGCCGGATTCGTCGTGGATCGCCGACACTTCGAGCGCGTCGCGCATGTCGTCGTCGAGCACCGAGAACAGGCGCATCTCGCGGATCAGATGCGGCGACAGATACTGCGCGATGAAGCTCTCGTCCTTGAAGTTGCGCATCGCATAGTGGAGCGCGGGCAGCCACGGGCTGCCCGCGAGCTCGGGGAACCACGCGTAGTCCTCGTCGGTCGGCGCCTCGCAGATCCGGCGAATGTCGCTCATCATCGAAAAGCCGAGCGCGTACGGATTGATTCCGCTGTAGTACGGCTTCGTCACGGGCGGCTGGTAGATCACGTTGCTGTGCGAATGGAGGAACTCCATCATGAAGCCGTCCGCGAGCTTGCCCTGGTTGTACATCGTGTTGAGCAGCGTGTAATGCCAGAACGTCGCCCAGCCTTCGTTCATCACCTGCGTCTGCCGCTGCGGATAGAAGTACTGGCCGATCTTGCGCACGATCCGGATCACCTCGCGCTCCCACGGCTCAAGGAACGGCGCGTTCTTCTCCGCGAAGTACAGCAGGTTTTCCTGCGGCTCGGACGGAAAGCGGCCTTCCTGCTCCTCGTCGGCGAACTCGGGCTTCTTCGCGGGCAGCGTGCGCCACAGCTCGTTGACCTGCGACTGCAGATACGCCTCACGCTCGCGCCTGAGCTCGGATTCCTTCGCAAGCGACGGCTTCTGCGGCCGCTTGTAGCGGTCCACGCCGTAATTCATCAGCGCGTGGCACGAGTCGAGCAGTTCCTCGACGCGGTCGAGCCCATAGCGCTCCTCGCATTCGGCGACGTAGTTCTTCGCGTAGACGAGATAATCGATGATCGCGTGCGCGTCGGTCCACAGGCGGAACAGGTAGTTGCCCTTGAAGAACGAGTTGTGCCCGTATGCCGCGTGCGCGATGACGAGCGCCTGCATCGTCATCGTGTTCTCTTCCATCAGATACGCGATGCACGGGTTCGAATTGATGACGATCTCGTACGCGAGCCCCATCTGCCCGCGGCGGTAGCTCTTCTCGGTCGAGAGGAAGTGCTTGCCGAACGACCAGTGACGGTAGTTGACGGGCATCCCGACCGACGCATACGCGTCCATCATCTGCTCGGCGCTGATCAGCTCGAGCTGGATCGGGTAGATGTCGAGCTCGTACTGCTCCGCGACCTGCGAGATGTGGGTGTCGTACTCCTCGATCAGCTCGAAGGTCCAGTCGGACGGGCACGGCAACGGTTTGCGGTCGGCAACGTTCATACGCGCTTCCTTGAGCCCGCTCGCGGGCGCCTCTGCCTCTGGGTGCTGCGCCGCCGCTTCGGGCGATGCGCCGCGCTCGCGCGCGGCGCGTCCCGACGCTTCGTCGCTCTTGCGCCGCGGCTCGTAGCCGCGCGCTTCGTTGTGCAAGTGGCGTGTCGTCATCAGGTTTCCACGTGCTTTTCAAAGAGCTCCCGGAACACGGGATAAATGTCGGCCGCCGATTCCACTTTCTTCATCGCGAGATGCGGCTGCGACAACGCCAGTTGCGCGTATTCGAGCCACAGGTTCTGCTCCTCGGGCGTCACCTGGATGTACGCGAAGTAGCGCACCTTCGTCAGGATGTCCTCGTCGAGGATCTTGCGGCACTTCGGCGAATCGTCGGTCCAGTTGTCGCCGTCCGACGCCTGCGCGCCGTAAATGTTCCATTCGGTCGGCGAATAGCGCTCCTCCATCACCTTGCGCATCAGCTCGAGCGCGCTCGACACGACCGTGCCGCCGCTTTCGGTCGAATGGAAGAACGTGTCCTCGTCGACTTCCTCCGCGCGCGTGTGATGACGGATGAACACGACTTCGATCCGCTCGTAGTTGCGCTTCAGGAACAGGTACAGCAGGATGAAGAAGCGCTTCGCGAGATCCTTGCGCTGCTCGTCCATCGAGCCCGACACGTCCATCAGGCAGAACATCACCGCCTGGCTCGACGGCTGCGGCATCTTCACGCGATTCACGTAGCGCAGGTCGAACGGATCGATGAACGGGATGCGCCAGATGCGGCCCTTCAGATGATGGATCGCATCCTCGAGCTGCGCGATCTCGACGCGGTGATCGCCCGGCTCCTCCTTCAGCGCGGCGAGTTTCTCCTCGAGCTCGTGCAGCTCGTTGACGAGCGGCGAGCCGAGCGCGATGCGGCGGCCGAGCGCGCTTCTCAGCGAGCGCACGACGTCGATGTTGTTCGGCGTGCCCTCCGCCGCCCAGCCCGCGCGAACGCTCTTCCAGCTCGGCACGGTCAGCAGGTGGGTCTTGACGAGGCGCGGCAGTTCGAGATCGTCGAAGAAGTACTGCATGAATTCCTCGCGGGACAACTCGAACACGAAGTCGTCCTGACCTTCGCCTTCGTTGCTCGCCTGGCTGCCGCCGCCTCCGGCACCGCCGGGCGGACGCGGGATCTTGTCGCCGCGCACGTAATCGGCGTTGCCCGGATGCACGAGCTCGCGCTTGCCGCCCGGCCCGTGCCGGAACGTCGGCTCCGCGATGTCCTTGCGGGGAATCGTGATGCTCTGCGTGCCCTGGATGTCCTTGATGCTGCGATCGCGCACCGCGTCGGACACTGCACGACGAATGTAGTTCTTGACGCGGCGCAGGAAGCGCTCGCGATTTGCAATGCTCTTGTTCTTGCCGGCCAGTCTGCGGTCGATGATTTGATGAAGCACGCCCGGTCTCCCGCTCGAATGTCGATACGCCGGGACGCACGCCGCGCACGCGGGGCTGCCGCAATGCGGGCGGCGTCTCTCAAGGTGCCCGCGCGCGGCCGCGCGGGCGTCGCGTTGCGCGCGTCATGACGACTTGCGCACGCGCAGATACCAGTCGCACAGGAGCCGCACCTGCTTGGGCGTATAGCCCTTCGCGACCATCCGGTTCACAAAGTCTTCGTGCTTGCGCTGTTCCTCCGCCGAGCCCTTCGCGTTGAACGAAATGACCGGCAACAATTCCTCCGTGTTCGAGAACATCTTCTTTTCGATCACGACGCGCAGCTTCTCGTAGCTGACCCACGCCGGGTTCTTGCCGCCGTTCGCCGCCCGCGCGCGCAGCACGAAATTCACGATCTCGTTGCGGAAATCCTTCGGATTGCTGATGCCCGCCGGCTTCTCGATCTTCTCGAGCTCCGCGTTGAGCGCCGCGCGGTCGAAGCTCTCGCCCGTGTCGTGATCGCGGAATTCCTGATCCTGGATCCAGAAGTCCGCGTACGTGACATAGCGGTCGAAGATGTTCTGGCCGTATTCCGAATACGATTCGAGGTACGCCGTCTGGATCTCCTTGCCGATGAACTCCGCGTAGCGCGACGCGAGCAGGTCCTTCACGAACGACAGATATTTCTGCTCGGTTTCCGGCGGGAACTGCTCGCGCTCGATCTGCTGCTCGAGCACGTACATCAGGTGCACCGGGTTCGCCGCGACTTCCGTCGAATCGAAGTTGAACACGCGCGACAGGATCTTGAACGCGAAGCGCGTGGACACGCCCGTCATCCCTTCGTCGACGCCCGCGTAATCGCGATACTCCTGGTACGACTTCGCCTTCGGATCGGTGTCCTTCAGATTCTCGCCGTCATACACCTGCATCTTCGAAAAGAGGCTCGAGTTCTCCGGCTCGTGCAGGCGCGTGAGCACCGAGAGCTGCGCCATCATCTTCAGCGTGCCGGGCGCGCACACGGCCTCGGCGAGCGACGAGTTGCGGATCAGCTTCTCGTAGATCTTGATCTCCTCCGACACGCGCAGGCAGTATGGCACCTTGACCACGAAGATCCGGTCGAGCAGCGCCTCGTTGTTGCGGTTGTTGCGGAACGCCTTCCATTCGGACTCGTTCGAGTGCGCGAGGATGATGCCGTCGAACGGGATCGCGCCGAAGCCTTCCGTGCCCTTGAAGTTGCCTTCCTGAGTCGCGGTGAGGAGCGGGTGCAGCACCTTGATCGGCGCCTTGAACATTTCGACGAACTCGAGCAGGCCCTGGTTCGCGAGGCACAAGCCGCCCGAGTAGCTGTATGCGTCGGCGTCGTCCTGCGCGTATTGCTCGAGCTTGCGGATGTCGACCTTGCCGACGAGCGACGAGATGTCCTGATTGTTCTCGTCGCCGGGCTCGGTCTTCGCGATGCCGACCTGCCGCAGGATGGACGGATAGCGACGCACGACGCGAAAGCGCCGGATGTCGCCGTTGTATTCGTGCAGGCGCTTGACCGCCCACGGACTCAGGATGCTCTTCAGGTAGCGGCGCGGAATGCCGTATTGCTCTTCGAGGATCGGGCCGTCTTCGTCGTAGTCGAACAGGCCGAGCGGCGATTCGTTGACGGGCGAGCCCTTGAGCGCGTAGAACGGCACGCGCTCCATCAGTTGCTTCAGGCGCTCGGCGATCGACGACTTGCCGCCACCCACCGGACCGAGCAGGTAGAGAATCTGCTTCTTCTCCTCGAGCCCCTGCGCCGCGTGGCGGAAATAGGCGACCACCTGCTCGATCACCTCTTCCATGCCATAGAATTCGCGGAACGCAGGGTACACCTTGATGACCTTGTTCGCGAAAATCCGCGACAAGCGCGGATCGTTGCGCGTGTCGATCTGTTCCGGCTCCCCGATGGCCGCCAGCATGCGTTCGCCGGCAGCGGCGTACGCCGATGGATCGTTCTTGCAGAGCGCGAGATACTCCTCCAGCGAGAACTCTTCCTCTCGCGTTTTTTCGAAGCGGTTCGCGAAGCTGCTATAAATATCCATGCTACCTCCTCGCCTGAGTCTGAAGACGATCTTGCCTTCGTATAGATCGTGTCGAAGCAGGACCGTTCGATTTCATCCTAAACCCATTTACTTTTTTTTTCACGAACTACTTCAACGGCCTCGCAGCGGTTTTCAACATTGCGGAAAACGCTGCTTGGAAAGCACTTTCCGCTGCCCTAGAATGGTTCTCCCGCTTCGCACCAACACTGCATCGGCGCTCTCCATTCAGGCAGCGAATCGTCTCGTCCGTTGACGTTCCGGCGCTCGCCGAACCCCTCCCCGCTTCTTTCCACCGCTTCTTTCCATACACGCACGACACGCCGATTGCGACGACAGCGTGAACGCGCCGTTACAAATTTTTTTGCGGTGCGCGCAACAGCGTGATGCCCGTGACGTCGATGCGGACGATTGCGCGCGGTGGACGCGCGTAGGCGACATGCGCGTAGGCGACGTGCGCGTAGGCGACGTGCGCGTAGGCGACATCGCGAATCGGCGGACATCGCGACGCTTCTTAGCGCCGAATATCGAGATAACGATGCCGACCTCCTCGCGCATCGCGCAACGCCTGCTGCGTTTCGCGCGACGAATCCGCGAGCGGCCGGTCGCGATGCGAAAACGCCCGCTGGTGGCGGGCGTCGTCGTTCAATCAAATTGGGGATAGATCGGTGTCCGATACGTTTTCCCGTTCATGTCAGAAGGTCTCCCAATCGCCGTCGCTCGCGGCGGACGCCGCGGCAACCGGCGCGGCGCGCGGCGCAGGCGCGGGTTTCGGCTTGGCCGCCGCGGCCGTGGCCGTGAGCTCGGGCGCAGCCTTCGCGGCCGAAGCGGACGGTGCGGACGACGCGGGCTTGAGCGCCGCGTGCGCCGCCGCCACGGCCGGCGCGCCGGAAGACGCGGCGGCACGCGCCGGCGCAGCCGCGCTCACCGCCGCCCTGTGCGCGACGTGCGCGACGCCGGCCGCTGCCCGCGCCGGTGCATGCGGCGCGTCATCGCGTGCATCGCCGTCTTCGACGCGGAACACCGAGACGGTCGCGCGCAGCCGCGCGGCCTGCTCGTCGAGCGATTGCGCGGCCGCCGCGGCCTCCTCGACGAGCGCCGCGTTCTGCTGCGTGACTTCGTCCATCTGCGACACGGCGCGCGACACCTGGTCGATGCCGGTGCTCTGCTCGTCCGACGCCGCCGCGATCTCGCCCATGATGTCGGTCACGCGTTGCACCGCGCCGATCACCTCGCTCATCGTGCGGCCTGCGTCGTCGACGAGCGTCGAGCCCGTGCGCACGCGCTCGACCGACGTATCGATCAGCTCCTTGATCTCCTTGGCGGCCGTCGACGAGCGCTGCGCGAGGCTGCGCACCTCGCCCGCGACGACCGCGAAGCCGCGCCCCTCCTCGCCCGCGCGCGCCGCCTCGACGGCTGCGTTCAGCGCGAGAATGTTGGTCTGGAACGCGATCCCCTCGATGATCGTGATGATGTCGGCGATCTTCGCGGAGCTCTGGTTGATGTCGCCCATCGTGCCGACGACCTGGCCGACGACCGCATTGCCCTTGTTCGCGATCTCCGACGCGCTCGCGGCAAGCGCGCTCGCCTGCCGCGCGTTGTCCGCGTTGCGCCGCACCGTGCCCGTCAGCTCCTCCATGCTCGACGCCGTCTCTTCGAGCGCCGCCGCCTGCTGCTCGGTGCGCGAGGACAGATCGACGTTGCCCGCCGCGATCTGCCTCGCCGCCGTCGCGATCGACTCGCTGCCGACGCGCACCGAGCGCACGGTGTTGGCGAGGCTCGCCTGCATCTTCGCGAGCCCTTCGAGCAGCAGCCCCATCTCGTCGCGCCGCGCGACGACGATCGGGCGGCGCAGCTCGCCCGCGGCGATCGCGTCGAAGTGGCCGAGCGCGTCGGCGAGCGGCCGTGCGATCGCCGCGCGCAGGCTCAGGAAGCAATAGAGCGAGATCGCGAGGCCGAGCACGAGCGCGACGATGCCGGCGATCCGGCTCGCCGCATATACGCTCTGCGCAGCGCTGAAATTGAGGCTCGCCTGCTTGAGCTGAAACGTGCGCAGCGCCTCGCTCGCGAGCGAGAAATCGTTGAACACGCTCTGCATCCGCTTCGCGGACACGATGATCCTGTCGTGATCGTTCGCGTTGATGAGCTCGACGAACCCGTCGAGCTCGCGCTGCAGGATCTGCCGTTTCGACGCGACGTCCTGCGCGAAGCGGTCCTCCTCCCCGTTGCGCGGCAAGTCGAGGTACTTTTTCCACCATGAATCGGAGACGCCGCGCATGTTGCGCGCGCGCTCGATCGTCGGCGCGGCGTCCGGCGTGCCCGCGAGGAGCGCCGCGCGGTCGAGCACGAGGCGCTCGCGCGCGGCGAACAGCTCGGCGCTCGCGACGTCGATCGCGCTCGGCAACTGGTTCGACGAGGTTTGCTCGTTCGCGTCGTTGGCCTGGCTCATGCCGGTGAGGCCCAGTGCGCCGACGACGCACAGCAGGACGGAAAGGAGCGTCATCGTGACGGCGAGACGCGTCCTGATCGAGATGTTCTTCAGCAGCATGGTTCTTCCTGTGATGCGTCGCAAAGACGAAGGCGGCGGCCCGCAACGGCGAAACGCTTGCTCGGCTACGCCTGGTTTACGGCTTTCGACAGGAAGACTTGATCCGGGCGGGCGTCCGTGTGAAGAAAATCTCGTTCGCCACGGCCACCGGGTTCGACATTTTTCTTTCTTTTTCCTGACGAAGCCCGGTGCAGCGTGGCGCGCGTCAGGACGGGTCCGGCGCGAACGCGTCGAGCTCGGCGAGCGTCGGAATCGACGGCTGCGCGCCCGCGCGCGTGACCGACAGCGCAGCCGCGCGCTGCGCGAACCGGATTGCGTCGTGCGGCGCGTCGCCCGCCGCGAGCCGTGCGGCGAAGCCGCCGATGAACGTGTCGCCCGCGGCCGTCGTGTCGACGGGCGCGACGCGCGGCGCCGGGTAATGGCGCGCGGCGCCGTCCGCCGTCAGCGCGAGCACGCCCTGGCCGCCCAGCGTGACGATCACGTTGCGCGCGCCCGCCGCCGCGAGCGCGCGCGCGGCGGCCTCGGCGCCCGCCGGGTCGCGCACCGGCAGCCCGGTCAGCGCGGCGGCCTCGATCTCGTTCGGGATCAGATAGTCGACGAGCGGCAGCCAGTCGGCGGGCAGCGGCCCGACGGCGGGCGCCGGATTCAGCACGACCGTCTTGCCGAGCCGGCGGCCGGCGGCGAGCGCCGCGCGGACCGCGGCGTCTGGCGTCTCGAGCTGGCAGATCAGCACGTCGGCCGCGGCGAGCGCCGCGCCGTGCTCGGCGATCGATTCGGGCGTCACCTCGCCGTTGCTGCCGGCAACGATCACGATCGCGTTCTGGCTCGCATCGTCGACGACGATGAGCGCGACGCCCGTCGTCGCCGTCGTGCTGACCGACAGCGCGTCGCAGTCGATCCCCTCGGCGACGAGCCCCGCGCGCAGCGCGGCGCCGTGCGCGTCCGCGCCGACCCGGCCGAGCATCGCGACCTGCGCGCCGAGCCGCGCGGCCGCGACCGCCTGGTTGCCGCCCTTGCCGCCCGCCGCCTGCGCGAACGAGCGGCCGGCGAGCGTCTCGCCCGGCTGCGGCAGCCGCGGCGCGCGCACGACGAGGTCCATGTTGAGGCTGCCGATCACCATCACCCTGCCGGCGCGCGCGGGCGCGGCCCGCCCGGCGGCGCGTTCGACGGCGGCCGTCATCCTCGATATCCGGCGTCGGCCGGCTCCACGTAGACGGTCGTCGATTCGCGCAGCACGAGGCGCGGCGATACGACGCGCCGGCGCTGCGGCGCGCCCGACGCGCCGCAGCCGATCCGCTCGATCAGCGTCTGCGCGGCCATCTCGCCCAGCGCGCGCACCGACTGGCCGACCGTCGACAGCGCCGGATACGTGTAGCGCGACAGCTCGATGTCGTCGAAGCCGATGATCGAGCAGTCCGACGGCACGCGAATGCCGCGCTCGGCGGCCGCGCGCAGCGCGCCGAGCCCCATCAGGTCGTTGCCTGCGAAGATCGCGCTCGGGCGCACGGTGTCGAAGAGGCGCACGGCCGCGTGATAGCCGCCGATGCACGAAAAGTCGCTTTCGGCGATCGCGCCCGGCACGATGTCGATCCCGCGCTCGGCCATCGCGCGGATGAAGCCGTGCACGCGCATCGCGCTCACCGCGGTCGACACGGCGCCCGTGATGCAGCCGATCTTCGCGTGGCCGAGTTCGAGCAGGTGGCGCGTGGCGAGATACGCGCCGCGCTCGTGGTCGATCTGCACGAGATCGGCCGCGAGCCCCTCGATGTTCCGGTCGACGACGACGAGCGGCTCGCGCGTGTCGGCAAGCGACTGCGCGAGCACCGCGTCGTCGCCCGCCGACGCGATGATGAGCCCGTCGATGCGCTTTTCCTGCAGCACGCGCAGGTAGTTGCGCTGCTTCTCGGGATCGTCGTCCGAGTTGCACAGGAACACGCAATAGCCGGACAGCGCGCACTGGTCTTCGATGCCGCGCGCGAGCTCGGCGAAGTACGGGTTCGTGCTGTTCGGCACCACGAGGCCGATGGTGGCCGTCGAGCGCGCCTTCAGCGAGCGCGCGACGGCCGACGGCACGTAGTTGAGCTCGCGGATCGCCCGCTCGACCTTGGCCCGCACGTCGGCCGACACGGGCCGCGAGTTGTTGACCACGTGCGATACCGTCGTGAACGATACGCCGGCGATGGCCGCCACATCCTTGATCGTCGCCATTCCGATTCTCTCTGGTTCGTTGTTCTTTGCTATCCCCGCGCGCGCCGGCTGCGATACGTGTCGAGCACGACGGCCACGACGATCACGGCGCCGGTGATGATGCGCTTGGTCGGTTCGTTCGCGCCGGTCTGCGCGAGCCCTGCCGCGAGCACCGAGATGATCAACACGCCGAAGAACGTGCTGACGACCGAGCCGCGACCGCCCATCAGGCTCGTGCCGCCGATCACGACGGCCGCGATCACCTGCAGCTCGAGGCCCGCGCCCGCGTTCGGATCGGCGGCTTCGAGCCGGGAGATCTGGAACAGCGCGGCGAGCCCCGCGAGCGCGCCCATCAGCGCGAAAACGATGATTTTATACGGCCTCGGGTTAACCCCGGCCAGTCGCACCGCTTCCTCGTTCGTGCCGATGCCGACGAGATAGCGGCCGAACACCGTGCGCGCGAGCACGAACTGGGCGACGGCCATCACCGCCACCGCGATCAGGAACGCGGGCGAGATGCCGAGCGCGATCGGGTTCGACAGGAAATCGAATGCGTCGCCGATGTAAGCGGTGCGCGAATTCGTCAATTGATACGCGACGCCGCGCGCCGCCTCGAGCACGCCGAGCGACACGATGAACGACGGAATCCGCCAGCCGACCGTCACCGCGCCCGTGAGCGTGCCCGTCGCGGCGGCGGCCGCGACGCCGGCGAGCGCGGCGGGCAGCGGCGGCCACTGCCAGCGCAGCGCGGCGACGCTCACGACCGACGCCGCGAGCGCGAGCACGGAGCCGACCGACAGGTCGATTCCCGCGATGATGAGGATGAAGGTCATGCCGACCGACAGCACGACGAGATCGGGAATCTGATTCGCGATCGTGCTGAACGTGTCGTACGTGAGGAAATGCGAGCTGAGCATCGAGAAGAGCGCGATCAGCGCGAGAAGCGCGAGCGCGAGCCCGACATAGTTCGACAGGCCGAGCCGCACGCCGGCCGGCTTCGCCGTGACGGCCGCCGCCTGCCCGGACGGGCTATCGGCGTGTCGGTCGATGGATCGGTCGTTCATCGTGAAAATCCTGGGTGTTGCTGTCTCGATTATGGATGAGGGAGTGGGCCGCGCGGCGGCTTCGGAGCCGCGTCGGGCGCGGCCGCTACGCGGCGCTACGCGCGTCGCCGGGCGGCTGCAATGCCGCGTCGCGGCGCGCGTAGCCGGCGAACGCGGCGGCGAGGAGCGCGTCCTGCGTCCACGCGCCGCGCTCGAACACGGCGTGCATCCGCCCCGCCGACATTACGCCGATCCGGTCGCAGATCAGCATCAGCTCGCGCAGGTCGCTCGACACGACGACGATCGCGCGACCCTCGCGCGCGAGCGCGTCGAGGAGCGCGTAGATGTCGAACTTCGCGCCGACGTCGATCCCGCGCGTCGGCTCGTCGAACAGCAGCACGCCCATGTCGCGGCCGAGCCAGCGGCCGATCGCGACCTTCTGCTGATTGCCGCCCGACAGCTCCGCCACCGGCTGCGCGGGGCCGCGCGCGCGGATGCGCAGCGTATCGATCCGCCGCGCGGCGAGCGCGTTTTCCCGCTCGCCGTCGACGACGCCGCCGCGCGCGACGCGCGCAAGCTGCCCGAGCGACAGGTTCGCCGCGATCGACTGCGGCAGCAGCAGCCCCTCGCCCTTGCGGTCCTCGCTGACGAGCGCGATGCCGTGGCGCACCGCGTCGGCGGGCGAGCGGATCGCCGCGGGCCGCGGCGGGTCGCCGACCGACACGACGCCGCCGTCCGCCGCGTCCGCGCCGTAGATGAGCCGCAGCAGCTCGGTGCGCCCCGCGCCGATCAGCCCGGAAATGCCGAAGATCTCGCCCGCGCGCACGTCGAACGACACATCGCGCACCGCGTCGCCGCGCGACAGCCGCTCGATCCTCAGGCGCGGCGCGCCCGGCGCGCCCGGCGCGCGCGCGCCGTGCACCGCCTGCTCGGCGATCTCGCGCCCGGCCATCAGCGCGACGAGCCGCTCGACCGGCTGCGCGTCGATCCGGCCGACGTGCACGAGCCGGCCGTCGCGCAGCACCGCCACCCGCTGCGCGACGCGCGCGAGTTCCTCGAGCCGGTGCGAGATGTAGACGAGCGCGACGCCGTCGGCCTTCAGCCGCGCGATCTGGTCGAACAGCAGCTCGACTTCGCGCGCGGTCAGCATCGCGGTCGGCTCGTCGAGGATCAGCACGCGGCAGTCGCCCGCGAGGCTCCGCGCGATCTCGACCATCTGCTGATGACCGATCCCGAGCGCGCCGACGGGCGTGTCGGGATCGAGCGAATCGAGCCCGACGCGCGCCATCGCCGTGCGCGCGTCGGCCGCGAGCCGCCGGCGGTCGATCACGCCGAACCGGTGCGGCAGGCGGTCGAGAAACAGGTTCTCGGCGACGGTGAGCGTCGGCACGAGGTTGAGCTCCTGCATCACCATCCGCACGCCGAGCGCCTCCGCATGCGCGCGGCTTTGCGGCGCGTACGCGGCGCCCGCGAACCGCATCGCGCCCGTCGTCGGCGCGACGAGCCCGGCGACGATCTTCGACAGCGTGCTCTTGCCCGCGCCGTTCTCGCCCGTCAGCGCGAGCGCCTCGCCCGGATGGAGCGTGAGCGACACGTCGGCGAGCACGGGCTCGGCGTAGGTCTTGCCGATGCCGGTCACGACGAGCGTCGGCGTAGTCGACGTAGGCGGCATAGTCGACGTAGGCGGCGTATCAGGCGTCGAATCTGGGTCGGTCGAATCCATCGCGATCCTGGTGAAAAACGGTCGTCGCGATCCGCGCGAGCCGCGCGGACGTGGACGCGAAGCGGCCGCGGTCACGCTCTGACCTGATATCGGCCGCCTCGCGGCGTTCTTGAGCGGCGCGGCGCGCGCCGCCGCGCCGGATTACGGCTTCGTCACGAGATCGACGGGCGTCGCGACGACCCCCGTCATGTCGGCCTGCTTACGATGCTCGGCGAGCGCCTTGAGCGCCGTGTCGATGCCGAACACGGCCTGCTTCGCCGCATACTGGTCGGCGGTCGCGAGCACGCGGCCGTCCTTGAGCATCGGCTTGATCGCGTTGATGTTGTCGTAGCCGACGACGTACACCTTGCCCTGGCGGCCCGCCGCGCGCACCGCGGACACGGCGCCGATCGCCATGTTGTCGTTGCCGCAGAGGAGCGCCTTCAGGTTCGGGTATTCGTTGAGCATCGCGGACGCGACCGCATTGCCCTTGTCGATCTCCCATTCGCCCGACTGCACCGACACGACCTTCGCGCCCGCCGCCTTCATCGCGTCCTGGAAGCCCGCGGTGCGCTGCTGTGCGTTGGTGGTCGTCGGCACGCCCTCGACGATGCCGACCTGGTCGCCCGCCTTCAGCCGCTTCGCAAGATGGTCGCCGACCATCCGCGCGCCCTTGCGGTTGTCCGGGCCGACGAACGGCACGTTCAGGCTCTTCGACTTGAGCACGTCCGGATCGAGCCGGTTGTCGATGTTGACGACGACGATGCCCGCGTCAACGGCCTTCTTGACGACGGGCACGAGCGCCTTCGAATCGGCGGGCGCGAGCACGATCGCGTCGACCTTCGACACGATCATCTGCTCGACGATGCGGATCTGGCTCGCGGTGTCCGTTTCGTCCTTGATGCCGTTCGTGACGAGATCGAACTGGCTCGCGTTGTGTTTCTGGTATTCCTTCGCGCCGTTCTCCATCGTGAGGAAGAACTCGTTGGCGAGCGACTTCATCACGAGGGCGACCTTCGGCTTGTGCGCGGTCTCGGCGCGCGCGACCGAGAACGGTCCGGCAGCGGCGATGGCGACGCAAACGGCCGCGGCGGCTAGCACGCGGCGGCGGAGGCTGACATCCATGCGACTCTCCTGGCAGGGGTTGTGGTCCCGGACGGATCGAGTGTCGTTTTCACGACGAGCAAACGTTTGCTCAGACCAAACCGACAAGGCGTTTCAAGCATCTGCGCCACGAAGGGAATACGTCGGAAGAGACTGCCTGCGTACGGTCGGCCGCGCAAACTGCGCATCCCGGTCCTTTTTCTTGATATCGGGAGCGCCTATCGTCAGCCTTTTCTTCGCATTACGCAACGCCGATTCGGGCATTTAAGGGTTTGTGCGGAGCCGACCCGGACAGGAAAACGACAGTCGGCGCGGTGGGAAGTCAAGCAACGAAGCGCGCGGCGAAGAGCGAAGGAGGAACGGCCGACTCGAAGAAGCCGGCATGCCGGGTGCGCAAGGCCGCGGCCGCGCGGCCGCGCGGCCCCGCCGCCGCCCGCGCCCGGCGCTCAGGCCGCCGCTTCCCGCAATTGCCCGGCGATCTCGCTTTCGGACAGATGCGGCGCGAACATCTCGATCAACCGGTACGCGTACGCGCGCAGGAACGCGCCGCGCCGCAGGCCGACGCGCGTCGTGCTCGCTTCGAACAGGTGCTGCGTGTCGAGCGCGACGAGCCCCGTGTCCCGCTGCGCGTCATACGCCATCGCGGCGACGACGCCGATCCCCATCCCGAGCTCGACGTAGGTCTTGATCACGTCCGCGTCGATCGCCGTCAGCACGACGTCCGGCACCGCGCCCGCATTCGCGAACGCCTGGTCGATGTGCGAGCGGCCGGTGAAGTCCTGGTCGTACGTGATGATCGGATACTCGGCGATGTCGTCGAGCGACACGTTCTCGCGGCCGACGAGCGGATGCCCCTTCGGCACGACGACGACGTGATGCCACGAATAGCACGGGAACGTGGCGATGTCCGGATAGCGGTCGAGCGCCTCGGTCGAGATGCCGAGATCCGCCTCGCCGTTCAGGATCATCTGCGCGATCTGCTGCGGGCTGCCCTGGCGCAGCGCGAGATGCACCTTCGGATAGACCTCCGTGAACTGGCGGACCACCTTCGGCAGCGCGTAGCGCGCCTGCGTATGCGTCGTCGCGACGACGAGGTGGCCGCTGTCCTGATCCGCGAACTGGCGCGCGACGCGGCGCAGGTTCTCCGCGTCGAGCAGCATCCGCTCGATCAGTTGATGGACCGCCTTGCCGGGCTCGGTCAGCCCCGTCAGGCGCTTGCCGCGGCGGATGAAGATGTCCACGCCGAGCTCGTCCTCCAGATCCTTGATCTGCTTCGACACGCCCGACTGCGACGTGTACAGCACGTTCGCGACCTCCGTCAGGTTCATGTTCTGCCGCACCGCTTCGCGCACGAAGCGCAACTGTTGGAAATTCATGGGTAGCCTCTCGGGCGATGTCCTTGTTGGTCTGTGAAATCCGCATGCGCGAAGCGCTCGCCGGCCCGCCGTCAGCGCGCCGGAAACACGCGCACCACGCGCGGCACGGCGGTCAGCGCGTCGCCGACGTCGAGCGCGAGCGCGCGCCACGCGTTGCGATCGAGCTCCGCCTCGAGCACGCCGCCCGTGCGCGCGGCGAGTTCGACGCGCACCGAGCCGCCGAGCGGCACGACGCGCCGCACGTCGGCCGCGATGCCGTCCGCGCGCGCGAGCGGCGAGACGAGCTCGAGATCGTGCGGGCGCACGTACGCGCGCGCCGGGCCCGCGAAATCGGCATCGACGGCGATCGCCTGCGCCGCGCCGTGCGCGACGAAGCCCTGGCCGCTCACGGTGCCGTCGAGCCGGTTCGCCGCGCCGAGGAACTCGTAGACGAACGCGCTTCGCGGATGATCGTAGACGTCCTGCGGGCTGCCGACCTGCTCGATGCGGCCGTGATTGAGCACGACGATCCGGTCGGCCACCTCGAGCGCCTCCTCCTGATCGTGCGTGACGAAGATCGTCGAGATGTGCAGATCGTCGTGCAGCCGGCGCAGCCAGCCGCGCAGCTCCTTGCGCACCTTCGCGTCGAGCGCGCCGAACGGCTCGTCGAGCAGCAGCACTTTCGGCTCGACGGCGAGCGCGCGCGCGAGCGCGATCCGCTGCCGCTGGCCGCCCGACAGCTCGGACGGATAGCGCTGCGCGAGCCAGTCGAGCTGCACGAGCGACAGCAGCTCATGCACCTTCGCGCGGATCGCGGCTTCGCTCGGCCGCTCGCGGCGCGGCTTCACGCGCAGCCCGAACGCGACGTTCTCGAACACCGTCATGTGCCGGAAGAGCGCGTAATGCTGGAACACGAAGCCGACCTGCCGCTCGCGCGCGCCGACCGACGCGACGTCGAGCCCCTGCAGCACGACCTGCCCCGAATCCGCGTGCTCGAGGCCCGCGATCACGCGCAGCAGCGTCGTCTTGCCGCAGCCGGAGGGGCCGAGGAGCGCGACGAGCTCGCCCGCGGGGAAATCGAGCGTGACGTCGTCGAGCGCGGTGAAGTCGCCGAACCGCTTGTGCAGATTACGAACGGTGATGCCCATCTGGTTTGCCTCTTTACGAAATCGACGAAGTGACGGCGGCGCCCGGGTGCGCGGCGGCGGCGGGTGCGCCGTCGCGGCCGTCCCCGAGTTCGGCGGACAGCCGCCGCTCGGCGAAGAGCTTGAGCGCGAGCGTGACGAGCGCGAGCAGCGCGAGCACCGACGCCACCGCGAACGCGGCCGCGAAGTTGTACTCGTTGTAGAGAATCTCGACGTGCAGCGGCATCGTGTCTGTCTGGCCGCGGATGTGGCCGGACACGACCGACACCGCGCCGAACTCGCCCATCGCGCGCGCGTTGCAGAGAATCACGCCGTACAGCAGGCCCCACTTCACGTTCGGCAGCGTGACGCGCCTGAAGATCTGCCAGCCGGACGCGCCGAGCACGCGCGCGGCCTCTTCCTCGTCGGAGCCCTGCGCCTGCATCAGCGGAATCAGCTCGCGCGCGACGAACGGGAACGTGACGAAGATCGTCGCGAGCACGATGCCCGGCACGGCGAAGATGATCTGCACGTCGTGCGCCTGCAGCCACGGGCCGAGCCAGCCCTGCGCGCCGAACAGCAGCACGTAGACGAGGCCCGAGATCACGGGCGACACCGAGAACGGCAGGTCGATGAGCGTCGTCAGCAGCGCGCGGCCCTTGAACTCGAACTTCGCGATCGCCCACGACGCGCACACGCCGAACACGAGATTGAGCGGCACGGCGATCGCGGCGACGGTCAGCGTGAGCTTGATCGCCGACCACGCATCCGGATCGGCGAGCGATTCGAGATAGAAATCGACGCCCTTGCGCAGCGCCTCGAAGAACACTGCGGCGAGCGGCACGACGAGAAAGAGCGCGAGGAACGCGAGCGCCGCGCCTGTGAGCAGCCAGCGCACCGCGCGCGGCTCGCTGACGGGATCGAGGCGGCGCGCTCGCGCTGGCGCGCCGGCGGCGCGGCGGGAGTCGAGGCTTGCGTCGCGGCCGGCATCGGCGCGCGCGGCGGCCGCGCGGGATCGAACGGTATCGTGGCTCATTGCGCGCCTCCGAGTGCCGTCGCCGCGTGCGCCGCCGGCGCCGGGCCGCTCGCGCCGCGGCTCGTGCGGCGCTGCAGATACCACTGCAGCGTGTTGATGAGGAGCAGCATCACGAACGACACGACGAGCATCACGACGGCGAGCGCGGTCGCGCCTGCGTAGTCGTACTGCTCGAGCTTCGTGATGATGAGGAGCGACGTGATTTCCGACTTCATCGGCACGTTGCCGGCGATGAAGATCACCGAGCCGTATTCGCCGAGCGCGCGCGCGAACGCGAGCGCGAAGCCCGTCAGCAGCGCGGGCGTCACGGCGGGCAGCACGACGCGGCGGAACGTGAGCCAGCGCGGCGCGCCGAGGCACGCGGCCGCCTCCTCCTGCTCGCGCTCGAAGTCCTCGAGCACGGGCTGCACGGTGCGCACGACGAACGGCAGGCCGATGAACGTCAGCGCGACGAGCACGCCGAGCGGCGTGAACGCGATCTTGACGCCGAGCGGCGCGAGGTGGCCGCCGATCCAGCCGTTCTGCGCGTAGACGGCCGCGAGCGAGATGCCCGCGACCGACGTCGGCAGCGCGAACGGCAAATCGACGATCGCGTCGACGAGCCGCTTGAGCGGAAACGTGTAGCGCACCAGCACCCACGCGACGAGAAAGCCGAACACCGCGTTGACGAGCGCGCCGCCCAGCGCGGCCGCGAACGTCAGCCGGTACGACGCGAGCACGCGCGGCGACGTCGTCGCGGCGACGAACTGGTCCCACGTGAGCGTGGCCGTCTTCAGAAAGGTGGCGGCGAGCGGAATCAGCACCACGAGGCTCAGGTAGGCCAGCGTGATGCCGAGCGTCACGCCGAATCCGGGCAGCGCGCTCGGCTTGCGGAAGGTGAACGTCGTCATGCGGAATGCTCTTCCAGGGTGATGCACATGGGTCCAACGGCTCGGCGGACGCGCTGCAACGCGCGTCCGCCGGCCCGATATCGTGTTGTCGCGAAACGGCGCGCCCGTGCGGCGCGCCGCCCGCCCTCGCTCATTGCGGCTTGTAGATCGAATCGAACACGCCGCCGTCGGCGAAATGCGTCTTCTGCGCGTGGGTCCAGCCGCCGAACGTGTCGTCGACCGTGTACAGCTTCAGCTTCGGGAACTGCTTCGTGAGCGCCGCCGGCACGTCCTTCGAGCGCGGCCGGTAGTAGTTGCGCGCGGCAATCTCCTGCCCTTCCTTGCTGTACAGGAAATTCAGGTACGCGTCGGCGAGCTTGCGCGTGCCCTTCTTGTCGACGACCTTGTCGACGACCGCCACGGGCGGCTCCGCGAGAATGCTCGCGGACGGCACGACGATCTCGAACTTGTCGGCGCCGAATTCCTTGATCGACAGGAACGCCTCGTTCTCCCACGCGATCAGCACGTCGCCGATGCCGCGCTGCACGAAGCTCGTCGTCGCGCCGCGCGCGCCCGAATCGAGCACGCCCGCATTCTTGTACAGCTTCGTGACGAAATCCTTCGCCGTCTGCGCGCTGCCGCCCGGCTTGTGCTGCGCGTACGCCCACGCGGCGAGGTAGTTCCAGCGCGCGCCGCCCGAGGTCTTCGGGTTCGGCGTGACGATCGACACGCCCGGCTTCACGAGGTCGTCCCAGTCCTTGATCCCCTTCGGATTGCCCTTGCGCACGAGAAACACGATCGTCGACGTGTATGGCGACGCGTTGTCCGGCAGGCGCTTCTGCCAGTCCTTGTCGATGAGGCCCTTGTTCGCGAGCGCGTCGATGTCATACGCGAGCGCGAGCGTGACCACGTCGGCCTGCAGGCCGTCGAGCACCGAGCGCGCCTGCGCGCCCGAGCCGCCGTGCGACTGCTTGAAGTTCACCGTCTCGCCCGTCTTCGCCTTCCACGCCTTGCCGAACGCCTGATTGACGTCCTGGTAGAGCTCGCGCGTCGGGTCGTACGAGACGTTCAGGAACGTCGTTTCCGCGAGCGCCGGCGTGAGCGCGCCAAGCGCCGCCGCCGCGCCGAGCGCGAATGATGCGATGAGACGGCGCGCGCCGCCTGCCAGCCCCGTGTTGCGCTTGACCATCCGTTGTTCTCCAAATGCGTGGGTCGTTCGTTGCGGTTTGTTTGCGATGCCGGGCCAGTCTAACGAACAGGTTTCATCATTAAAAATAATCGTTCCTCATTTTTTAATACTCAAAAGTGGTAAGGGGCGCCCAATCGACGACTATCGCGTCCGAAGCGCCGCTTCGACGCAGCCGGATCGCGGCGGAATCGCCGCGATAGCGCCGAACTTCAAGTAACGCTTGAATTTCCCGCGATACTGTATAAAAATACAGCTCACTGTCTATCCATACAGTCATGCCATGATCAAACTCACCGCCCGCCAGCAGCAAGTGTTCGACTTGATTCGTCGCGCGATCGAGCGCTCGGGCTTTCCTCCGACGCGCGCGGAAATCGCCGCCGAGCTGGGCTTCAGCTCGCCGAACGCGGCCGAGGAGCACTTGCGGGCGCTCGCGCGCAAGGGCGTGATCGAACTGGCGGCGGGCGCGTCGCGCGGCATCCGCCTGCTCGGCATCGACGATGCGCCGCATCAGCTAACGCTGCCGCACGCGGCGCTGATGCAGTTGTCGCTGCCGCTCGTCGGCCGTGTCGCGGCGGGCAGCCCGATCCTCGCGCAGGAACACATCTCGCAGCACTACGCTTGCGATCCCGCGCTCTTCTCGAGCAAGCCGGATTACCTGCTGAAGGTGCGCGGCCTGTCGATGCGCGACGCCGGCATCCTCGACGGCGATCTGCTCGCCGTGCAGAAGCGCACCGAGGCGAAGGACGGTCAGATCATCGTCGCGCGGCTCGGCGACGACGTCACGGTCAAGCGCCTGAAGCGCCGGCCGGGCGGCGTCGAACTGATCGCCGAGAACCCCGACTACGAGAACATCTTCGTGAAGGCCGACAGCGCGGAATTCGCGCTCGAAGGCATCGCCGTCGGGCTGATCCGCCCGGGCGAGTTCTGACCGCCTTTCGGCCAGCCGAGGCCCCGCCCGTCTATCCGCCATTCGACTGGATCTGGAGAACCTCATGGAACGCCTCGCCCGCCTGCTGCCCTTCCGCCAATTCGGCCGTCTGCGCCATCTGCGCGGTCGCACGCCGTGCGCGCCGCTCGTCGCCGCTCATTCACGCGACGATGCGAACGCGCAGCCGTCGCTGCTGCCGTCCGCGCTCCCGGCGTTCGCACGTGTGTCGCTGAACGGTTCGCTCCATCATGCGGAGCCCGCGCGGCGTGCGCCGGTTCGCGTCTATCACGGGCCGTCGCGATTCATCATGGTCGGCACGGTCGACGCGATCTGCCGAATGATCGATCGATGCATCGCCGAGGAACGTTCGTTGACGCAGCAAGGTCTGTAACGGACCAGGGCCCGTTCGTTTCGTCGGGGAGACCGCTTGAATTCCACTGCACGCCTGCGAGGGCGTTTCCTGAAGCCGGCGTCGGTCGTCGTGACGCTGATCGTCGCCGCTGTCGCGGCGGTGTATGCATACGCGTCGCCTTATCTCGCGCTCAGGCAGATGAAGCAGGCAATCGACGCGCGCGACGCGCAGGCGATCAGCGCCTATGTCGATTTCCCCGCGCTGCGGATCAGCCTGAAGCAGCAACTGACCGATGAATTGATGCGGCGCATCGACGCGCAAAAGCGCGACAACCCGCTCGCGATCATCGGCGCGATGATCGGCTCGGCGCTCGTTGGCCCGCTGGTCGACGCCTATGCGACGCCTGAAGGCGTCGCCGCGCTGATGAGCGGCCTGCCGCCGCGCGCGCGGCCCGGACAACGGCCGCCCGAGTTGAATCGGCCCGGCGATCAAGCAGCCAGCCAGGCCGTGACGGCCTCAGCCGGCGCAGGCGCACCGCCGGGCAGCGCAGGCAACGCCGACGCCGCGCGCAGCCCGTCGCCTGCGGCAAGCGGCGCGGCGGCGCAAACCGCACCGGCGCCCGCGCCCGATATGCCGGCCGCCGCGTCGGGCACGCCGTCCGGCCCATCGCCGCAAACAAGCGCCGGCTATCGAAGCTTCGACGAATTCGTCGTCACGTATCGCCGCGACGACGGCAGCGCGCGTTATGCCGCGGTCTTTCGTCGCAGCGGGGTCTTGGGCTGGAAATTGTCGGCAGTCGATTTACACGACGATTGAATCCGACTCGGGGCGCGAGCGTGTCGGCCGCGCGCGATCTGACGGCGACTTGCGCCGCGCATCAAAGCAAACCACTACAATCCGCCGCGCGACGCAAACGGCCACGCGGCAAACCGCCGGGATACCCGCCCGCGGGCCCTTCACTGAGAACGGGCCGGAACCGGCGCGGGCCGTTTACCCGATCGAGCCAATACCGAGCGTCAGCGGCCAAGAAGAACCGCCAACGCCGGCCCCGACCGCTCGGCCGCCCCCTCGATCCGTCAATTCCTGTTCGCCCACCGCCGCGCCGGCGGCTCGTCAGTGTCCGGTCGTCGCGGCCGCGTCCTTCGCGCTTTCCGCTTTCTGCTCGGCAGGCGACGAACACGCCACCAGAATGCTGCACGACACGCGGTCGAGCAGTTGCGTACTGCCGGAGCCCATCCACCACCGCGACAAGCCGCTGCGGCAACGATGGCCGACCACGACGAGATCGACGTTCAGCTTCGTCGCGAGATTCGCGATCTCGTCGATCGGATAACCGAACGCGAAATGCCCCTGCGCGTGCACGCCACGCTCGGTCAGCCAGTCGACGCCCTCTTGCAGGATCTCCCGCGCGGTTTCCTCGAAGCGGCTGCACGCGACGTCGGTCAGCAGGCCGGCGCTTTGCGCAATGCTCGAGCGCATGTCGACGACCGACAGCAGGTGCGTCTCCGCCTTCAGATCGAGCGCCAGATCGGCGCCGCATCGCAGCGCCTTGCGGCCTTCGAGCGTGCCGTCGTAGCACAGCAGAATCTTCTTGTAGCTAGCCATTTCGGCCTCCCCAATGCGCGACTCGCGCACGGATTCATCATGCTGCGCCGCAATTCCAGATGCAAGCGCTGGAAAACGCTGATTCGCGTTGCACCGCGAAAGCGCGATGATGCGACGCAGGAAGCAGCGACATCTGCGCCGGGACGATGCAAACGCGCTGAAGCGATACGGCCGATGCACTAGAATGGCCCGTTCGTGTCGCACGATTCCAATTGAAAGTCACTTGCCCATGTCTGTCGCACCGATCGATTTTCAACAAGTCGAGAAACGCTATGACGACAAGCTCGTCGTCAACGGCTTGTCGTTTCATGTGCAGCCCGGCGAATGCTTCGGCCTGCTCGGCCCGAACGGCGCCGGCAAGACGACGACGCTCAAGATGCTGCTCGGCATCACGCATCCGAACGCAGGCTCGATCAGCCTGTGCGGCGAGCCCGTGCCGTCCCGCGCGCGGCATGCGCGGCGGCGCGTCGGCGTCGTGCCGCAATTCGACAACCTCGACCCCGACTTCACCGTTCGCGAGAACCTGCTCGTGTTCGCCCGCTACTTCGGGCTCGCCGCGCACGAGGCGCGCGCGCTCGTGCCGCCACTGCTCGAGTTCGCGAAACTCGAAAACAAGGCGGATGCGAAGGTGGGCGAGCTGTCGGGCGGGATGAAGCGGCGGCTCACGCTCGCGCGCGCGCTCGTCAACAATCCCGACGTGCTCGTGCTCGACGAACCGACGACGGGCCTCGACCCGCAAGCCCGGCATCTGATGTGGGAACGGCTGCGCTCGCTCCTCGCGCGCGGCAAGACGATTCTGCTCACCACGCACTTCATGGAAGAGGCCGAGCGCCTGTGCCACCGCCTGTGCGTGATCGAGGAAGGCCGCAAGATTGCGGAAGGCGCGCCGCGCACGCTGATCGAATCGGAAATCGGCTGCGACGTGATCGAAATCTACGGGCCCGATCCCGCGCAGCTTCGCGACGAGCTCGCGCCGTTCGCCGAGCGCACCGAGATCAGCGGCGAAACGCTCTTTTGCTACGTCAGCGACCCGGAGCCGATCAACGCGCGCCTGAAGGGCCGCGCCGGCCTGCGCTATCTGCACCGCCCCGCGAATCTCGAAGACGTATTCCTGCGGCTGACGGGCCGCGAGATGCTGGATTGACACGATGGATACACGCCACTACACGCCGTCGCAGGCGCTCGCCCCCCGCCGGCGCGAATCGGCGTTCGCACTCGCGCTGCCCGCGAACGCCACCAACTGGATCGCCGTCTGGCGACGCAACTATCTCGTCTGGCAAAAGCTGGCGATCGCGTCGATGTTCGGCAATCTCGCCGATCCGATGATCTATCTGTTCGGCCTCGGGCTCGGGCTCGGGCTGATGGTCGGGCACGTCGAGGGCGTGTCGTACATCGCGTTCCTCGCGGCCGGAACGGTCGGCTCGAGCGTGATGATATCGGCGAGCTTCGAGTCGATGTACTCGGGCTTCTCGCGGATGCACGTGCAGCGCACGTGGGAAGCGATCATGCACACACCGCTGTCGCTCGGCGACATCGTGCTCGGCGAGATCGTCTGGGCCGCGAGCAAGGCGATGCTGTCGGGCGCGGCGATCATGCTCGTCGCCGGCGTCCTCGGCTATGCGAAGTTTCCGTCGATGCTCGTCGCGCTGCCGGTGATCGCGCTCGCCGGCGTCGCGTTCGCGAGCCTCGCGATGATCGTCACCGCGCTCGCGCCGTCCTACGACTTCTTCATGTTCTATCAGACGCTCGTGCTGACACCGATGCTGCTGCTGTCGGGCGTGTTTTTCCCGCTCACGCAATTGCCCGAATTCGCGCAGCACATCGCGCACGCGCTGCCGCTCGCAAATGCAGTCGACCTGATCCGCCCGGCGATGCTCGACCGTCCGGCAACCGACGTCGCGCTCCACGTCGCCATGCTCGCCGCGTATGCGGTCGGCGGATTCTTCGTCTGCGCGCGCCTGTTCAGGCGCCGGATGATGCGCTGACCAACCGGGCCGCGCCGGCCCCGGCCGGCGCGCCGCCGCGACGGCGCGCCGCGCCGAATGCCGGACGAGCGAGCCGTTCGGACCGCGCCGCGCCGATGCGCCGCGCGGCCTCCGGCGCTGCGCTCACTCGTCGTCGTCGCTCCACGGCATCTCGACATCGGTCAGAAACGCGACGGTCGCGAGCGGCCCGCCTTCCTGCCGGCCGAGCTTGCCGTCCGCGCGGTGCCATTCGACCCGGAACATCGTGCCCGGATCGTCGGCGAGCAGGTACACGGTACGCAATTCCTCCGGATCGGCGTCCCCGACCGGGCCGTCGAACGACACGAGCATCTTCTGTGGCCACACGCCGTTGACCGGATCGTAGACGCGCTCGCCCTGCGGAATGTCGATGCTCGCGTCGACGCCGATCGTCGCCGACGCCTCGACGATCATCTTGCCAAGCGCGCTCAGCACCGCGGTCGCGCGCGTGGAGTTGGCCTGGCGAATCGCGAGATCGCCGCGCGTCAGTGCCTGTTCGAGGCGGGGATGTACCTTGTGTTGCGTCATGCGTTTTCCTGATTGCTTCTGCTTCTGAAAAATGACGGCCGGCCTCGACTCCGAGACCGGCCCGATCGAGTGCACCGCATGCGGACGGCCGATACGCCGACACCCCGGCCGCACACCCGCCGAACCGCCGAACCATCTAACCGCCGAACGGATTTCCCCGTCCGGCCACCCCGGCCCGCGGTTCGGCCAACCTCGCTCAGAACCCGAGCGCGACCGCCGCCAGCCCGCCGACCACCCCGAACGCGACGACGAGCGCCGCGACGAGCGCGAGCGTCGTCGGCTTGAACGAGCGCGCCAGCATCGCGAGCGACGGCACGCTGACGGGCGGCAGCGTCATCAGCAGCGCGCCCGCGGGGCCGACGCCCATGCCGAGCGACAGCATTGCCTGAATGATCGGCACCTCGCCCGCGGTCGGAATCACGAACAGCATGCCCGCGATCGCGAATGCGAGGATCCAGCCGATCCCGTTGCCGATGTCCGGCCCGATGTGCGGAAACAGCCACGCACGCGCCGCGCCGAGCAGCAGCACGAGCACCAGGTATTCGGGCACGAGGCGCACGGTCATCCGCGCGAAAATCTTCATCCACCGCACGAACGCGTTGCCGGCCGCCGCCTGCTCGGCGACGAGCTTCGCGCGCAGCGCATCGTCGACGACGCGCGTTTGCGCGCCGGCGAGACGATTGATCAGATAACCGATGCCGAACACCATCGCGACGCCAAGCACGAGCCGCAGCGCACTCCAGTGCCAGCCGAGCACGAAGCCCATGAACACGAGCGCGGCGGGATTGAGCACGGTGTTGCCGAGCCAGAACGCGAGTGCGCCGCCCGGCGACGCGTCGCGCTCGCGCAGGCCCGCGACGACGGGCGCCGCACAGCACGTGCACATCATGCCCGGCAGCGCGAGCAAGCTCCCCGCCGCGACGCTGCCGAAGCCCGTGCCGCCGAGCGCGCGCACGACCCAGTGCGCGGGCAGGAGCGCCTGCACCGCCGAGCCGAGCAGCAGGCCGAGCACCATCGCCTGCCAGATCGCCTTGCCGTATGCCCACGCGTAATCGAGCGCCGCCTGCAGCGACGGCCCCGGCGCGTGCGCCGCGGCGCCCATCAGGATCGACTGGCCGATCGAATGATGCTCGGCCGCGACGAACGCCTTGTGATAGTACGGAAACCACTTCACGTAGAAGAGGCCCGCGACGGCCAGCACGACGAACGTCGCGAGGCCGAGCGCCGGATGCGGTGTGTAGGAACGGGAACTGCTCATGCTGGTCGCCGTGAATGCGTGTGATTGAACGTTATGGCGCATCGACGCAGAAAGCCGAAGACGGACGAATGCCGCGTCGCGTCATGACGCGACGGACGCGGCTCATCGGCGCCTCGGTTTCGGATGCGGGATGACGCGTCCGGCCTGACGAGCCGGACAGCCAACGGAAAGCGGCAATTATCGCACGCGGCGCGCGATTCTCCGATTGGGGCATTCGAGGCGGCGGCGCCTGGCGTCCTGCCGAACGGCGTCCGGTGGGCCGTCAGCGCATCCGCGAGGCCGACAGGCCAACATCTCGGCAGGCCGAGGGCCGCGCCGCCGACCGTCAGCCGTTACGGCGCAGGATTCGGCTGCTGCTCATGGAGCGCGTCGATTTCGGCGAGGATCTCGGGCGACAGCTTCACATCGACGCTCGCGATGTTTTCGCGCAATTGCTCGAGCGACGTCGCGCCGATCAGGTTGCTCGTCACGAACGGCCGGCTGTTGACGAACGCGAGCGCGAACTGCGCGGGCGACAATCCGTGCCGCCTCGCGAGCGCGACATAGCGCGACGTCGCCTGCACCGCATGCGGCCTGCTGTAGCGCTGAAAGCGCTCGAACCGCGTGATGCGGGCGCCCTCGGGACGCGCGCCCCCTTCGTACTTGCCCGACAGCCAGCCGAACGCGAGCGGCGAATACGCGAGCAGCCCGATGCGCTCGCGATGGCTGAACTCCGACAAGCCGTTCTCGAACGTGCGGTTCAGCAGGCTGTACGGATTCTGGATGCTGACGATGCGCGGCAGGCCGAGCTTCTCGGCCGCGCGGAGAAATTGCGCGACACCCCACGGCGTCTCGTTCGACACGCCGACATGACGCACCTTGCCCGCTTTCACGAAATCGCCGAGAACGGCGAGCGTCTCTTCGATCGGCACCGTGTATGGATCGTCGATCCACGGATACGCGGGGCGGCCGAACGTCGTCGTGCTGCGATCCGGCCAGTGCAACTGGTACAGGTCGACGTAATCGGTGCGCAGGCGCTTCAGGCTGCCGTCGAGCGCCTCGGTCAGGTTCCTGCGGTCGAACTGGTTGCCCGCGCCGCGAATGTGCGTCGGGTTGTGCGGCTGGCGCGCAGGGCCGGCGATCTTCGTTGCGATCGTCAGCTTCTCGCGCAGCGTCGGGCGCTTCGCGAGCCACGTGCCAAGATACGTCTCCGTGCGGCCCTGCGTTTCCGCCTTCGGCGGCACCGGATACATCTCGGCGGCGTCGATCAGCGTGACGCCCCGGTCGGTCGCATAGTCGAGCTGCGCATGCGCATCGCTTTCGGTGTTCTGCTCGCCCCAGGTCATCGTCCCGAGACCGATCAGGCTAACTTTGACGCCTGAATCGCCGAGTGTGCGGTATTCCATGCCGAGGTTCCTGTCGCGTCGAATGCAAAGACCCAAAGCTAACACATCGGAACAATTGCTTCAGGGCATCGCCTCGACGCCGGCGCGCCACGCATGCCGCTTACGCCGGCCGCTGGATGAAGCACGTCGCCGACGCGTGCGCGACCACCTTGTCGTCCGGCGTCTTCAACGTGCCCTCGGCGACGCCGAGACTCTTCGAGAGATGGATCACACGCCCTTCGGCGACGAGATCGACGTCGCGAGGCACCGGGCGCAGCATTTTCACGTGCAGATCGACGGTGCCGTAGCCGACGCCCGGATCGAGCATCGTATGCACCGCGCACCCCGTGACCGAATCGAGCACCGTGGCGGCGAAGCCGCCGTGCACGCCGCCGAGCGGATTCAGATGGCGGCCGTCGGCGCGCGCGGTCATCTTCACGTAGCCGAGCTCGACGCTCTCGGGCCGCATCGGGATCGTCTCGGCGATCGACGCGGCGGGCAAGTCGCCCGCCGCCGCGGCGCGCAACAGTTCGAGACCGGACAGGGAAAGCGGATTCATCGACGACACTCCTCGCAGGGATGCGGAACGCGGCGCGACGCGCCATCAGTTCCAAAAAAGAACTTATATTGGCGCTCATTATTGGCAGACGCTCATCGGCTGTCAATACACAAGGGCGCGGCCGATTCGAGCGTGCGTTCTATAATCGAACGCACTTTCCCTGCTCTCACGGAATCCGATCATGAAATGGGACGACGTCGGCTCGATGCCATGCTCGGTCGCTCGCACGCTCGCCGTGCTCGGCGACCGCTGGACGATGCTGATCCTGCGCAATGCGTTTCTCGGCCATCGCCGCTTCGAAGCGTTCCAGACGCAACTGGGACTCACCCGCCACGTGCTCGCGGAGCGGCTCGCGCGGCTCGTCGACGAGGGCATCTTCACGAAGCGCGCGTATCAGGACCGGCCGCCGCGCTTCGAGTACCGTCTGTCGCAGAAAGGCCTCGACCTGTATCCGGTGCTGCTCGCGCTCGCCGCGTGGGGAGACCG
Source organism: Burkholderia sp. MSMB1589WGS (assembly GCF_001636105.1). Lineage (NCBI taxonomy): Bacteria > Pseudomonadati > Pseudomonadota > Betaproteobacteria > Burkholderiales > Burkholderiaceae > Burkholderia > Burkholderia sp. MSMB1589WGS. The sequence goes on from NZ_LNJT01000001.1 coordinate 173,841, forward strand.
CTGGAAGGACGACGGCAACGGGCCGCCCGTCGTGCTTCGCCACCGTCGATGCGCTCACGTGATGCATCCGGTGATGGTGTGCTCCGAATGCGGCGAGCCGATCGATCCACGGGAAGTCGAGCCCATGCCGGGGCCGGGCTGGGCCGAGCGACAGGCGGACAAGGTCGAGTGACGGCGCGGGCCGCCGCCCGCAACGGCGACGATCGCGCCGCGATCCGGAACCCGCGTGAGCGTAGACATGCGAGCGCGAGGCGGCCCGCTCACCGCGGCACGAATTCAGCCGTGGCCGATCTGGCGGCGGTTTTCCGCATGCCGGAAAAACTTTGGATCGCGAACCGTTCGTGCAGACAAACGCATGACGCACGGCTCTTCTCCGGTCGATGCGGCAAGCCCTCGTGACATGCGAGCCGGCGAAACCGCATTCGGCGGCCTCACCCGAACGCGATCACGAGCCGCCGCAACAGCGCGCACCGCACCGCCGCCGCCGATCCGCAGGGGCGTGCGCGGCGACGGCCGCGCGACACACGTGCGACGCGATGTCCCGAGCGAACGGCTGTCATTTTTGAAAGCGGCCCGGTCAATTGATGTACCATAGCGCCCGCTTGCGTCGAGCGTCCGCCTCCCGCCACCCGTCTCCCGCGAGCATTGTCTGGTGCGTGCCGTACCGGAAGGCGCGCGAACAGCTCAGATTCCCAGTCCACTGCTTGCACGCCGGCGAGCCGCGCCGTCATCTGCATTACCTGCCGTGCATTTGGACTCCTCATGAAGAAAAGACGCAACATCACCTCGTACATCGTGATTGCGATGATCCTCGGCATCGCGGTCGGCTATGGCTGCCACAGCGCGTTTCCGGACCCGGCGATCGCGAAGGAAATCGCCGGCTACGTCTCGTTGCTGTCCGACGTGTTCCTGCGTCTCATCAAGATGATCATCGCGCCGCTCGTGTTCGCGACGCTGACAGTCGGCATCGCGCACATGGGCGACACCGGAGCGGTCGGCCGGGTCGGCGTGAAGGCGCTAGGCTGGTTCTTCGTCGCGTCGCTCACGTCGCTGCTGCTCGGCCTGCTGGCCGCCACGGTCCTGCAGCCGGGCAGTCATCTGAGCCTGCCGCTGCCCGCCACCGATGCCGCCGTCAACCTGAATACCAGCTCGTTCACGCTGAAGGACTTCGTGACCCACCTGGTGCCGAAATCGATCGCCGAAGCGATGGCGAACAACGAGATCCTGCAGATCGTCGTGTTCTCGATCTTCTTCGGCACCGCGCTGTCCGCGCTCGGCGACGCCGGCAAGCGTCTGACCGGCGTGATCGAGGATCTCGCGCAAGTGATGCTGAAGGTCACGGGCGCCGTGATGTGGTTTGCGCCCGTCGCGGTGTTCGCGGCGCTCGCGTCGACGATCACGACGGAAGGACTCGGCATCCTGCTCACGTTCGCGAAGTTCATGGGCAGCTTCTATATCGCGCTCGCGCTGCTGTGGGGCGTGCTCACGCTCGCGGGGCTCGTGTTCCTCGGCAAGCGCACGTTCACGCTGATCCGCCTGATCCGCGAGCCGTTCCTGCTGTCGTTCGCGACCGCGAGCTCGGAGGCCGCATATCCGAAGCTGCTCGACGCGCTCGACCGCTTCGGCGTGAACCGCAAGATTTCGAGCTTCGTGCTGCCGATCGGCTATTCGTTCAATCTCGACGGCTCGATGATGTACTGCACGTTCGCGGTGCTGTTCATCGCGCAGGTGTACGGCGTCCACCTGCCGCTCGGCACGCAGATCACGATGCTGCTTCTGCTGATGCTGACGTCGAAGGGCATGGCGGGCGTGCCGCGCGCGTCGCTCGTCGTGATCGCGGCGACGCTCAACCAGTTCCACCTGCCCGAAGCCGGCCTGCTGCTGATCATGGGCGTCGACATGTTCCTCGACATGGGCCGCTCGGCGACCAATGCGGTCGGCAATTCGATCGCGGCCGCCGTCGTCGCGAAGTGGGAAGGCCAGCTCGACGACCCGCGCGACGATGTCGACTCCGACAGCGACGACGCGTCGCGCGAAGCGCCGCGGATCACGGAGCGCGTGTAGCGCGCGGCATTCGCATGCGCGGGCCCGACGGCCGCCTTGCGGTAAAATATGCGGTTATCCATGCGCCCCGGCGCTTTTCCGTACCGCCTATGTCCGCTTCGCCTGCCCTCAGTCCTCGCCGGGTGTCCGTCGCCCCGATGATGGATTGGACCGATCGCCACTGCCGTTCGTTTCATCGCACGATCTCGCGCCATGCGTGGCTCTATACCGAAATGGTGACGACGGGCGCGTTGATCCACGGCGACGTCGCGCGCCATCTGGCGTTTACGCCCGACGAAGCGCCCGTCGCGCTGCAACTGGGCGGCAGCGAGCCCGCCGATCTCGCGCACGCCGCGAAACTCGGCGAGCGCTGGGGCTACGACGAAATCAATCTGAATTGCGGCTGCCCGTCCGAGCGCGTGCAGCGCGGCGCGTTCGGCGCGTGCCTGATGAACGAGCCTCGGCTCGTTGCGGATTGCGTGAAGGCGATGCGCGACGCGGTGTCGATTCCGGTGACGGTCAAGCATCGAATCGGCGTCGACTCGGTCGACGACTACGCGTTCGTGCGCGACTTCGTCGGCACGGTCGCCGCGGCCGGCTGCGAGGTGTTCGTCGTGCATGCGCGCAACGCGATCCTGAAGGGCTTGTCGCCGAAGGAAAACCGCGAGATCCCGCCGCTCAAGTACGACTACGCGTATCGGCTCAAGCGCGACTTTCCGCAGCTCGAAATCGTCATCAACGGCGGCGTCACGACGCTCGACGAAGTCGAGCAGCATCTGCGGCATGTCGACGGCGTGATGCTCGGCCGCGAGGCGTATCACAATCCGTACGTGCTCGCCGGCGTCGACGCACGCTTCTACGGCGCGACCGCGCCGGCGCCGACGCGCGAAGCCGTGGAGGCGAAGCTCGTCGAATACTGCGCGACCGAGCTCGCGCGCGGCACCTATCTCGGCGCGATCGTGCGGCATGCGCTCGGCCTGTATCGAGGCGTCGCGGGTGCGCGCGGCTGGCGCCGCGTCCTGTCGGACAACAAGCGTCTCGTGCATGGCGATCTATCGATCTTCGACGAGGCGCGCACACACCTGGCGAACCCGGAAGAACTTTTTGAAAAAAAGGCTTTGCAAAGCTAAACGGCCTTTGTATAATCTCGCTTCTTCATTGATGCCGCTGCTGCAGCGAATCAAACGGAGAGAAAATAGTGGTGGCTGTAGCTCAGTTGGTAGAGTCCAGGATTGTGATTCCTGTCGTCGTGGGTTCGAGTCCCATCAGCCACCCCAAAGTTTCATTGCAAAACAGGCGCTTCGGCGCCTGTTTTGCTTTCCGCGACAAGAATTCGGAAACGACGCGCATGTCTTGCCGCGATTCGCAGACAACGCGAAATCTTCAGCGCCAATCAAACGATATTCGAAACTTCACCGGGATCGCACCGCCGCGCACTCGGCACGCAGAAGCTTCCCGGGCCTCCCCGCCCGCGGCGCCCATTTCCACTTCATGAGCCACCGTCGATCCTCCTGATCGCCGCAGGCCCTACGCCACACCGTTTCGCGCGCCGCTTTTGCGCCGACACTCCGGACGTTCGACGCCCAAAACGCGAAAGCCCCAACCGCATTACGCAGCCGGGGCTTTCTTTTGCATCAGATCCTTTGGCACGAGGAGAAGATGCTTTTGCAGTATATTCGACGCGCGCCGCGCGACATGTCGATTCTTTGTGAATATTTGTATCGCGAGTTAAGCGCTTTCGTGAAAACCGATTCGCTCGATCGGATCGATGCAAGACGGCAACCGGCGTGCGGCGCCGATACCCGTTCGGCACTCGCAGCGCGACCGCTGCGCGCCGACACCGCACCCACATCCGGCCCCCGCGATCCGCCGACGGATCGCCGGCATGCCGGCCAGCTCCCAGGCAAGCGTCGTCAGACGACGCCAGCGCCCAGCAATTCCCGGTCGATCGCCGATCGCGCGACGGCAAGCGTCTGCTCGATCACCCGGCGTTCACTGAGCAACAGCCCGTCAACGTGCACGAGCCGCCAGTCGATCATCACCGCGCCGCCCTGCAGCACCCGGTAATGCGCCTTCTCGCCCGCCCAGACCTGCTCGGTCTTCACTTCGATGTCGTAGCCCTTGTAGGCCTCGCCGAAGTCGCCGATGTCCCTGCCTTTCGGTTCCATTTCGTCGCCTCCCGATCCGGACGGCCGTGCCGGCGTCGGCACGGGCAAGCTCCGCCCGGCGTCCGCCATCCCCGTCAATCGTACGCTTCAGACAGGTAAGCCTTGCCGTCGTCGGTGATGTCGACCCGGTCCGGGCCGCTCTGATAGACGAAGCCGTCGTTCAGAAGCTCCTCGAGCGCAAGCCGGAAGCCCGCCGGCAGCGGGCGGCCGGCGCCGAACTGGTCGATCCATTTCAGCGCTTCGATCGCTTCGGGACTCAGGGTAGGAAACATGGCCCGCCTCCGCCGTCGGTTTCGTTCCATCCTAGCACTTTCGTTCATGCGCGGAAAAACGGCGAAGCCGGCGCCGACGGGCGCAAAGTGTCGCCCCGCGCGGGCCGGGCGCGCGCGGGCGGCGGCCGCCTCGCTCAGAGGCGGGCGATCGATACTTCGGTCGACTTGACGAGCGCCACCACCTCGGTGCCGACCTTCAACTCCAGTTCGTCGATCGAGCGGGTCGTGATGACCGACGTGACGATGCCGAACGGCGTGTCGACGTCGACCTCGGACACGACAGGCCCGCGGATGATCTCCTTCACCTTGCCTCGGAATTGATTTCGTACGTTGATTGCCGTGATGCTCATCGGGTATTCGCTCCGAATGGTTCGTCTGATTGATCGTGGCGATCGGTCCGATCGCGCGGGCGGCGGCGCGTCGTCGCCCGCCCGTCATACCGCCCAGCGCAATCCGCTCGCCGCCGCCGCGCGGCCGCGCGGAGCGCCGTCCGGAATCGCGGCGGCCGGCGTTGCATCCGCCGGCTCCGCGCCCGTCAACACGCGTTGCAGCACACGATCCTCGAACGCGGCGAACGCCGCCGACGCCCGCGCGCGCGGCCGCTCGAGCGGCACCCGCTGATCGAATGCGATCCGGCCCGCTTCGATGAGCAGAATCCGGTCGGCGAGCGCGACCGCCTCCTGCACGTCGTGCGTGACGAGCAGCGCGGTGAAGCGATGCTCGCGCCACAGGCGCTCGATCAGCGCATGCATTTCGATGCGCGTGAGCGCATCGAGCGCGCCGAGCGGCTCGTCGAGCAACAGCAGTTGCGGGCGGTGGACGAGCGCCCGCGCGAGCGCGACGCGCTGCCGCTGCCCGCCCGACAATTGCGCGGGCCAGTCGTTCGCGCGCGCGAGCAGCCCGACTTCGTCGAGCACCGCGCGCGCGTCGTCCTTCGCGCGTCGCCCGAGACCGAGCATCACGTTCTGCAGCACGGTCTTCCACGGCAGCAGGCGCGCGTCCTGATACATGATCCGCGTATCGAGCGCGCCGCCGCCTTCGCCGCGCTTGACGAGCGCGCCGGCGCTCGGCGTCTCGAGCTCCGCGACGAGACGCAGCAGCGTCGATTTCCCGCAGCCGCTGCGGCCGACGATCGAGACGAAGCTGCCTCGCTCGATCGCCAAATCGACATCGGCGAGCACGGCCCGCTCGCCGTAGCGCTTGCTCACGCGCGTCAGGCGCACCGATGCGTCGCCGGCGCCGGCGACGCGCCGCGCGTCAGCGTCGTCGCGCGGCGCACGGCCAAATGCGCCGCCCGACGCGAACGGCAGCACGTGCGCGCCGCTGTCGCGTTCGAGCACCGCGGCGTCCTGCGCATCGCCGTCGGCGGTGCGCGCCTGCGCGAGCTCGGCTTCGAGATCCGCTCCCGCGATCGGGCCGTATGTGGCGGCCAGCGTGGTTCCAGTCATGCGTCGGCTCCCGGTTGATACGCGGGGTGCCAGCGCAGCGTCGCGCGCTCGAGCCACTTCGCGAGCACGTCGGCGAGCTTGCCGAGTACCGCGTACAGCAGGATGCCGACCACCACCACGTCCGTTTGCAAGAATTCGCGCGCGTTCATCGTCATGTAGCCGATGCCCGATTGCGCGGAGATCGTTTCGGCGACGATCAGCATCACCCACATCAGCCCGAGCGCGAACCGCACGCCGACGAGAATCGACGGCAGCGCGCCCGGCAGGATCACGTCGCGATAGAGCGCGAAGCCCCTCACGCCGTAGCTCCTCGCCATCTCGACGAGGTCCGCGTCGACCGAGCGTATCCCGTGATACGTGTTGATGTAGACGGGGAAGAACACGCCGAGCGCGACGAGGAAGAGCTTCGCGTTCTCGTCGATGCCGAACCACAGGATCACGAGCGGGATCATCGCGAGCGCGGGGATGTTGCGGATCATCTGGATCGTCGAGTCGAGCGCGACCTCGGCCGTCTTCGAAAGCCCGGTCGCGAGGCCGAGCGCGAGCCCGACGCCGCCGCCGATCGCAAAGCCGACGAGCGCGCGCCACGTGCTGACCTTCACGTTCGCCCACATGTCGCCCGATTCGACGAGCGTCCACGCGGCGCGCGCGACGGCGAACGGCTCGGGCAGCACGCGATTCGACAGCGCCCCCGAGCGCGCGGCGAATTCCCACGCGAGCACGAGCGCAAGCGGCACGAGCCACGGCGCGATCGCGCGCGCGGCCTGGCCGGCGCGGCGAGCCGCGAAACCCGCGCCTGGATGCGTCATCGCCATGTCGGTGCCCTCCTCGCTCAGCTCTGGCTCGCCTTCGGCAGATACTGATTGCCGACGACTTCGCCGAACGGCCCCGACAGCGGCCCCGCGCGCCGCGCGCCGCCGCCGCCCTTGACGAGCGGGAACACGAGCTCGGCGAAGCGGTACGACTCCTCGAGGTGCGGATAACCGGACAGGATGAACGTCTCGATGCCGAGCGCCGCATACTCGCGCATCCGCGCGGCGACTTGTTCGGGATTCCCGACGAGCGCCGTCCCCGCGCCGCCGCGCACGAGCCCGACGCCCGCCCACAGGTTCGGATAGATCTCGAGCTCCTGGCGCGAGCCGCGCTTGCCGCCGTGCAGCGCGGCCATCCGGCGCTGCCCTTCGGAGTCCATCTTCGCGAACGCCTGTTGCGCGCGCGCGATCGTGTCGTCGTCGAGCCGGCTGATGAGGCGGTCGGCGTCGCGCCATGCCTCTTCTTCGGTCTCGCGCACGATCACGTGCAGGCGAATCCCGAACTTGATCTCGCGCCCGCGCTCGGCCGCGCGCGCGCGGATGTCGGCGATCTTCCTCTCGACCGCCGCGGGCGGCTCGCCCCAGGTCAGATAAGTATCGATGTGATCGGCCGCGATTGCATGCGCGGCGTGCGACGAGCCGCCGAACCACAGCGGCGGATGCGGGCGCTGAACGGGCGGGTACAGCAGCTTGCCGCCCTTCGCGCTCAGATGCTCGCCGTCGAAATCGACGCGGCCGTTCTCGTGCGATTCGGCGAGCAGCTTGCGCCAGATGTGCAGGAAGTCGTCGGTGATCGCGTAGCGCGTGTCGTGATCGGCAAAGAGGCCGTCGCCTTCGAGCTCGGCCGAATCGCCGCCCGTCACGACGTTGATCAGCAGACGCCCGTCGGAGAGCCGGTCGAACGTCGACGCCATCCGCGCGGACAGCCCCGGCGACGACAGGCCCGGCCGGATCGCGACGAGGAATTTCAGGCGCTTCGTCGCCGGAATCAGGCTCGACGCGACGACCCACGCATCCTCGCACGAACGGCCCGTCGGCAGCAGCACGCCGTCGTAGCCGAGCGTATCGGCCGCGACGGCGACCTGCCGGAAGTAGTCGTAGTCCGCGGCGCGCGCGCCCTCGGCCGTGCCGAGATAGCGGCTGTCGCCGTGCGTGGGAATGAACCAGAACACATTCATGCGAAGCTCCTGCCTGACTGATCGTGCAAAAAAGGGCGACGGCGACACGACGCGGCACGCGCATCGCTCGCGGATGAGCCGGGAAACACGCGTCGCGGCGGATCGCGCGATGCGCGCGCGCCGTCGCGCGGTGGGCGGCCGGGCCGTCTCTCGGGGAATCAGTCTAGGGAGCGCGGTTTCGTATAGGAACGATTTTTTTGAGCTTAGGTTTTCCGCTTTCGTGCATAGCGTGCTGCTGCAGCGAATATGCGCGCACGGGCCCCTATAATGTCGCACCAGGTCCCTGACAACCCGGCGCGCGCCGCATGGCGCCGCGCCTTCACGTGGCGCTCTCGATGCAGAAAGTGATCCTGCCGTTTCTGTCCGGCTTTCTCGCCGCTCTCTTCTTCCGCGAAGCGACGCTCGCGCTCTTGCACACGGCGGGCCTCATCGACGCGACGGGCTTCTCGACCGCGCCGTTCGCACCGCTCGGCATTCCTGAATTCGTCGCGAACGCGATCATGAGCGCGTGCTGGGCGATCCTGATGGCGTGGCTGTTGCGCGTGTCGCCCGAGCGCGCGGCGCCGTGGGTGCCGTCGCTCGTGTTCGGCGGCATCGTGCTGACCGCCGCGCGCGTGTTCGCGATCGATCCGCTGCGCGGCATCTGGCCCGCCGGCAACATGCTGCCGCCCCTCGTCGTCGGCTTCGTCGCGAATGCGGTCTGGGGCTGGGGCACGCTCGTGTTCATGCGCGCGTTCATGTCGGACGATGACGGCGGCGGCGACGCGTGAGCACCGCCGGCCCGGCGCGCGCGATGCGGCGCTCGGCTGCGCGGCCGGCCGCCCCGCGCGGAGCGGCGATCGCTCGCCATCCGCGCCGACGATCGCGCGATCGTCGGCGTCGATCGGCGCGCACGCCGACGGATCGACGCTCCCGCATCGCGCCAACCGATCATCGTTTTTCTGCGAATAGATCGTTCGAAGCGACCGTCCGGATCGATCCTGCTCGCGCCTGTCGAGCGCCGCTCGAACAACGCGAAGCGATCACGCGATGCCGCACACGCGATGCCGCGCGCGATCCGCAAAATCGTCAGTCGTGCAAATTCCTGAGCGGATGCTCGTCCGCGCGCCACGGGCTCTCGAACATCGCCGCGACCGCCTCCGCCGTCACGTCGGCGATCGCAGGATAGCGCCACTTCGGCGCGTGATCCTTGTCGACGATCACCGCGCGCACGCCTTCGATCACGTCGCCGCGCGCGAACGTCGAGCGCGTCAGATCGAGATCGCGGCGCAGGCAGTCGGCCATCGTCGCGCCGCGCGCGCGCTCGACGACTTCGAGCGACACCGCCATCGACAGCGGCGACAGCGAGCCGCCGCGCATCGCGGCGCGCGCCTTGTCGGCCCACGCGGCGCGCACCGCATCGTCGCGCTCGGCGTCGAGCGACGCCGCAATCGCGGCGACGTCCCCTTGCGCGAAATGCCGGTCGATCGACGCGCGCGCGGCCGCGAGCGCCGACGCATCGGGCGCGGGCGCCGGCGCGTGCCGCGCGGCTTCGGCCGCGATGCGCGCCGTCACCGCCGCGCCGTCGCCGAAGCGCTCGGCGCGCAGCGCGTCGACGAGTGCCGGCAGCGCCGCATCCGGCAGATAGGCGTCGGCGAGCCCCGCGTACAGTGCGCTCGCCGCGTCGAGCGTCGCGCCCGTGACGGCGAGATAGCGGCCGAGCGCGCCCGGCGTGCGCGCGAGAAACCAGCTCATGCCGACGTCCGGAAAGAGCCCGATGCGCGTTTCCGGCATCGCCATCTTCGTCGAATCGGTGACGACGCGCAGCCCGCCCGTGCGCTTCGCCGCCTGCGAGATGCCCATCCCGCCGCCCATCACGACGCCGTGCATCAGCGCGATATACGGCTTCGGGTACGTGAAGATCGCGTGGTTCAGCGAATACTCTTCGATGAAGAACGTGTCGATCGATGCTTGATCGCCGCGCCGGTGCGCGTCATGGAAGAAGCGCACGTCGCCGCCCGCGCAGAACGCGCGCGGATGCGGGCTGTGGATCACGACCGCGAGCACGTCGGCATCGTCGCGCCACGCGTCGAGCGCGCGATGCAGCGCACGGATCATGCCGGTCGACAGCGCGTTGAGCGCCTGCGGGCGGTTCAGCTCGAGAAAGCCGATGCGGTTCGCGACGTGCGCGCGGACGTCGGCCTTGGGCGAATCGGAATGGAATGCGTTCATACATTGAGAAGTGGGCGGGCGCGGCCGTCAATGCGCCTGCATGTTCGAAAACAGGTTGAGCACCGCGACGCCCGAGATGATGAGCGCGAGCCCGACGATCGCGGGCCAGTCCGGCACCTGCCGATAGAGCACGACCGCGACGAGCGTGATGAGCACGATGCCCGCGCCCGACCAGATCGCGTACACGATGCCGACCGGCATGCTCCTGAGCGTCAGCGACAGGCAATAGAACGCGGTGCCGTAGCCCGCGGCGACGACGAGCGTCGGCCCGAGCCGCGTGAAGCCTTCGGCCGCGCGCAGCGCCGACGTGCCGATCACCTCGGCGACGATCGCGATCGCGAGCCATGCGTAAGCGGGCAGTTGCATCGCGTCAGCTCCTCGCGAGCGCGAGCGTCTCGTACGCGTGGCCGAGCTGCGCGCACAGCGCCTCGACGACGAGCTCGTGGTCGCCGCGCTGCGGCAGCCCCGACACCGTGACCGAGCCGATCACGCCCGCGCCCGCGACCGTCAGCGGAAACGCGCCGCCGTGCGACGCATATTCGGCGACAGGCAGCCCGTGCTTGTCGGCGAGCGTCGCGCCCGCCTGCTGCATCCGCAGCCCGACCGCATACGAGCTGCGCCTGAAGTGCGCGGCGACGTTGCCCTTGCGGCGCGCCCAGTCGACGTTGTCGGGTGTCGCGCCGTCGAGCAGCGCGAAGAAGAGCGGCTGACCGAACGTGCGCACGTCGATTGCGACCGCGTGGCCGCGCGCGAGCGCGAGTTCGCGCAGTTGCGAGCCGAGCGCCCATGCGCGCGCGGCGTCGAACTGCGGGAACACGAGGGTCTTTTCCTGTACGGCGATCGACTGCAGATCGAGAGCGATATCCATGAAGCGTATAGGCGAACGAAAGCGGGAATACGGAAGGAAAAGGCGCGCGCCGTCCCGGATGGCATGCGCACTGCGCGGCCCTTGCGGCGCGGCCGGTGAAGCGACCGGTAAAGCGGCCCGATGGAACGGTCCGATAAACGGTCCGATTCTAGCGCAGCACTGCCTGCGAGCTGTTCGGCGAGCCGCTCGGGCGAGTCGGCAAACGGAAATCATCAGGAAGGTGTTGCATTTATCCGGGCAACTCCCTATAATTTTATTTTTCGACGGACGCGGGGTGGAGCAGTCTGGCAGCTCGTCGGGCTCATAACCCGAAGGTCGTAGGTTCAAATCCTACCCCCGCAACCAAGCCAGTTTTTTCGCAGGCAAGCCCCAAGCGCGAGCATGCGAAAACGGATGAATCCGCGTCGAAACCGATCAGAAAGCCCGCCCTCCACGGTGGGCTTTTTGCTTTTCCAACGCCTGCGCGATTGCGTCGCCGATCTGCATCCGCGCGCCATCGCATGCGACCGGCACAAGACGAGCTGCGATACGAGCGAAAAACGATGCGGGAGGCGGCGCGAAAATGCGAGACGAAAAGCGCGAAACAAAAATCGCGATCGCACTCAGCCCCGCGAACCGGCCGCGCCGCCGCGCCCGCCCGCTTGGCGCCGCTCGACTTCGCGCGCACGAGAATGCCCTCGCCCGGTGATACACTCGCATCACCATTTCCCATCCCCTTTCTATGAAATTCTGTTCCGTTTGCGGTCACGAAGTCGTCGCGCGCATCCCGCCGGGAGACAATCGCGAGCGCTTCGTCTGCGACCAGTGCGGCACGATCCACTATCAGAACCCGCGCAACGTCGTGGGCACGATTCCCGTCTGGGGCGATCAGGTGCTGCTGTGCCGGCGCGCGATCGAGCCGCGCTACGGCTACTGGACGCTGCCCGCGGGCTTCATGGAGATGGGCGAGACGACAGCCGAGGCCGCCGCGCGCGAAACGCTCGAGGAAGCGGGCGCGCGCGTCGAGGTGCAGAACCTCTTCACGCTGCTGAACGTGCCGCACGTCCATCAGGTGCATCTCTTCTACCTGGCGCGCCTTGTCGATCCGTCGTTCGAGGCGGGCGAGGAAAGCCTCGAGGTGCGGCTCTTCGACGAGGCGGACATTCCGTGGGACGAGATCGCGTTCCCGACCGTCAGCCAGACGCTGCGGTTCTTCTTCGCCGACCGCGAGGCGGGCGACTACGGCGTCCACACGGGCGACATCTTCCGCTCGCTGCGCAACGGCTAGGCACGCGCATGGTCCCCTGGCTCGGCCCAGACGATCCGTTTCCGAGCGTCGAGCGCGCGCTCGGCGCGGCGAGCGGCGCGCCCGGCCTGCTCGCCGCGAGCGCGGACCTGCTGCCGTCGCGCCTCATCGACGCGTACCGGCGCGGAATCTTCCCGTGGTATTCGGACGGCCAGCCGGTGCTCTGGTGGAGCCCCGATCCGCGAATGATCCTCGTGCCCGCCGAATTCAGGGTTTCGGCGACCTTCAGGAAGACGCTCAAGCGCGTGCTGCGCGAGCCGCGCTGGGAAATCCGCGTGGACTGCGACTTCGCCGGCGTGATGCGCGCCTGCGCGCAGGCGCCGCGGCGCGGGCAGCGCGGCACGTGGATCACCGCGGAGATCATCGACGCGTATTCGTCGCTGCACCGCGCGGGCGACGCGCACAGCATCGAAACCTGGCTCGACGGCCGCCGCGTGGGCGGCCTCTACGGCGTGTCGTTCGGCCGGATGTTCTTCGGCGAATCGATGTACGCGGACGTCAGCGACGCGTCGAAAATCGCGCTCGCCGCGCTCGTCGCGCACCTGCGCGAGCACCGGGTGGAAATGATAGACTGCCAGCAGAATACGTCGCATCTGGCGTCGCTCGGCGGCCGCGAGATCGCGCGCAAGGCGTTCGTCGCGCACGTGCGCCGCGCCGTCGCCGAGCCGCCGATACCCTGGCGGTTCGACAAGACCGTCGTCGCCGGATTGCTCGGCCAGGCCGCTTCGGCGACGGCAGCGGAAGCGTTCGATCGTTAGCGCGGCAAAACATCAATACATCGAGAGCTGCCCATGACTCATCCCACTGAGCTGCCGCTTTCACCGCTTTCGGCGTTGCAATTCTATGCAACGGCCCCCTACCCGTGCAGTTATCTGGACGGGCGCATTGCGCGCTCGCAAGTCGCGACGCCGAGCCATCTGATCAATTCCGACATCTACACCGAGCTCGTGAAGGCGGGCTTTCGCCGCTCCGGCGTGTTCACGTACCGCCCGTACTGCGACGGCTGCCGCGCGTGCGTGCCGGTGCGCGTGCCCGTCGACGCATTCGCGCCGAACCGCGCGCAGCGGCGCGCATGGAAGCGCCACCGCGCGCTCGTCGCGACGGTGTCGCCGCTCCACTACGACGAAGAGCACTACGCGCTCTACATGCGCTATCAATCGGCGCGCCACGCGGGCGGCGGCATGGACCGCGACAGCCGCGATCAATACGAACAATTCCTGCTGCAGAGCCGGATCAACTCGCGGCTCGTCGAATTCCGCGATCTCGATCCGGCCGAGGACGGCGCGAGCGCGCTGCGAATGGTCAGCATGATCGACATCCTCGGCGACGGCCTGTCGTCCGTCTACACGTTCTTCGATCCGGACGAGCCGCACGCGAGCTACGGCACCTACAACATCCTCTGGCAGATCGAGCAGGCGAAGAGCCTGCGCCTGCCATACGTCTATCTCGGCTACTGGATCCGCGAAAGCCCGAAGATGGCTTACAAGGCGAACTTCCATCCGCTCGAAGGGCTCATCGACGGCCGCTGGAAAGTGCTCGACCCGACGCTCGCCGTTCTGCCGCCCGTCGACGCCGCCTTCGCGCGCGCGCCGTTGCCGGGCGGCCATTCGGGCACGCGCTGAAAGCCGCGCGGCCGCATCCGCCGCCGCGCCCAGGGCTTCCGCATGAAGAGGCATGTCAGGCAAGGCCGAGGATGGAGTCACGCATAGCGGTATCCCATGCGGCGAGGTTACGGATGTTCTTCAGGCTCACCTTCTTGGGCTGCCGACTCTGAGCCAGCCGGGCGAGATTGAGTGTGATCTTGCGCAGACTGGCCATGTTGCGGGCGGCCAGGGTGTCGCGGATCAGGCTGGCATCCTCGCCCCACGAGACATCGAGGACCCAGTGCAGTTGGTTTTCGATGCCCCAATGAGCACGGATGACCGGAGCCATCTCAGTTGCTTTCACCGCTTTCGAGCTGATGTAGTAACAGCGCTCGGTCGTCACTTTCTCGCCAATCTGGCGTGTGCGCTCGAGCATCACCAGCCGCTGGAGACCCGCCCAGTGCTGTCCTGTCCCGCTCAGCCACGCCACATCATCGCTGACCCGGCAAACCCGGGTCTCCAGCCGCCCGTGGCCTTTGTCATGTTCGGTGTGCTCCCAGTACGAGCTTTCGAGCTTGCCGTCCTGGGCAGCCGCAAACCACTGGCGCACGCCTTCGGCCAGTCGCGGCTGATTGTCCTTGACCGCCAGAACGTAGTCGGCCCCGGCCTCCACGATCGTGCGTGCGATCTCGTGCTGCGTGCCGATCGCGTCGATCGTTATCGTCGCGCCCTGCAAATCGAGCGCGGCCAGCAATTCCGGGATCGCCGTGATCTCATTGCTCTTATCGGCCGTGCTCACTTGCCCGAGGCTCAAGCCGTTGTTCGAGCACCATGCCGACACCAAATGCAGCGCCGCATGCGTGCCGCTACGGTTGCCGCGCACCGCCTTGCCGTCAATCGCCACATGCTGGCCAGCCAGCGCCGGACACAGTTGCCCGACCCAGTCGATGAAGCAGCGCTCAAACGCTTTCGCACTGAGCGCGCCGAATACCCGCCGGAACGTATCGGGCGACGGCACGCCGTTCTCATACGCCAGATGGCTACGCAGCCAAGCAAGCTGCGTGCGGCCCCACAGTGTCATCGTTTCCCAGTCCTCCACGCCGCATAAAACCGCGCACAGGGCGGCAAACAGGATTTCCTGCAACGGATAACGGCAGGCGCGGCAGCGCGGGTCTCGCAGTTCGGCAAACGCGTCCATGATCGTTGGCATCTCTCGTCCGGCAAAAATCGAGAGTAAACCTGAGACGCCAAATGTTTACAACAACCTTTTCCGCTCTCAGCCTTGATTCATGGGGGCCTTCATGCGGAAGCCCTGCCGCCGCGCCGCCCGACGAAGGCGCGCCGGCGCTTCTCGGCTAAAATGACGGGTTGTCAATTTTTCGGCTGCCGCCGCCCCTTTTCGTGTTCAGCTCCCTCTATCCGCTTGCCCGCGCGTCCCTCTTCAAGATGGATGCGGAAGATGCTCATCATCTGACCCTGCGCATGCTCGGCGCCGCGGGCCGCACCGGTCTCGCGTGCGCACTGTCGCCTCGCGTGCCCGACGCGCCGCGCACCGTGATGGGGCTCACGTTCCGCAATCCGGTCGGGCTCGCGGCCGGCCTCGACAAGGACGGCGCGGCGATCGACGGCTTCGCCGCGCTCGGCTTCGGCTTCATCGAGGTCGGCACGGTCACGCCGCGCGCGCAGCCCGGCAACCCGCGCCCGCGGATGTTCCGGCTGCCCGAGGCCGGCGCGATCATCAACCGGATGGGCTTCAACAACAGCGGCGTCGACCAGTTCGTGAAGAACGTGCAGGCGGCGCGCTACCGCGGGGTGCTCGGCCTGAACATCGGCAAGAACGCCGACACGCCGATCGAGCGCGCGGCCGACGATTATCTGTACTGCCTCGAGCGCGTCTACCCGTTCGCGAGCTACGTGACGATCAACATCTCGTCGCCGAACACGAAGAATCTGCGCCAGCTTCAAGGCGCGGGCGAGCTGGACGCGCTGCTTGCCGCGCTGAAGCACAAGCAGCAGCGCCTCGCCGATCTGCACGGCAAGCTCGTGCCGCTCGCGCTGAAGATCGCGCCCGATCTCGACGACGAGCAGGTGAAGGAAATCGCCGCGACGCTGCTTCGCCACGACATCGAGGGCGTGATCGCAACCAACACCACGCTGTCGCGCGACGCGGTGAAGGGCCTGCCGCACGCCGACGAAGCAGGCGGGCTGTCCGGGCGGCCCGTGTTCGACGCGTCGAACGCGGTGATCCGCAAGCTGCGCGCGGAGCTCGGCGACGCCGTGCCGATCATCGGCGTGGGCGGCATCTTCTCGGGCGATGACGCGCGTGCGAAACTCGCGGCGGGCGCGTCGCTCGTCCAGTTGTACACGGGCTTCATCTATCGCGGTCCGGCGCTCGTCGCCGAATGCGTGAAGGCGATCGCTCTCGGGCAAACGCGGTGATATAGAAATAAACAAACAATATTTAGACATCGATTGTTATTTCGCTATCATCGGGCGATCGATTTCAAGGCCTCGTCGAAGGCCCTCTCCCAGGCAAGGAAACAACACGATGAAAATTGCGTCGCTGAAGAAGCTTCTGGTCGCCGGCCTGATCGGCGCGTCGTTCGTCGCCGCCACCGCGCACGCGGCGGATCTGCTCGACGAAGTCAAGCAACGCGGCACGCTGCGGATCGGCCTCGAAGGCACGTTCCCGCCGTTCAACTCGAAGAACCCGCAAGGCGAGCTCGTCGGCTTCGACGTCGACATCGCGAAGGCGGTCGCCGCGAAGCTCGGCGTGAAGCCCGAATTCGTCACGACCGAATGGAGCGGCATCATCGCGGGCCTGCAGGCGGGCAAGTTCGACGTGATCGTCAATCAGGTCGGCATCACCGACCAGCGCAAGCAGACGCTCGACTTCTCGCCGACGTACACGTTCTCGTCCGCGCAGCTCATCCAGCGCAAGGACGACACGCGCCAGTTCACATCGCTCGAGGACCTGAAGGGCAAGAAGCTCGGCGTCGCGCTCGGCACGAACTACATGGACATGGCGAAATCGGTGCCCGGCGTCGACGTGAAGACGTATCCGGGCGCGCCCGAATACCTGCGCGACCTCGCGGCGGGCCGGCTCGACGCGGCGCTCAACGATCGCCTGATGCTCGCGTACCTGACGAAGAACTCGCAGTTGCCGCTGCGCCCGGGCGCGAACGTCGGCTCGGCGAACCCGTCCGGCATTCCGTTCAAGAAGGGCAATCCGAAGTTCGCGAAGGCGATCGCCGACGCGATGACGCAACTCGAGGCCGACGGCACGTTCACGAAGATCTCCGACAAGTGGTTCGGCATCGACGTGACGAAGCCCGTCAAGTGAGCGTGTAATTCGTAGCCTCGCCGCCTCATCCGGCGGCGAACGAGGGCGGCATTCGCAACGGTGCCGCCCTTTGCATTGCGCGCCCGGTTTATGATTGCGCTTTCATGATTGCGCTTTCGCTCACGCCTCGTCTCCGCTTCACATGCCGATCACTTCCCTCCTCGCCCAATCGCTCCCGGTTCTGCTCCAGGGCGCGCTGCTGACCGTCAAGTTCGCCGTGCTGTCGATGCTGTTCGGGCTCGTCGGCGCCGTCGTGCTCGCGCTGATGGGCATCGGCCGCAACCGGGCGCTGGCCGGCCTCGCGCGCGCGTACGTGAGCGTGATGCGCGGCACGCCGCTCCTCGTGCAGATCTTCGTCGTCTATTACGGACTGCCAAGCCTCGGCGTGTCGCTCGATCCGACGCCCGCCGGCGTGATCGCGCTGTCCGCGAACGTCGCCGCTTACATGTCCGAAAGCATGCGCGGCGCGATCAACGGGATCGACAAGGGGCAGTGGCTCGCCGCGTACAGCCTCGGGCTGTCGTGGCGGCAGACGCTGCACTACGTGATCGGCCCGCAGGCGCTGCGGATCGCCGTGCCGAGCCTGTCGAACAGCCTCATCAGCCTGATCAAGGACACGTCGCTCGTGTCGGTGATCACCGTCACCGAGCTGCTGCGCAGCGCGCAGGAAATCATCGCGTCGACCTATCAGCCGCTGCCGCTCTATCTCGCCGCGGCGGGCGTCTACTGGGTGCTGTGCCAGATCCTCGAATGGGTGCAGCGCTGGTACGAGCAGCGGCTCACGCTGCCGAGCCGGCATTGAGCGGGATCGCGCATTGCTCGGCGCGGCGGGCGCGGCGGGCGGCGGCACACGCCACGCGCTAAGCGCAGCGCCCATCAATCCATCGGATAGCGCACGCCGAGCGCCGCACGCGCAGCGTCCGTCATCGCGATCATCCGCCGCGAATGATCGTGCGTCATCACCGGGCTTTCGAGCTCGCCCGCACGCAGCAGATCGCAGAAGTGCGCGATCTCGTAATTGAGGCCGCCGCCGTCGAACGGCTCGTCGAGCTCGACGATGCGGCCATCCGCGTAGCGGATCGTCGCGCGCGCCGGATTCCACCAGTTCTCGTGAATCGTCACATAGCCGCCCGCCGCCGCGAGCAGCGCGTCGCCGCGCCCCATCACGTCGAGCCCGCAGAACAGTTGCGACACGCCGCGCTCGTGCCGCGCGTTGACGCTCGCGAACACGTCGACGCCCGTCGCGCCGACGCGGCCCAGCGTCTGCACGTCGAGCGGCGCGCCGAGCCAGTCGACCGCAAGAAACATCTCGTAGATGCCGATGTCGAGCAGCGCGCCGCCCGCCTGCTCGAAACGGTAGACAGGATGATCGGCCGGCACCGTCGACGACGCGCAGCCCGCGCGCACGAGCGCGACCTCGCCGATCGGATCGCGTTCGAGATGCGCGCGCAGCCTCCGGTATAGCGGATAGAACGGCGGCTTCATCGCCTCCATGAACAGGCGCTTGCCCGCGTGCGCGGCGGCGAGCACCGCCTCGAGCTCGCGCGCGTTGACGGTCGCGGGCTTTTCGCAGAGCACCGCCTTGCCGGCCGCGAACGCCGCGAGCGCATAATGCGCGTGGCTGTCGTTCAGCGTCGCGATGTAGACGGCATCGATGTCGGACGCGAGGAGCGCGTCGACGCTATCGCACGGCGCGCCGCCATGCGCCGCGCAGAACGCGGCGGCCGCATCGGCGCGACGCGCCCAGACGCGCGACAGCTCGGCGCCGCGCACGTGCGCGAGGCTCTGGGCGAACCGGCGCGCGATGCTGCCCGCGCCGACGATGCCGAAGCGAATCGGCGTCGGTTGATAATCGGTCATCGAATCCATTCCGTGTCGCTGAGAGAGTCCGGCGTCGGGCTCGCGGCCCGGCCGGCCGTCATGATAAACGGCCGGCCAGCGGCGTGCGACACGGCGCAGCGCTCAATTGCGTTCGGGCACGTCGACCGCGAAGTCGCGCATCTCCTCCGCCGTATAGTCGATCAGCTCGAGCGCGGCCGCTTCCGCGTCACGCGCGTCGCGCCGCTCGATCGCGTCGACGACGCGCCCGTGCGACTTGAGCGCGAGCGCGCGAATGTCGTTGCGCTGGCTCATCCGCGGATTCACGACACGCAGCGCGCCGCGGATGATCGCCGCCATTTGCTGGAAGAACTGATTGCCGCTCGCATGCACGATCCGCGTATGCAGCAGCTCATCCGCCTCGTCGTAGGCCGGTGTTCCCGGCTCGGCCAGTTTGAACAGCTCGTATGCCTCCCTTATGCCGGCGATTTCCGCCGCCGTTGCGCGACTCGCCGCCTGCGCGGTCGCACGCGGCTCGATCAGCGTCCGGAATTCGATCACGTCGCGGATGAACTGCCGATCGGGCTTCGCCCGGAAACGCCAGTTCACGACATCTTCGTCGATCATCCTCCAGTGGCTCATCGGCCGCACGCGCGTGCCGACCTTCGGACGCACGTCCAGCATGTCGCGCGCAAGCAACATCGAGAGCGCTTCACGCATCACGGTGCGGCTGACGTCGAACTCTTTCGACAGCACGTCCTGCGGCGGCAGCACGCCGCCATACTTGTCCTCGACAATTCCCGTGACAAGCCCATCCATCACTTTACTGACCAGTGACCGGTCCTTTCCCTGCTCCATGAGACCTCTCCCCGAACATCACCTGTGTTGGCACAATGCCCTCGCAGTCTCGCCGGCCCTCTGTATCGAAATGACACGACTATCAGCCTTTGTTCTTATGAACGATACGTTGCTGAGTTCGTCGCAATTCCGCTATCTGGTAAACACCTGACAGGGTAATCCCTCTTACTATATCCAGAAAAAACAGCCCTAAAAAAATAGGTCCAGCAAGCTTGTTGCAAGCTTGCTGGACCTCGGATCGAACGGTACGCGAAAGCGTCGGCAATCCACTTTTTTTATGATTGGATTTAACCGACTTTATTGCTTTAGCGCATCGAATTCATTCTTGAATGATTTATTTAACGCGTCGCATAACGGAGCGTCTCTACGCCATGCTCGGTGCCGAGCAGGCAGAGATCCGCGCCGCGTTGCGCGAACAGGCCGACCGTCACGACGCCGGGCCAGCCGTTGACCGTCGCTTCCAGCGCGCGCGGATCGTCGATCCGCAGGCCCTTCACGTCGAGGATCTCGTTGCCGTTGTCGGTGACGTACGGCGCGCCGTCCTGCTTCACGCGCAGCACGGGCACGCCGCCCAGCGCGGCGAGCCGGCGGCCGATCGCGGTGCGCGCCATCGGCACGACCTCGACGGGCAGCGGGAACTGGCCGAGCACCGCGACGCGCTTGCTCGCGTCGGCGATGCAGACGAACGTTTCGGCGACCGAAGCGACGATCTTCTCGCGCGTGAGCGCGCCGCCGCCGCCCTTGATCATCGCGCCGCTTTCGTCGATCTCGTCGGCGCCGTCGACATACACCTGCAGCGATTCGATCTCGTTCAGATCAAACACCTTGATGCCGTGCGACTTCAGACGCTCGGTCGTCGCCACCGAACTCGACACCGCGCCGCGATAGCGGTCCTTGACGGCCGCGAGCGCGTCGATGAAGCAGTTGGCGGTCGAGCCCGTGCCGACGCCGATCACCGCGCCTTGCGGCACGTTGTCGGTCACGTATCGGGCAGCGGCCTCGCCGACGAGGCGTTTGAGTTCGTCTTGTGTCATGAGAAGCGTCAAGCAATCGAAGTACGGAAAACGCAAGTTTACCGGAGTCGCTCCGTCCGACGGATATTTTCGTTGCGGCGGCGCCGCCGCCGCTGCCGTTGTTCAGATTGAGAATCGTTCAGCCGCACCGCCGTTCGACTTTCCGAGCGCCCGATGCGCTCACTGCGCGGCCACGCCGCTCGCCGCATCGACCGCCGCCGCGTCGCGCTCGGGCGCCGGCTGCGACGGCATGTACTTGTCGAGCAGCGCTTGCGCGATCGCGTCGGTTTCCGCATCCGGATTGCCCGCGTAATCCGTCGGCCGGAAATGCATCTGGAACGCGGCGAACACGCGCTGCGTGCGGTCGTCGAGCACGCCGTCCGTCGCGATGTCATAGCCGTAGCGCGCGAGCTTCAACTGCAGTTCGCGCACGTCGACGAGCGACTTCGGCGGACGGCCGGCGAGGCGCGCGGCCACCGTCTCGTCGTCCGGCCACGCGCCGACGCCCGCCTTCGCGAGCGCGCGCCACGGGAACAGCGGGCCTGGATCGATCTTGCGCTGCGGCGCAATGTCGCTGTGACCGACGACGCGCGTCGGCGGAATCTGGTAGCGGGTGACGATATCCTTCGCAAGCCGAACGATCGCGTCGACCTGCGCGGGCGGATACGGCGCCCACATGCGGCCGTGCGGCGTATCGATCGGGCCGCGGTTCACGTTCTCGATGCCGATCGACACACCGTTCAGCTCGGTCGTGCCCTGCCACGCGCTCACGCCCGCGTGCCACGCGCGCTCGCTTTCCGGCACGAGCTGATAGACGACGGGCGCGCCCCGCTCGGTGCGTGGCGCGTCGGGCACGACGTAATGGGCGCTGACGTTTTCCTGCGTCAGCACGCGCAGCGACTGCGCCTCGCCGATCTCGGTGTAGTGCATGACGAGGAAGCGGATGCGCGAATCGACACTGCGCGCGGGAAGGCTCGTGTCGGCGTAGTAGTCGCCGTGATTGACGAGCGTGGGCGTCGTACAGGCAGTGGCGAGCACGCTGAGGCTCGCGAGAAGCGTATGACGCAGAGGAAATTTCATGATGACGGCGGCTCGGTGAATCGACGGTCGCCGGGACGGGCGTCCCGGCACGAGCGCTTCATTCTAGACGCTTCGTCGACCCCATTCCTGCGCGTTTCGTGTCTCCTTTGCGAAAGCGGCGCGCGCTCACTGCTTCGCGCGCCGCTGGCGCACCGCTTCGTACAGGCACACGCCGCTCGCGACCGACACGTTCAGGCTCTCGACGCTCCCCGCCATCGGAATGAACATCACTTCGTCGCACGTGTCGCGCGTCAGGCGCCGCATGCCCTCGCCTTCCGCGCCCATCACGAGCGCGACGGGGCCGTCGAGCTTCGTGTCGTACAGGCTCGCCGTCGCGTCGTCCGACGTGCCGATCACCCACACGCCCGCGTCCTTCAGCTCGCGCAGCGCCCGCGCGAGATTCGTCACCGTGATGTACGGCACCGTATCGGCCGCGCCGCTCGCGACCTTCGCCGCGGTCGCATTCAGGCCGGCCGCGCGGTCGCGCGGCGCGATGATCGCGTGCGCGCCCGCCGCGTCGGCCACGCGCAGGCATGCGCCGAGGTTGTGCGGATCGGTCACGCCGTCGAGCACGAGCAACAGCGCGGGCCCTTCGATCCCGTCGAGCAGCTCGGCAAGGTTCTGCGCGAGCGGCAGATCCTCGACGCGCGCGACGACACCCTGATGGCGCTCGGTATGCGCGAGCCCCCAGAGCCGCGTCTCGTCGGCGGCGATGAGGCGCACGCCCGCTTCCTTCGCCGCATGCAGGAAATCCTGCATCCGGCGATCGCGGCGCGTCGAATCGTAGAACACCTCCGCGACCGTCGACGCATCGTGCCGCATGCGCGCGGTCACAGCATGAAAACCGTAGAGAACCTTCAGACGTGACATGGCTGGAACAACCTTCGATCAAAACGCGCGGTGCGCGCACCGCGCGCACCGCATGGAAAACGGAAAGCGCCGCGCGCCCTTGCGGGTGCACGGCGTTCGATCGGCGTCGCCGCATGCCGGCGACGCGCTCGATCAGTACTTCTTGCGCGAATGCGCCTTCTTCGCGGCCGGCTTCGATGCGGCGCCCTTCTTGCGGGCGGCCCGCGCTTCCTTCACCGCCGCGCTCGGCGCGCTCGCGGCCTTCTTGCGCCGCGCAGGCCCTTCGGCGGGCGACAGCGCACGCACGCGCGGCCCGCCCGATTCGGCCGCGGCCGCCGACGCCGCCGGACGCGGCGCCTTCACGGGCGTCTCGCGCACGAGGCGGAAATCGATCTTGCGCGCGTCGAGATCGACGCGGCTCACCTGCACGCGCACGCGATCGGACAGCCGGTAGCGGATGCCCGTGCGCTCGCCGCGCAACTCGTTCTTGACTTCGTCATACTGGAAGTAGTCGGCGCCGAGCTCTGTCACGTGCACGAGGCCTTCGATGAAGAGCGCATCGAGCTGCACGAAGATGCCGAACGACGTGACGCCGTTCACCATCCCGCCGTATTCCTCGCCGAGCTTGTCGCGCATGAAATAGCACTTGAGCCACGCCTCGACGTCGCGCGACGCTTCATCCGCGCGCCGCTCGTTCGCCGAGCAGTGAAGCCCGAGCTCCTCCCAGATCGCCGCGTTCGACCGCGCGCGCCCGCGCGCCTCGTCTTCCTCGCGCTGCATCGCGCGCGCGCGCGGCGACAGCGCGGTGTTCAGCTCGACGCCTTCCGGCGACTTCGGCGTGTACTTCCTGCCGGACAGGATCGCGTAGATCGCGCGATGCGTGAGCAGATCGGGATAGCGGCGGATCGGGCTCGTGAAGTGCGCATACGCGTCGTACGCGAGGCCGAAGTGACCGATGTTTTCCGGGCTGTAGACCGCCTGCTGCATCGAGCGCAGCAGCATCGGCTGCAGCATCTGCGCGTCGGGCCGGTCGCGGATGTGCGCCATCAGCGCCGCGTAGTCGCTCGCATGCGGCGTGTCGCCGCCGCCCAGCGTGAGCCCCATGTCGCGCAGGAACGCGCGCAGGTTCTCGAGCTTCTCGGGCGTCGGGCCCGCGTGCACGCGGTAGAGGCCCGGGTGCTTGTTGCGCTTGAGGAAATCGGCCGCGCACACATTCGCGGCAAGCATGCATTCCTCGATCAGCCGATGCGCGTCGTTGCGCTGGCGCGGCAGGATCTGCTCGATCTTGCCTTGCGTATTGCAGACGATGTACGTCTCGGTTGTATCGAAATCGATCGCGCCGCGCTTCTGCCGCGCGGCGAAAAGCGCCTTGTAGACGCCGTACAGGTTCTGCAGGTGCGGCATCAGCTCGGCGCGGCGCGCGGCCTCCGGCCCCTTCGTGTTCGCGAGCACCGCGGCCACTTCGGTATACGTGAGCCGCGCGGCCGAATGGATCACGGCCGGATAGAACTGGTATGCCTTGATGTCGCCGCGCGCGTTGATGATCATGTCGCACGCGAGCACGCAGCGGTCGACCTGCGGATTCAGCGAGCAGAGCCCGTTCGACAGCTTCTCCGGCAGCATCGGAATCACGCGGCGCGGGAAATAGACCGACGTGCTGCGCTCGACCGCGTCGACGTCGAGCGGGCTGCCGGGCTGCACGTAGTGCGACACGTCCGCGATCGCGACGATGAGCCGGAAGCCCTCGCCGCGGCCGACCGCGACGGGCTCGCAATACACGGCGTCGTCGAAGTCGCGCGCGTCCTCGCCGTCGATCGTGACGAGCGGCACGTCGCGCAGGTCGACGCGATAGCGCAGATCCGCGGGCCGCACCTTGTCCGGCAGCGCCGTGGCCTCGCCGAGCGCCGCCGCGCCGAATTCGTGCGGCACGCCGTACTTGCGCACCGCGATCTCGATCTCCATGCCGGGATCGTCGATGTCGCCGAGCACCTCGGCGACGCGGCCGAGCGGCTGCGAATGACGGCTCGGGAAATCGGTGAGCTCGACGACGACGACCTGCCCGACCTTCGCCTTCTTCACGTTCTGCGTGACGAGGATGTCGTGGCTGATCCGCTTGTCCTCGGGCGCGACGATGAGCGCGCCGTTCTCGTTCAGCAGACGCCCGATCACGCGCTTGTTCGCGCGCTCGGTCACCTCGACGACGTGCCCTTCCGGCCGCCCGCGCCGGTCATAGCCGACGATCCGCGCGAGCACGCGATCATTGTGCATGACCTTCTGCATTTCGGCGTTCGGCAGGAACAGGTCGTCCTGGCCATCGTCGCGGATCACGAAGCCGTAGCCGTCGCGATGGCCTTGCACGCGGCCCGCGACGAAGTTGGACGGATGCGTCAACTGATAATGGCCGCGCTTGTCGAGACGGATCTGGCCGTCGCGCTCCATCGCGGCGACGCGACGGAAAAATCCTTCGCGCTCCTGACGCTTGATCGACAGCGCTTCAGCGATATCGTTCGCGGCAAGCGGCGTGTCGCTCGTGCGCAGCACGCCGAGAATCTCTTCGCGGCTCGGGATGGGATACGGATACTTGCTCAAGGGCTTGTCGATGATTTTTCTCGTTGCGTTTGGCTTGCGCGACCGCGGCAAGCGGAGCCGAACGGGCGCGCCGCTCATGCCGCCCCATTCTAACACCCGCCGCTGCGGCGAACGGACCGCGCGCCGCGTATTGCGCCGCATGCGCCGCGATACGCGCGGCCGATCAGGGCTTCCGCATGAAGGCCCCCATGAATCAAGGCTGAGAGCGGAAAAGGTTGTTGTAAACATTTGGCGTCTCAGGTTTACTCTCGATTTTTGCCGGACGAGAGATGCCAACGATCATGGACGCGTTTGCCGAACTGCGAGACCCGCGCTGCCGCGCCTGCCGTTATCCGTTGCAGGAAATCCTGTTTGCCGCCCTGTGCGCGGTTTTATGCGGCGTGGAGGACTGGGAAACGATGACACTGTGGGGCCGCACGCAGCTTGCTTGGCTGCGTAGCCATCTGGCGTATGAGAACGGCGTGCCGTCGCCCGATACGTTCCGGCGGGTATTCGGCGCGCTCAGTGCGAAAGCGTTTGAGCGCTGCTTCATCGACTGGGTCGGGCAACTGTGTCCGGCGCTGGCTGGCCAGCATGTGGCGATTGACGGCAAGGCGGTGCGCGGCAACCGTAGCGGCACGCATGCGGCGCTGCATTTGGTGTCGGCATGGTGCTCGAACAACGGCTTGAGCCTCGGGCAAGTGAGCACGGCCGATAAGAGCAATGAGATCACGGCGATCCCGGAATTGCTGGCCGCGCTCGATTTGCAGGGCGCGACGATAACGATCGACGCGATCGGCACGCAGCACGAGATCGCACGCACGATCGTGGAGGCCGGGGCCGACTACGTTCTGGCGGTCAAGGACAATCAGCCGCGACTGGCCGAAGGCGTGCGCCAGTGGTTTGCGGCTGCCCAGGACGGCAAGCTCGAAAGCTCGTACTGGGAGCACACCGAACATGACAAAGGCCACGGGCGGCTGGAGACCCGGGTTTGCCGGGTCAGCGATGATGTGGCGTGGCTGAGCGGGACAGGACAGCACTGGGCGGGTCTCCAGCGGCTGGTGATGCTCGAGCGCACACGCCAGATTGGCGAGAAAGTGACGACCGAGCGCTGTTACTACATCAGCTCGAAAGCGGTGAAAGCAACTGAGATGGCTCCGGTCATCCGTGCTCATTGGGGCATCGAAAACCAACTGCACTGGGTCCTCGATGTCTCGTGGGGCGAGGATGCCAGCCTGATCCGCGACACCCTGGCCGCCCGCAACATGGCCAGTCTGCGCAAGATCACACTCAATCTCGCCCGGCTGGCTCAGAGTCGGCAGCCCAAGAAGGTGAGCCTGAAGAACATCCGTAACCTCGCCGCATGGGATACCGCTATGCGTGACTCCATCCTCGGCCTTGCCTGACATGCCTCTTCATGCGGAAGCCCTGGGCGGCCGATGAGGAAGTGTTGACAGGATCGTTCGGCCGTCTATAATAGCAGTCTTTGCAGCACACACCTGCCCAGGTGGCGAAATTGGTAGACGCACTAGGTTCAGGTCCTAGCGGTGGCAACACTGTGGAGGTTCGAGTCCTCTCTTGGGCACCAGCTTCAAAAGCCAGCGCAAGCTGGCTTTTTTCTTTTATGTGTGAGGCGACATGCGTCCCGTAAACACCGTCTTCAAGAAATTTTGGTCTCTCCCCAAATTTCTGTTGACAGATTTCATAAGACGTCTAGAATAACGACCTTGCTCGATGCAGCAGTGCCCAGGTGGCGGAATTGGTAGACGCACTAGGTTCAGGTCCTAGCGGTGGCAACACCGTGGAGGTTCGAGTCCTCTCCTGGGCACCACAAGGCTGTTTAACGCAGTACAGAGAAGTCCAGAAGACCCCGTAAATCATTGAATTTGCGGGGTTTTTTATTGCCGTCCAAACCGGAACACGGCAAGCCACGTGCAGACGAGTACGTTTTTGAGTACATCGACATCGAAAGTTCGAGATGACGCCGGGAATGCACGCCCTGTCGTGCTTCGCCAGATAGTAGGCAACGCATGCGTTCTTTGCATGCGCGACAGCGGGTGCGCTACGCTCGATCCGGCCTCGTATCGAGGCTTGAAATTTAAGCGCTTAAAGTCTTGAAGACGACAACTCCTCACCCGACGGGGTCCATCACATGGAGGATGACGATGAACAGACGATCGATGTTGCGCTGGAGCGTTACAACCGCGGCGCTCGCGTGCCTCGACCTGGCCGGCCCGCTGCCGGCCTTCGCGCAACGCACTGCGCGCGGTGCGGCAGCGAGCCCGTTCGCGATAGGCGCCGACGTCTCGACGCTGCCGGAACTCGAAGCCCACGGCGCGAGTTTCTTCGACCGCGGCGGCGCCTCGCGCGACTGCCTGAAGATCCTGCGCGCGCACGGCGTCGACGCGATCCGCATCAAGGTCTGGAACGATCCCGGCAACCCGGACTTCTTCCCCGCGAACCAGAGCGCCGCGGCCGGCTACAACGATGCGGCGCACGCCATCGCGCTCGCACGACGCGCGGCCGCGCTCGGGATGCGCATCCTGATCGACTTCCACTACAGCGACTGGTGGGCCGATCCGGGCAAGCAATACCCGCCGCATGCGTGGGCCGGCAAGAACCTCGCGGACACCTGCGCGCTGCTGTCCGCATACACGGCCGACGTGCTGCGCCGGCTTGCACGCGCCGGCGTGCGGCCCGAGTGGGTGCAGATCGGCAACGAGATCACGGGCGGCATGCTGCGGCCGCTCGGCCGGTACGATCAGTGGGACAACCTCGCGCAATTGCTGAAGACGGGCCACGACGCGGTGAAGGCCGTCGATCCGCGCATCAAGGTGATGCTGCACATCGACAGCGGCGGCGACAACGGGAAAAGCCGCTGGTGGTTCGACAGCGCGGCGCAGCGCGGCGTCGCGTTCGACGTGATCGGCCTGTCGTACTACCCGCAATGGCAAGGCTCGCTCGACGACCTGCGCAACAACGCGAACGATCTCGCGGTGCGCTACGACAAGGAGCTGATCGTCGTGGAGACCGCGTATCCGTGGACCACGAGCGATGGCGATTCGGAGCCGAACTCGATGACGAATACCGGATCGACGACCTTCCAGCCGTCGCCGGCCGGTCAGGCGCAGTTCCTCGCAGCCGTGGTCGACATCGTCAAGGGCGTGCCGGGTAATCGCGGCTCGGGCGTGTTCTGGTGGGAGCCGGAATGGATTCCGACGCCGGGCGTCGGGTGGAAGCTCGGCGCCGGCGATCAATGGGACAACAACACGCTGTTCGACTTCCACGGCCATGCGCTGTCGTCGCTCGACGCATTCCGGCGACGCTGACCTGCCGCCGCACTGGCGCGCGCTGCGCGTCAGTGCGGTGCGTCGAAGCGGCTGCGCGGCCGTTCCGACGCATCTGTCGTACTTGTCTCACGTGTCGCGCCGGCCCGCGGATCGCGCGCATCGTAACCGAGCAGCGCGAGCGCCACGAGTGCGAGCGCGCCGCAACCCGCGAACGTCGCGCGATAGCCGAACAGGTCGACGAATGCGCCCGACAGCACACCCGCGACGATCGAGCCGACACGCGCCGTACTGAAGAACATCGCGGTCGCTGTGCCGGAACGTGTCGGCATCAGGTCGCATACGCGCGTCATGCCGAGGCACGACGTGATCGCGACCACGCACGCGCTCAGCAGTTGCAGCGGCAGGATCGCCTCGACGCGCGTCACCGCCGCGAGCCCCGCGAAATACGCCGCATGCACGGCCGCGCAACCCGTCAGCCAGCGCGCCTTGTCCAGCCGCGTGGAGCGGACGCCGAGCCACAGCATCATCGGGATCTCGAGCAGCGCAGCGAGGCCGAGCGCAGCCGACACGTTCGTCGGCGTGCCGCCCAGCCCGCGCACGATATATAGCGGCAGCACGATCATCGTCGCGTTCGCCGCGAGGCCGATCAGCATGAGCGCGGCGAGCGTGCGCAGCACGACCGCACGCGGCGCGACCGCGCCCGGTGCCGCATCGACCGACTGCGCCGGATCGCCGCCGGCTGCGCTCGTCATGGCGGACCTGCCCGCTTCGGCCGCCGCCGGGCGGCGCGTGGGCTCCGGAATGCGCGCGACGATCACCGCGCACGCGACAAACCCGGCGGAGGCCGCGAGAAAGAGCCCGGTGAAGCCCGTCTGCGCGAGTATCAGCGCGCCGAGCGCCGGGCCGAACACCCAGGCGGCCGACAACATCGTACGCAGCGCGGCCAAGGCCAGCTCGCGCTGCGCGTCGCTGTCGGCCGGCAGCACCGCACGCGCGAACGAGAAGATCTGCGACAGCGACACGGCGCCCGCGCCGAGCAGGATCGTGCCGGCTGCGATCACGGGCATGGGCGCGCGCAGCACGCACAGCAGCGCGAACCCGAGCGCGGCGGCCGCGAGCGACACGACGAGCAGCGGCCGGTGGCGATCGCGGCGATCGGACCAGCGGCCGGCCCACGTACTCGCGACGACTCCGCTCGCCGCGATCAGCGTCATGAACACGCCCGCGAGGAACGGCGACATTGCGGCCGCCTCGACGCCGAACAGCGACAGGTACGGCGCGGTAAACGACATCGCGACGCCCAGCATCAGCGCCGCGGCGGACAGCGGAACAAAATGCGCAATCCCGGCCAGCCCCGCGAAACGCGATCGCAGCGCCCGCATCGCGTCAGTCCGGCTCGACCCATGCGGCGACATCGACCGCGCCGAGCTCCGGCCCGCCGACCACGAAGCGCGCACCGGCCGGCGCGGACAGCGTGCACGGCGCGTCGCCGTAGTTGAGCGCGAACACGACGCGCCCGCGGCGGCGCAGTCTCAGGCCGTCGGGCAGCGCCGCCGCCGGCAATCCGGCGTCGCGCGCGCAGCGGCCGACGATCGTACGCAACAACGCACGATCGAAGCACGCGGTCGCCATCGTCACGTGAGCACGCCGCACCAGCGCCGGCACGCCGTCGTCGAACGTCGCGAGCACGTCGACTCCGGCCGCCGCATCCGCGTCGACGTGATCACGCCATTTCACCGCGTGGCCATCGACGCCGTCGAGCGCGACACGCGGCGCAAGCGACGGCCGCAACGATTCGACCTGTGCGATCCGCATCGGCAGCACGTCGCGCAGCTTGCCGGGCGCAAGTCCCGGCACGATCGAGAAGTCGGCCGTGCGCGAGCCCGTGCGCGGCCCGAACAGCCAGTGCGTGCCGCCGCGCGCGACCTGGGCGGCAACACGGTCCGGAACGACCGGCAGCGTCGGCGCGACCGCCAGCGCATAACGCGACACGTCGGCATCGGCCGCGACGATGTCGACGTCGAGCCCCAGCTCACGCAGCGCGCGATACCAGTCGAACGCGTGCTGTTGATAGTCGAAATCGACGCCGTGCGGCTGGATCCGGATCATCCAGTCGGCCTCGTAGTCGAACAGCAGCGCGACGCGCGCCGGAGCGGCTGCGCCCTCGACCAGCGCGCGGTCGAATGCCGCAAGCTCGCGCGCAACGCGCGCCGCTTCATGCCCGCCCGCCGACAGCCGGTCGTCGGGTGCGTTCAGGCCCGAATGCAGTTGCTCCTGCGCGTGCGGATACTGCCGCCAGCGGAAATACGATACAAGCTCCGCGCCGTGCGCGAACGCTTCCCACGTCCACAGCCGCACCGCGCCGGCATGCGGTACCGGGTTGTGCGGCCCCCAGTTGACGGGCCCCGCCTGTTGCTCCATCACCCACATCCGGCCGTTGCCGACCCCGCGATACAGGTCGTGCGAAAACGCCGACACGTCGGGGTGGCCCGTGCGGGCCCAGCGATGCTTGTCCTGCTCGTCGAGTAGCAGCACTTCGGTGCGCGGCACCGGGTAGCTGTCCCACGCGGCGACATCGAGGCCGCCGCGCGCGAACGCGTAGTGATCGAATTCGGTGAAAAAGCCCATGAAATTGTGCAGCACGTCGCGCCCCGGCGCATGCGCGCGGATCGCATCGACCTGCACCGCATGAAAACGCGCGACCTCGTCCGACTGAAAGCGCCGGAAGTCGAGCACGTGCGCGGGATTCGCGTCGGTCGGCGTATGGCGCGGCAGTTCGATCTCGTCGAAGCTGCGATATTCCATGCTCCAGAACACGTTGCCCCACGCGCGGTTCAACGCGCCGACGTCGCCGTAGCGCGCGGCGAGCCACGCGCGAAAACCCGCCAGCGCCGCGCGCGTATAGCTCGGCAGCGTGTTGTGGCAGCCGAGCTCGTTGTCGGTCTGCCACGCGATCACGGCCGGATGCGTGCCGTAGCGCCGCGCCATCGCGCCGACGATCCGCACGCAATGCTCGCGATAGACGGGGCTCGAGATGTCGTAGTGGCGACGCGAACCGAACTGCCAGGCGGCGCCGTCCGCGCCGACCGGCAGGATCTCCGGATGACGGTCGACGAGCCATTTCGGCGGCGCGGCCGTCGGCGTGCCGAGCACGATCTTCAACTGCCGGCGCGCGAGCGTGTCGATCGCTTCGTCGAGCCACGCCCAGTCGTAGCGGCCGGGCTCCGGCTCCATCCGGCTCCACGCGAATTCGGCGATTCGCACGCGGCTCAGGCCCAGTTCGGCCATCCGCCGAGCATCGCTGTCCCATTGTTCGCGCGGCCAGTGTTCGGGGTAGTAGCAAACGCCGAGGTGCATCATGGATTCCCTGCAGGAAGAAAGAGGATTGGACGGATCAGCCCTTGGTCGCGCCGAACGTGAGCCCCGCGACGAAGTGCTTCTGCATCGCGAAGAACATCAGGACCGACGGCAGCGCGGCGAGCACCGAGCCGGCCGACACGATGTTCCAGGCGGTCGTCCACTGCCCCTTGAGCGCGGCGACGCCGACGGTGATCGGCGCCGCGTCGTCGCCTTGCGTGAGGCACAGTGCCCAGAAGTAGTCGTTCCACACGAACGTGAAGACGAGGATCGCGAGTGCCGCGAGCGCCGGCCGCACGAGCGGCAGCACGACGCGCCGGTAGATCGCCCACTCGGACGCGCCTTCGACGCGCGCGGCCTCGATCAGCTCGAACGGCAGCTCGCGGATGAAGTTGCGCAGGAACAGCGTGCAGAAGCCGGTCTGGAACGCGGTATGGAACAGCACGAGCGCCCACACGGTGTTGTAGAGGCCGACGCCTAGCATGATCTGCCGCACCGGAATCATCAGGATCTGGATCGGCACGAAATTGCCGGCGACGAACAACCCGAGCAGCACGAGGTTGCCGCGGAACCGGTAGTTCGCGAGCGCATGACCCGCCAGCGACGCGAGCAGGATCGACGCGGCGACCGACGGCACCGTGATCAGGATGCTGTTCGCGAAGTAGTGGAGCATCGGCGTCTGCGTGAGCGCGGTGCCGTAGTTGTCGACCAATGCGAACTGCTTCGGCCAGCTCCAGTAATGACCGGCCATGATCTCGTCGGTCGAGCGGACCGACGTGACGAGCACCGCGAGCAGCGGCACGAGCCACAGCGCTAGCGCGCACGGCAGCGACAACCGGTACAGCCAGCGGGCAGGACGTCCCCAGCGGGACACGGGCATCGGGTACATGTTGGCGATCCTTATGATTCCACGCGCACCAGCTTGCGCAGTTGCCACACGATATAGACGAGCATGATCGCGAACAGCACGACCGCGATCGCGGCCGAATAGCCTTCGCGGTAATACTTGATCGCCTGGTCGACCATGAAGTACGCGAGCACGGTCGAGCTGTCGAACGGGCCGCCGCCCGTCATCACGGAGATCAGGTCGAAGCTGCGCAGTGCGCCGATCACGGTCAGCACCACCGCCATGAAGGTGGCGGGCCGCAACTGCGGCAGGATCACGTGCCACAGCAGCGTGAAGCCGCGCGCGCCTTCCATCCGCGCCGCCTCGACGATTTCGCCGTTGATGCCGGTCAGCCCGGTCAGATAGAGGATCATGCAGAACGGAACCTGCGGCCACAGCGCGGCGGCGATCACGCCGTAGGTTGCATAGCGCGGATCGCCGAGCACCGGAATGCCGTGCCCGACGATGAGCTTGAGCAGCCCGAAGGTCGGGTCGTAGAACCACGAGAACACGAGGCCGACGACCACGCCCGGCAGCACGAACGGCGCGAAGAACAGCGACTTGACGAGCCGGATCCCGAACACGTTCTGGTTCAGGTACAGCGCGAGCGCGAGGCCGAGCGGCGGCGCGGCGAGGAACAGCGCGAGCCACAGCACGTTGTTCTTCAGCGCGACGTAGAACGTATCGGACTGCAGCAGCTCGCGATAGTTGTCGAGCCCCGCGTACGTCATCGGCGTCATCCCATCCCAGTGATGAAAGCTCAGCCAGATGCTGCTGACGATCGGATACAGCACGAACATGGTGAAGAGCGCGAAACCCGGCAGCACGAACAGCAGCGCCGCGCGGTGGCGCCGGCGCGCGAGCGACGCACGTGCATGCCGCCGCGGACCGGCCTCGCAGCGCGCGGCACTTTCGGACAGGCTGGTTGACATGAGATGACCTTCGACGAAACGGACGAAACGGACGCAACGAACGCAACGAACGCAACGGGCGTGACGGTGACAACGAAGCACCGGACCGGCGCAGCCGGCCCGGCCCTGCTGCGCTACTTCCGGTAGATGCGCTTGCGGGTCTGCTCGAGACGCTGCAGGATCGCATCGAGCTGCGTCGGGTCGGACAGGAACTGCTGCATCGCCTTCATCCCCTCGTCCGCCATTTCCTTCGTCATGTCGCGATCGTAGAACTGCGCGATGCCGCCCGGCGTCGCCGCGAGCGTGCGGAAGCCGATCTTCGAGATCGGGTCCTGCGGCTCGGGCGCCTTGTTGTTCGACGGCAACTGTCCCATGCCCTTCGCGAACTCGCCATTGATCGCGGGTTGCCCCATGAACGCGAGCAGGCGGCGCGCATCCGTCTTGTTGCGGGCCTTCGCCGGGACGATCAGCACATTGACCGGGCCGTCCTCGGCAAGCGGCACCGACGCGTCGATCACCGGGAAGCGGAAAAAGCTGATCGGGTTGCGCGTTGCGCTCAGCAGGCCGGCCGAATACCAGGTGCCCATCAGCGTCATCGCGGCCTGACCGTTGACGATCAGCGGGCTCAGCGAATCGACGTCGTAGGACAGCGCGTTGTCGATGAAATACTTGTCGTCGATCAGCTTCTTCCATGCCGCGTACACGGCGCGCACGCGCGGATCGGTATAAGCGACGTCGCCCGCCATCAGCTTCTGGTGGAACGCATAGCCGTTGATCCGCAAGTCGAGGTAGTCGAACCACGCGGCCAGCGTCCATGCATCGCGCGCAGCCACCGCGATCGGTGCAATGCCCGCCGCCCTCAGCTTGCGACAGGCGTCGAGAAACTGCGCCCAATCGGCCGGCTCGCCATGAATGCCCGCCCTCTCGAACAGATCCTTGCGGTAGAACAGGCCGTACGCGTCATAGCCGAGCGGCAGACTGTAGAGCTTGCCGCCGTATGTCGACGACTGCTTCACGGCCGCATACGTGTCGTTCCAGCCGTTCTTCTGCCAGTCCGCGCTCAGGTCCTCGATCAGCCCGCGCTTCGCGAAATACGCGAGCCGCTCGCCGTTGTTCCAGCTCAGCACGTCGGGCGGATCGGTCGCGAGCCAGCCGGACATCTGCACCTTGTACGCCTCCTCGCCGACGTAGCTGACCTTCAGGTCGATGTCCGGATTCGCCTTGTGGAACTGGTCGAACACCGCTTGCCACGTCGCGCGCTGGTTGCCGCGCGCGGCGACGTTCACCTTCAACGTGCCCGCGTCGGCCGTTGCCGCGGCGAACGCGGCGGCAGTCGTCAGGGCAAGCAGCAGTCGGCTCGCACGAAGTCTCATCGTTGTCTCCTGGTATTGGTGTGATGGGTGCCGCGCCGCGCGCGGCGGATCGGCGCGGCGCCGCTACGCGAACGCCGCTTCGGCGTGTGCGGCCGGCAACGCGATGCCGGCCTCGTCGAACAGGTGGCAGCACGACGGCGGCACGCAGAACGCGCAGCGCTCGCCGCGCCGCAACGCGACCTGGCCCGGCAATTTCGAGAGCAGCGGTACGCCGTCCGGCTGGTCGAGATGCACGTACGCCGCTTCGCCCAGTTGCTCGACGAGCGCGACGTCGCGGACGATCGCGGGCATATCGGTGTCGCCGGACGGCGCGACCGCAAGATGCTCGGGACGGACCCCCAGCGTCACGCGCGCGCCGCTGCCGGTATGGCGCGGCAATGGACGATCGCGCAACGTCAGCGTCTCGCCGGTGCTGTCCAGACGCAGGCGGCATCCGTGTGCATCACTCGATACGACGGCCGCCGGCAGGAAATTCATCCGCGGCGAGCCGATAAAGCCCGCGACGAAGCGGTTGGCCGGCCGGTGATACAGCTCGAGCGGCGCGCCGGCCTGCGCGATGCTGCCGAAGCGCGCGACGTCGTCGCCCGCGTGCAGCAGCACGATCCGGTCGGCCAGCGTCATCGCCTCGATCTGGTCGTGCGTCACGTAGACGGAGCTCGATTGCGTGAAGCGTGCATGCAGGCGCGCGATCTCGACACGCGTCTGCCCGCGCAGCGTCGCGTCGAGATTCGACAGCGGCTCGTCGAACAGGAACACACGTGGCTCGCGCACGATCGCGCGGCCGATCGCGACGCGCTGCCTCTGGCCGCCCGACAGTGCCTTCGGCTTGCGCTCGAGCACCGTGTCGAGCTGCAGCACGCGCGCGGCCTCGGTCACGCGGCGGCGGATCTCGTCCTTCGGCACGCCGGCGATGCGCAACCCGAAACCGATGTTGTCGAACACGGTCATGTGCGGAAACAGCGCATAGCTCTGGAACACCATCGCGACGCCGCGCTCGGCAGGCGGCGTGTCGTTCATTCGTGTGCCGCCGATCTGCAGTTCGCCTTCGCTCACGTCCTCGAGCCCGGCAATCATCCGCAACAGCGTGGATTTGCCGCAGCCCGACGGACCGAGAAACACGCAGAACTCGTGCGACGCGATCTCGAGGTTCACGTTGCGCAGCACCGGCGCATGGTCGCCGTAGCGCTTCGAGACATCCTTCAATGAAATGGCGGTCATCGCACTCTCCTCTCCTGAATCACACGCGTCGAATCCATAGATTTAAACGCTTAAATTTTGATGGTGCGATCAGCCCGCTTCGCCGTACCATGTCGTCTCCTTCATGTGATGCGTTCAGAAATTAGCGTATCGCCTGTCTCTGCGCAACTTGTGGGACGCACTCCCAGAATATGAGCAAACACGCCCCCTCTTCATCCTTCCCGCACGACGCTGCCCGACCGGCCGGAGGCCTCGCATGGTGACGCTCGCGCAAGTCGCGCGGCGCGCGAACGTCACCGCGGCGACAGTTTCGAACGTGCTGCGGAATCCTCAGAAAGTGAAGCCGGCGACCGTCGAACGCGTGATGGCGGCGATTCGCGAACTCGGCTATCGACCGAACCTCACCGCGCGCGCGCTCGCCGAGGGCCGCACATCGACACTCGCGCTGATGCTGTCGAACATCACGAACCCGTTCTATCCGGAGTTCGTGCTCGCCGCGGAGCGCGAGGCGCGCAAACGCGGCCATTATCTGCTGGTGTCCAACACCGACGACGATCCGGCGATCACGCGCAATTATCTCGAGCGGATCGCCGGCACGCTGGCGGCCGGCGCGATCGTGATGAACACCGACCTCGCCGAGGCCGAACTCGCCGACATCGCGCGCCGCGGGGCGGCGATCGTGCTGTGCATGTGGGAGCATGTGCACGCGTCGCGCACACTGCCCTGCGTGACCGTCGATTTCGCGGCGGCGGGTGCGCTCGCCGCCGCGCACCTGTCCGAGCTGCGGCATCGCGCATTCGGCGCACTCGTCGGCAAGGGCTCGGGCGGCCCGCAGTCGTTGCGGCTGCGCGGTTTTGCCGACGAACTCGCAGCTCGCGGCCATCCGGTGGATGCGCTGACGACCGTGTCGACGCACGATTCGATCGAAGGCGGTTACGAAGCGGCCGCCGCGCTGCTCCGGGCGAAGCCCGACCTCACCGCGCTGTTCGCGACCAACGACCTGATGGCGATCGGCGCGATGCAGGCGGCCGCCGATCTCGGCCGGCGCGTGCCGGCCGACCTGTCGGTCGTCGGCATGACGGATATCCAGCTCGCGCACCAGTTCCGCCCCGCGCTGACGACGGTCCGATTCCCGACGTCACTGATCGCCGCGCGCGCGATTGCACTGACGCTCGACATGATCGACGGCTTCGAGCCGGCCGCGGCCGTGCATACGATCGGTGCGCCGGAGCTGGTCGTGCGGGAGTCGACGGGTGCGGCGCGGGGTTGAAGCCGCCCGGCAGGCGCCGCGGCGCCGGGCGGCGACGCCGGCCTGGCGCGGTAAAGCGGCGGCGGGCGCCGAGCGACTCAGGACATCGGCGCCCGCAAGCGGCCCGAAGGCCGGTCAGACGGCGTCGGCCTTCATGCTCCCTTCCCGCCGAACGCCTCACACTCCGCCTTGTCCCACCGCGTCTTCACGACGCGGTTGTCCGAATCGAACTGAACCTGATACCGGCAGGTCTCGACCTTTCCAGCATGACGGAACTGGAACAGGTAGTTCCACGTCCGCACATGGAAAATCCACTCGTGGAAATGCGGCGGCCCGAGCAGTTCGTACAACTGGTTCTTCGTCACGCCCGGCTGGACCTGCGCGAGGTTCGCGAGATTCGGATACGTGCCCTCGGGCAGCGTGGCCGCATCGGGCGACGGGAACGGCGGATCGCCCTGCTGCGTGGCGCATCCGGTCAGGCCGGCGGCGAGCAGTGCCGCGGCCGCGAACTTTGCAAGATTTGCGTTCATGTTTGCCATTGTCTGAATGGAAGGGAAACGGCGCGGGCCGCGGCTCACCACTGGTATCCAGCACCGACCACCGCGCCGTACGTGCCGCGCGTGTTGGTCGAGACGGCCGCCTTGTAGATCCAGTGGTTGTTCTCCGAAATCGTCGAAATGCCCAGCGCCTGTCCCGACTGGCCGCGATACACGCTGCCGGCCAGCGCGACCATGCTCTTGCCGGGGCCGGACGGTTGCGGCAGGCCGGCCACGGCCATCGCCGTCGCCGTGCCGCCGTCCGCATCGCGGCGGTAGCTGTCGAGGCTGTTGCGCAGGCTGGCGACCTGGCCGTCCGTATAGCTGTTCGCCTGCGCCAGCGTATTGGCGACGCTGGCGTTCAACTGGTTCACGTTGACCGCATCGGTCCCCTGCGTACCGGCCGCGACGTTGACGACCTGGCGCGCCGAATTCGCCGAGCCGACCGCGACGACGTCCGACCGCCCGCCGTCGTTACTGCCCGTGCCGATCGCGGCCGAATTGCTGCCCGTCGCGGTGGACCCGACGCCGATCGCGGTCGATCCGTTGCCGGACGCCAACGCCCCGTTGCCGACCGCCGTGCTGTTCGAACCCGATGCGACCGCGCCCGAGCCGCCCGCCGACGAGTTCGACCCGGTCGAGCCGGGCGGCACGTTCGTGCCGCTCGGATTCGTCGTGTACGAACCGCCGAGGTTCGACGTGCGCTGGTTGATCAACGTCGTCAGTTGGCTGGCGACCGAATCGAGCTGCGACACGTTTACCGCATCGGTGCCGTTTTTCCCTGCGGCGAGACCTGTGATCTGCCGGTTGCCGACGTTGACCTCGCCGGCCGAGGACTGCGGGCTGCTCAGGCCGTACGCGATGTAGTTCGTCAGCGCGCCGACCGTGGTCAGCGAACCCGCGCCGAGCGCGACGCTGTTCGCGAACGTCGCCGATGCGCCTGCGCCGAGCGCGAGCGCGTCGGTCGCATTGCTGCGCGCACCCGAGCCGAGCGCGACGCTGCCCACACTGACCGCGACCGCGTTGGCGCCCTGCGCGACCGACTGCGCGCCCGTCGCCGTCGCGCCGCTGCCGAGCGCGATCGCGTCGGCCTGCGCGGAACTCGCGGCCTGGCCGATCGCAACGCCGCCCGGCGCGGTCGCATCGACGATCGCGCCGTTGCCGATGCCCACGCCGTTATCGCCGTTGACGACCGTCGTGGGCCCCACCGCAACCGATTCCGCGCCGACCGCGAGCGAATCCCCGGACGTCGAGTTCGCATGGAAATACTTCTGGCCCGTCACCGCGAACGACTGTAACGCGCCGGCCAGTTGCCGCACGGTCACCGCATCCTGCTGCCCGGTGCCGTCCGCGACGTTGGTGATCTGGCGATAGGTCTTGCTGGTCGCGTCGCCGACCGATACCGCGCCGAGCAGCGTCTGGTCGGTCGTGTCGAACGGAATCGACGCGCTGCCGTTGCGGATGATGCCCGAGGCCGGTACCGTCGCGCGGTCGGCCACCGAACCGGCGCCGAGTGCGATGCTGCCATCCACCTTCGATACCGCGTTCGGGCCGATCGCGACACTGTCGACGCCAATCGCCTGGCTGTCCGGCGCGGACGAGTTCGCATGAAAATACTTGATTCCGTGTGCGTTGATGTTGTCGATCGCCGAACCGACGTTGTTGTTGATCGTCGTCGAGCCGTCGCCGTTGTACGTCACGTACGACGGCGCCGAAATCGTTCCGGTCGTCGGATCGTAGGCGGCCCCGCCGCCGATCGCGCCCGCCGTGCTGTTGCCCAGATTGTTGTTGTTCGTCGCGATCGAGCTGAGACCGGTCGACAGCGAACTGATGCCCGTCGACGTCGCGGAGGACAGCGACGTCAGGTTGCTGTTCGTGCTCGACAGGCCGGTGGACAGCGAGCCGACGATCGTCGACGTCGCGGTCGACAGCGACGTGATCGAACTCGTCGTCGAGCTGAGGCCGGTGGACAGCGAACCGATGCTCGTTGACGTCGCAGTCGACAGCGACGTCACACTGCTGTTCGTCGTGCTCAGGCCGGTCGACAGCGAAACGACGCCGGTGGACAGCGAACCGACGATCGTCGACGTCGACGTCGACAGCGACGTGATCGAACTGTTCGTGCTCGACAGGCCGGTGGACAGCGAGATGATGCCCGTCGACGTCGCCGTGGACAGCGAGGTGATCGTGCTGTTGGTCGAGCTCAAACTGGTCGACAGCGAGCCGACGACCGTCGACGTGGACGTGGACAGCGACGTCACTGAACTGTTCGTCGAACTCAGGCCCGTCGACAACGAGCCGACGACCGTCGACGTGGCCGTGGACAGCGAGGTGATCGTGCTGTTGGTCGAGCTCAGCCCCGTCGACAACGACGACACGCCGGTCGACAACGACGTGATGCTCGACGCCGTCGACGTCGACAGCGAATTGACCGCCTGGTTCGTCGCATCGAGCTGCGAACCGTTGATCGCGTCCGTGCTCGCCGAACTGATGCGCCCGGCCGCGACGTTGGTGATCTGGCGCTCGGTGCCCGACGCGCCGACGCTGACGACGCTGGTCGGCGTCGTGCCCTTGAAGTTGTACGTGACGCCGCCGATCATCGCGCTTGCCGTCGGATTCGGCGCGGCGGTCGTCGAACCGGAGCCAAGCGCGACATCGCCCGCGTTGTTCGCCACAGCCGACGCGCCGAACGCCACCGCGCCCGCCGCCGCCGCCGTCGACGTATTGCCGAGCGCGATCGAGCCGGTGCCTTGCGCGTTGTTCGTATTGCCGATCGCCACCGCGCCGTCGCCGTTCGCCGTGTTGTTCGAGCCGGCGGTGACCGCGCCGGTGCCGATCGCGGTGCTCGGATCGCCGATCGCCACCGCGCCGTTGCCGCTCGCCGTCTGACCTTCGCCGAGCGCGACGGCGCCGGTGCCGCTCAGCACCTTCGAGTTGTTGCCGCCGGCGATCGAGCCGGCGCCTGCTGCGGCGGCGACCGAGTTGGTGTCGCCGATGGCGACGGTGGAGCCCGCCGCCGCCACGCTGTTGATGCCGATTGCCGTCGCATTCACGGCCGATGCGGTCGCACCGGAACCCAGCGCGGTCCCCGATATGCCGGTCGCGAGCGCGAGATTGCCGAGCGCGACGCCGAACTCCTGTGTCGCGTTCGACTGCACGCCCATCGCGATCGAACTGATGCCCGACGCGTTCGCGCCCAGGCCGTATGCCATCGCCTGATCGGCACTGGCCGTCGTGCTCGAACCCAGTGCGATCGAACTGATGCCGAGCGACTGCGTGCCCGATCCGGGCACGCCGGCGGTGCCGCCCCAGCCGATCGCGATCGACGACGTGCCCTTCGCGCCGCTGTTGACGCCCATCGCGACGCCGGAATTCCCGGAAGCCAGCGCGCCGCTGCCGACCGCCACGCCGGCCGCACCGGAACTCGTCGCCTGGTTGCCGAGCGCGACCGTTCCGGTATCGGTGGCATGCGACGCATAGCCGAGCGCGACGCTTTGAGCTCCGGACGCAATCGACCCGAGACCGAGCGCGGCTGCATATTGGCCGGAGGCCAGCGCATTGTTCCCGAGCCCGATGGCGGAAACGCCGGTCGCGGAAGCGCCGCTGCCGATCGCCACCGTGCCGCTTTGGGTCGCACTCGTAAGGTTGCCGATGGAAACCGAGTAGTCGCCGTTAGCGATAGCCTGCACGCCGAGCGACGCGCTATTAACGCCGTTCGCCTGCGCGTTGATACCGACAGCGGTAGACCCGCTGCCTGTCGCGTGCGCACCTGGGCCCAACGCCGTGGCGGAAACACCCGTCGCCGTCGACAGGTTGCCAAACGCGGTGGCATTCTCCTGCGTGGCAATCGAACCGAGGCCGATCGATATGGAACTGGGGCCGCCAGTGGCGGAACCGCCATCCTGCGAATACTGCGCATGAGCGCCTGTCTGGAACAACCCGAGATACGCGGACGCCGTCAGCACGGCCAGCCGCCGCCGCGACATCAGCGAAGGCGTTCCCGCGCTTGCCCCGGTCCCCGTGTTCGTGGCGGGCGTCGACGCGCTCCGCGACGATGCGACACGCTTGCCGCGTGCCCGATCATGCTCCGACGCTGCAACCCAGGCCCCCAATGCTTCGTTCCAGATCGACTTGAACGACTTGTTCATCTTGTCTTCCCTCGGTTCCCATGTGCTGGATGACGCAACAGCGAACGCGGCGGCCGGCAAAAAACGCACCCTTTCCGTTTTCGCCCACCTCGCGACGCCCCGTTATTTGATTCGCATTACCAATAAAACTGACGAACAGCGCTGCCCGACACTCACGATGAATATCGCGATCACGCGACCGCACGCCGCCCGTGCCCTTCGGCACGATGCGCGACGGCGATCGCCGGTTATCGGATCATGGAAGTCGACGTCGCCGCCGAAACGGCGGCGCGATGCGCAGCGCGCCGCAAAAAGACGCACGCGTGCGCCGTCGCGCCGAACGAAGGGCGACCTCGAATCTCATGGGAAAGCGGCGTTCTGACGCCGGATGGACGGTTGCCGGCCCGCACCGCAGGCGGCCCGTCATGTTTCATTCGGGAGGAGGATGAAGTCGTTCAGTCCCCGGGGCTGAAGCATGCGTCGCCGGATCGCTGACGCTGACAGCCGACCCCGGTTCGATCGAACCGGTGCCCTGACCTGCCATGCTTGTCGTGCTCATATTTATCGTGCCCGCCTGATTCGATAGAGCGCCACGCGCGACCGCCCCCGAATGGATCGAACTGCCGGCGGCCAACGCGAAGTCACTCACTCTTTCCGTTCGGCTACCGGACGAACTTTCCGGATTTCCGGAAAAATCGATGGCTTGCCGAACGACCCCTGCACCGAATTAATTGCTTGAATTTCCTCGACGATTTCTTCTTGCTAGACGCCTCATATCTTTACAGGCCTCATAATTCCCAGCTTGCCTTATATATCAACACATTCGAGAAAATATGAAGCTTTCGTTACCTTCGCGCTGGCCACCAGCCTGTCGCCATGCCCTCGGATCTGAAAGAACCGATTCCAACCTCACCTGGCCTAGTGTGCAGGCATTTGTCCAAACAAACCTTTTCCAGAGCGGAAAAAATATTTTCCAGAGCGGACGACATTTACATTCATACGATCCGGCTGAATATTTTATTTAAACATGAAGAAAATTTTGGCCGCCCACCCAAAATTCTCAATCAGATGGGCAATGAATTGCCTCATTCGATCAACATCAAATTTCATATGGCACTCCGATGCCGCACGCGTGAATTCATCGCCCATGCCAATTCGAGTTTTCGCGAATTAACCGGGAATAACGACCGAAAATCAAAGCGCCATCCGGCAGATTTTTCCACCTCTTTTCCGTCGCCCGGCCACCTGCCGCGATGACGCAGCCATATCCCGTTCGCCATGCCCCCACCGGTCGCACGGAATCCACACAAACGGCACTGTTGTCGGCATATAATTTTTCGCAACAATCGTGCACATTGCGATGCTTTCTGTCCAACAGACCATCCTCCCCACGCGTTCGCAACCATGTCATCCCGCTCGTCCAGTCCGGTGTCGCTTCGCACCACGCCGGATCTCGTTGGCGCACATATTCTTGTCGCCGACGATCGCCCGAACGACCTGCGGCTCCTGACCGAGATCCTGCGTGCCGCGCGGTGCCGGATCAGCGTCGCGTTCGACGGC
Source organism: Burkholderia sp. MSMB1589WGS (assembly GCF_001636105.1). Taxonomy (NCBI): domain Bacteria; kingdom Pseudomonadati; phylum Pseudomonadota; class Betaproteobacteria; order Burkholderiales; family Burkholderiaceae; genus Burkholderia; species Burkholderia sp. MSMB1589WGS. The sequence goes on from NZ_LNJT01000001.1 coordinate 217,724, forward strand.
CTGCAGGCCTATCACCGTGCGCAGGCGATCTCTCCCGACCTGATCCTGATGGATGTCCGCATGCCGCGCATGGACGGTTTCGCCGCGTGCAGGCTGCTGGCGTCGACGCCGTCCACGCAGTCGATACCCGTGATCATCCTGACCGCCGCGGGCGACCTCGAGGACCGCATCGCGGGACTCGAAACCGGCGCGATCGACTACATCGTCAAGCCGTTCGAACCGGCTGAAGTGATTGCGCGAATCCGCAATCACCTGAAGCGCGCGCGCCGCAGCCAGCCCTTTGCGCATCTGCCCGAGCTTCCCGACCATCCCGACGCCGCGCTGGTGCGCGCGGCGAGCGAGGTCCTGCTGCGCGACCTGCGCTATCCGCCCGCGCTCGAGGATCTCGCCCGGCAGGTCGGCACGCACGAAAAGCGCCTGTCGCGCGTGTTCCGCGACCATCTCGGCCAGACCGTGTTCGAGTATCTGCGCGACACGCGCCTGCGCGCCGCGATGCACTTTCTCGCGGAAACGTCGATGGGAATCGGCGATATTGCCGAGGAAATCGGCTTTTCCACGCCGGGCAATTTCGCGACGGCCTTTCGCGAACGCTTCGGCATCACGCCATCCGACTGGCGGCGCCAGCGCAACGCAGTCGATGCGCGCGCCACATCTGATGAGCATCACCGCGATGCATAAGCAATACGCGGCATGGGCAGCAGGATGTCGTGCATTGCTGCTGCTTCTGATAGCGATGGCCGTTGCCTGCGCCACGGTCAATCGGAACAGCCGGTAGATCACGTGCTGGCCGCGATGGCGCTGAGCACGACGCTGTTCGAGGCGGCGTACCGCAGCCATGCGGCGACGGCGTTGCGGCCCGCCGCGCGCGAGTAGTGGTCGGCGCGCGCTCGATCGCCTTTCCTGCGCATTGCATTTGATCTCCTGCACCGGCATTCGTATAACGATCACATGCCCGGCGTATTTTCAGCACACGAATCCGAGGCCCGGCGCAAGCCGGGAAGCCCACCGCCCCCCGTCATGCACAACCGCCCAAATGCACGCCGGAGGCCCCCGAACGGAGTCCACTCGTGGCGAATCCACTCTCCAGGATCGAACATGTCGTCTATCTGATGCTCGAAAATCGTTCGTTCGATCAGATGCTCGGCTTTCTCTATGCTGACGACGGCAACCGCTCCCCCACCGGCCAGCCGTTCGACGGCCTCACCGGCAGCGAATCGAATCCCGACGATCTCGGCCGCCCGGTCGGCGTCTACCGGATTCGCGCAACTGATCCGCATCCGTATCTGATGCCGGGCGCCGATCCCGGCGAAGGCTTTCAGAACACCAACTACCAGTTGTTCTCCGACGACAACCCCGCCCCCGGCGCCGTGCCGACGAATCAGGGCTTCGTCGTCAGCTTCAAGTCGGCGATCGCGACCGATCAGTCGCGGCACGACAAGGACGCGCTGCCCGGCACGACGCCCGCGCAGATCATGGGCATGTACACGCCCGAGTTGCTGCCCGTGCTGTCCGGGCTCGCGAAAGGCTATGCGGTGTGCGACCGCTGGTTCGCGTCGGCGCCGACGATGACGATGCCGAACCGCGCGTTCGCGCTCGCCGGCACGTCGCAGGGCCATCTCGACGATCACGTGAAGATCTTCACGTGCCCGAGCATCTTCGGGCGGCTGTCGGACCAGGGCGCCGACTGGGCGATCTTCGGTTACAACCGCGATCCGCTCACGCGCCACGATTTCCCCGACACGCAGAACGCCGACGACAGCCACTTCGGCCACTTTCGCGATTTCCAGACGCGCTCGGCGAACGGCACGCTGCCCGCGTTCACGTTCCTCGAGCCGAGCTGGGACGCGAGCGGCAACAGCCAGCATCCGAACTACGACGTCACTGCGGGCGAGCAATTGATTCACGACGTCTACTACGCGCTGCGCAACGGTCCCGGCTGGAACGGCACGCTTTTCATCGTCACGTACGACGAGCACGGCGGCAACTACGATCATGTCGCGCCGCCATCCGGCGCGACGCCGCCCGGCGACGGCACCGTCGGCGAATTCGGCTTCGACTTCACGCGCTTCGGCGTGCGCGTGCCCGCGGTGCTCGTCTCGCCGCTGATCGCGGCGGGCACCGTGTTCCGCAGTGCGACAGGCACGATCGATCACACGTCGGTGCTGAAGACGATCAGCGAGCGCTTCGGGACGACGCCGCTGACGGCGCGCGACCGCGATGCGCCGTCGCTCGGCGACGTGCTCACGCTCGCGAGCCCGCGCGCCGCGAGCGACGATCCGCTCGCCGGCGTGACCGTGCCCGTGTCGGACCTGTCCCATCCGAATGCGGCGAAGCCGTCGAAGCTCGACAAGATCCACGCGGCCCGCATCGCGGCGCTGCCGCTGCGCAACGAGAAAGGCCATTACGAGGAGGCCGACGCGCCGCTCGCGTCAACCGCCGAGCTGTCGAACTTCATTCGCGACCGCAGCGCCGCATGGAGCCAGCATCGCCAGCGGCAGCAGCAGCGGTTGCAGCAACGGCAACAGCCGCCGCGCAAGCGGCGGCGCTGAAATGCGCGGGCGGCGGAACGCGTCGCCCGCGCCGCCGAGCGCCTGACAACGTATCACCGGATTCGGCCGGCGCTCCCCGCCTGACCGCCCCGCGCACCGCTCTCGAGGAAACACGAATGGCCCAGCTCAAATCATGGACGCGCCGCTTGTTCGGCGCTTCGGGATGCGCGCTGTTGCTCGCGCTGTCGGCGCTCGACGCGGCGCATGCGGATTCCGAGCCCGACGCATCGCCGAGCGGCGCATGGCCGAGCGCCGCGCTGCCCGATCGCGCCGCCGTCGACGTGGACGCGTCGCAGTTGCTGCCGACGCCGCAGCTCGTGCAATGGCAGATCGACCTCGATCGCCGCGGCCTGAGATCGACCGGCTCGCCCGCGCACGAACGCTACATCGACGTGCTGCGCCGCCGCCTCGCGCGAGCCGGCGTGCCGCAGCTCCATACCGAGGCGGCGACGCTCACGCGCTGGACCGCGCGGCACTGGCGGCTCGACGTCGCCGACGGCGCGCCGCGCGAACGCATCGACGTCACGGGCTACCTGCCCTATTCCGGCGACACCGGCCGCGACGGCGTCGTCGCGCCGATCCGCTATCTCGCGGCCGGACAGATGCCCGATGCGGACGTGGCCGGCAAGATCGCCGTCGTCGAATGGCCGGCATCGCCGCTATCGGGCGCGTTCTTCCACGAGCGCGCGCTGCGCGTGTTCGATCCGGACAACGCGTTTCCGCCGTCGGCGCCCTATGTCCGCACGAGCTTCATGCTCGGCACGCTCACCGCGATGCTCGACAGGCTGCAAGCAGCGGGCGCGGCGGGCGTCGTGATGATCGCCGATACGTCGAGCGCCGAGGCGACCGATCTGTACGCGCCGTACGACGGCCGGCTGCGGCGCGTGCCCGGCCTCTTCGTCGATCGTGCGACGGGCGCGAAGCTCGTCTCGCTCGCGGAGCGCCGCGCGACGCTGCGGCTGTCGCTCGACGCGAGCGTCGAGCGCGTGCAGACCCGCAACCTGATCGGCATCATCCCCGGCATGAGCGACGAGCTGACCGTCGTCAACAGCCACACGGACGGCCCGAACGGAATCGAGGACAACGGCCCGAACGCGATCGTCGCGATCGCGCAATACCTGAGCCGCCTGCCCCGCGCGGCGCTGCCGCGCACGGTCATGATCCTGCTGTCGAGCGGGCATTTCGCGGGCGGTGTCGGCGCCGAGGACTTCATCGCGCGACATGTGCGCGACGGGCTCCTCGCGCGCATCGCGTGCATCGTGACGATCGAGCATCTCGGCGCGCAGGAATGGCTGCCGAACGCGCACGGCGCGCTCGCGCCGACGGGCCGCGCGGAGCCGACCGCGCTCTTCATGCCGCCCGTGCCGGCGCTCGTCGATGCGGCCGACGCGCTCGTGCGCCGCGCAAACGCGGCGCCCGCATTCGCGATGCCGCCGCTGAACCCGAACGGAGACGGCAGCGCGGACGACGCGGTCTGGCCCGGCGAGGGGCAGTACTTCTGGGGCCGCGCGCGCGTGCCGACGATCAATCTGATCACGGGCCCCACGTATCTGCTCAACTACGGCGTGACGACGGCGGACAAGATCGACTATGCGCGCCTGCGTCGCGAAATCGCGGCGACGGCGCAGGCGCTGCTCGATCTGTCGCGGGTGCCGTTCGCCGCGCTGCGCGCGGTGCAGCCGGCGATGCGCGCAGCGACGCCGTGACGCGCGCGCCCCGCCTCCCCTGCGCGGCGGCGCAAACCGAGCGACACGACCGCGGGCGAACCCGGCAGCCGCCAATATCGACGATGCAAGAAACGAAGCGGCTCGACATCGATACGTCACGCGCGCGACAGCTCGCCCGCCGCCAGCGACTGCAGGCTTTCGTCGACGCTCAACTCCGACAGCGCGTCCGCCCGCAGCGCCCCGTCCGCCGCGCGCTGCAGCACGCGCAGCACGTTCGGCTTCAGGCGCACGAGCACGAGGCGCCAGCCGCGCGCGCCGCACTCGGCGCCGAACGTCTTCAGCGCTTCGATCGTCGTGCCGTCGACGTCGGGCGACTCCTCGAGACTCAGCATCACCGTGTGCACGGGCGGCTGCGCGTCGCGCGCGAGATGCCGCGTCATGGTCAGCACGCGCTCCGCGTTCGCGAAGAAGAGCTGCGCTTCCGGCCGCACGATCAGCACGCCGGAAATCGGCTTTGCATCCTCGTGCATCGACACGTCGACGAAATCGTGGCTCTCGCGCAGCCGCCCGAGCACGCTCACGTTCGGCTCGGACAACTGTCGCAGCGTCAGCAGCAGGCTCACGCCGATCGCGGCGAGCAGGCCGTGCAGCACGCCGAGCACGATCACGGCCGCGAGCGCGGCGATCACGACGATCCGGTCGCGATGCCAGCTCCAGTACGGCCTGAACACTTCGGGGTGCAGCGAATGACTGACCGCGAAGATCACGATCGCCGCGAGCACGGGCTCGGGGATGCGCGCGAGCTGCGGCAGCAGCAGCCAGACGATCAGCGCGATCACGGCGGCCGCGAACAAGCCCGCCATGCGCGTCTGCGCGCCCGCCGCCTCGTTCGCCGACGTCGCCGAATAGCCGGCGCCGACGGGCATTCCGTGCAGCAGCCCCGATACGAGATTCGCGCAGCCGAGCGCGACGAGATCGCGGTTCGGCGAAATCGTGTCGCCGTGCTTGAGCGCGAAATTGCGAATCGATCCATACGATTCCGCGTACAGGATCAGCATCAGCGCGAAGCCGAACTCGGCCGTCTGCATCCAGTCGGAGCGGCCGAGCACCGGCATGCCGAACGCGAGATTTTCCAGATCGATCGTGCCGACGACGGCGATGCCGTAGCGATGCCAGTCGATCCAGTAGCCGGCCGCGATCCCGAGCACGATCACGACGAGCGTCGCCGGCACGCGCGTGCGCCTGCCGAGCGCGAACAGGATCGCAAGCGCCGTCGCGCCGAGCGCCGCGCTGTGAACGTTGGAGTTCGGTATCCCGAGCACCAGGTCGAGCGCGACGCGCAGCGTGTCGCCGTGACGGATCGGCACGTCGAGCATCTTCGGCAACTGCTTGATCACGATCGTGAGCGCAAGGCCGAACGTAAACCCGCGCAGCACCGGCCGCGCGATGAAATCCGACATGCCGCCGAGACGCGCGGCGCCCGCGAGGATGAACACGATGCCCGTCGTCGCGACGAGCGCCGCGGCGAGCATCAACTGCGTGCCGGCGCCCGGCCCGGCCTCGGAGATCACGGTGGCCGCGAGCACGACGGCCGACGACGACGTCGCCGACACGATCGCGAAGCGGCTGCTGCCCGCGATCGCATAGACGACGAGCCCGGCGACGAGCGCGATGAGCCCCGCCTGCGGCGGCAGGTTCGCGAGCCCCGCGTATGCGACCGCCTCGGGTATCAGGAGGCCCGCGATCGACAGCCCCGCGAGCGCGTCGAGCGCCGCGCGGCGCCCTCGCGGCGCAGGCGGCTCGTCGAGCGGCGCGAAATGCGCGGCCTGCTGCGGCGGCGCGTCGATGTGCTTCGAGCGGAGGTCCATGCGCGTTCCGTGGTCGTTGCCCGTCGTGCACACGAGAACGCGGCGCTCAGCGCGGCGCCGCGATCACGCCGGACCAGCCCGGCAGATAGCGCGCCTCCTGCGTGTGCGCGTAGCCGAGCGCCGCTTCGAGCGCCTTCGCGAAATCCTTGCGGATCTGCGTCAGCGCGATTTTCGGACGCAGGAAATCGGCCCACAGGAACTCGCTGAACGGCGTCGCGTCCTTCGCGTAGCCGCCCGCCGTGCGCAGCTCGCCCGCGAGGCTGCGGTAGGGATCGTCCTTCAGGCCGACGAGCGATGTCGGCAGGCGGGCGTAGTCGTGGCGCGCGCCGTTCGCGCCGAACGGATGCACCCATTGGTTGTGCTCCATCATCCGCCAGAAGATCGTCTCGTCGAGCCACGACAGATCCTTCAGCAGCATCGCCTTCACCTGGGTCACGCCCTCCTCGATGAGCGCGAGCCCGAGATGATGGTGATCGGTGATGAAGTATTCGCCGCCCGGCCCGAGCACGGCCGGGAACCAGTGCGACTCGATCGCCGCGCGGCGCGCCTTCTTGCCGAGCGACTTCCAATGCTTGCGCTTTGCCTTCACTTCGCGATAGCCGACCGTGATCTGCGTCGGGCGCAGCGCGTCGAGCTTCGCGGGAATGAAATGGACGTCCTGGCCGATCGTCATGATGGGGCTCCCGAATAGGATGTCGGCAACGATACATGGGATCGGCGTTCGCGTTAATACCGCGTTGCCCTCGAAGTTTGCGCAAAGCGCACTGCCGCACGCTGCGCGGCCGGCGGTGCGCGCCTTCCGCCCGCGCGCGCTCAGCCGCGTGCGGCCAGATCCGCGCGCTCAAGCCGGTGGCGAACGTACGGGATGCCGTCCCGCACGATGCCGACGCGCCGCATCCCGAGCTTGCGCGCGACGTTCAGCGACGCGCCGTTGGCCGCGGCGATGTCCGCGACGACGCGCGGCAGCCTGACCGTCTCGAACGCATGCCGGACGACGCGCCGCGCGGCTTCGCTCGCGATCCCGCGCCCCCATGAGGCGCGCACGAGCCGCCAGCCGATCTCGACGTCGCGGCCGCCTTCGACGTAGTCGGGGATCAGCAGCATCCAGCCGACGAACCGGGCGGGCTGCGCCTTCTCGAAGATCGACCAGTAGCCGAGCCCCGGCGGATACGCGCACGTGATCCGATGCTCGACGAAGCGGCGGTGCTCGACGGGGTCGTCCCACGGGCCGGCGATGTGGCGCGTCACGTCCGGATCGCGATCCATCGCGAGGCATGCGTCGAGATCGGCGAGCACGCGCGGACGCAGCCACAGGCGGTCGGTTTCGAGTGTCGGCAGCGCCGGGTGAGCTTGCGTATCCGGATCCATCCGTCAACCTGTAAGCACATGAAAGAAGGAAAACGGCGCTACCTTAGCACCGCGTGCCGCATCGCGAAAACCGGTGCGAATCCTGTCCTGTCGAAGCCCGTTGAGTCCCGCCGAGTCGCGTGCGATCCGCTCGATGCGCGCGCGACTTCGCCCCGGTATCGCGCGACTCGCATGCGGCGCGCGGCGCACGCGCATCGCAGCGCCCTGCGATTGCGGGACGCGCAACAATCCATTTCATAGGGATAAATCCGGATCGGCCCGCTCGGGGCCTTCACGCGCGCGGCGAGCGGCGTACACTCGCGTTACCGCCCGCGCGCCGCGCCAGCCGGGCGGTGCGGGGCACGACGGCGCTTCCCTCTCGAGGAGACTGCGTCATGGCCATAAGCTGGACCCGGGAACAACGCAACGTCACGATCGCCGCCTACCTCGGCTGGACGCTCGACGCATTCGATTTCTTCCTGATGGTCTTCGTGCTGAAAGACATCGCCGCCGAATTCAACACGAAGATTCCCGCCGTCGCGTTCGCGATCACGCTGACGCTCGCCGCGCGCCCGATCGGCGCGCTGATCTTCGGCCGCCTCGCCGACCACTTCGGCCGCCGGCCGACGCTGATGATCAACATCGCGTGCTACTCGCTGCTCGAGCTCGCGTCCGGTTTCGCGCCGAGCCTCGCCGCGCTGCTCGCGCTGCGCACGCTGTTCGGCGTCGCGATGGGCGGCGAATGGGGCGTCGGCTCCGCGCTGACGATGGAGACGATTCCGCCGCGCGCGCGCGGCGCCGTGTCGGGCCTGCTGCAGGCGGGTTATCCGAGCGGCTATCTGCTCGCGTCGGTCGTCTTCGGCCTCTTCTACCAGTACATCGGCTGGCGCGGGATGTTCATGATCGGCGTGCTGCCCGCGCTGCTCGTGCTGTACGTGCGCGCGAAAGTGCCCGAGTCGCCCGCGTGGCGGCAAATGGAAAAGCGCGCGCGCCCGAGCCTCGTCGCGACGCTCAAGCAGAACTGGAAGCTGTCGATCTACGCGGTGGTGCTGATGACCGCGTTCAACTTCTTCTCGCACGGCACGCAGGATCTCTACCCGACCTTCCTGCGCGAGCAGCATCACTTCGATCCGCATACGGTGTCGTGGATCACGATCGTGCTGAACATCGGCGCGATCGTGGGCGGCCTCACGTTCGGCTGGTTGTCCGAACGCATCGGCCGCCGCCGCGCGATCTTCATCGCCGCGCTGATCGCGCTGCCCGTGCTGCCGCTGTGGGCGTTCTCGGCGGGCACGCTCGCGCTCGCCGCGGGCGCGTTCCTGATGCAGATCTCGGTGCAGGGCGCATGGGGCGTGATCCCCGTGCACCTGAACGAGATCTCGCCGGACGAGATTCGCGCGACGTTCCCGGGCTTCGTCTATCAGCTCGGCAATCTGCTCGCGTCGGGCAACGCGACGATGCAGGCGCAGCTCGCGGTCGATCACGGCAACGACTACAGCATGGCGCTCGCGACGGTCGCGGGCATCGTCGCCGTCGTCATCTGCGTTTTAATTGTGTTCAGCCGCGAACGACGCGGGATCGACATGACGCAAACGGCCGCGATGGGCTCGACGACCGGATGACCTCGCGCGCGGCGGCGCACCATCGCGCAAGCGCGCGTCGCGCTGCGCGCGGCGCACCGTTCATGCTGCATCGCACTGTATGCTCTAGAGGATTTTGTCCATAAAGAACGCTTGCCGCCGCCCCGCGCCGCTTTTTATCTTAATGAAAACGGCTGTTTCAATTACAGATTTGAATCGCTTGTTCGCGTACCGGGAAACCGGCAAGGGAGGCGGAACATGGCAGTTCGACAAGCCAGCCGGCAATCCGGCGGGACGAAGGCGCGCATCCTGGATGCGGCCGAAGATCTTTTCATCGAGCATGGCTTCGAAGCGATGTCGATGCGGCAAATCACATCGCGCGCCGCGGTGAATCTCGCCGCGGTCAACTATCACTTCGGCAGCAAGGAAGCGCTCATCCACGCGATGCTGTCGCGACGCCTCGATCAACTGAACGAGGAGCGCCTGCGCATCCTCGATCGGTTCGACGCGCAACTCGGCCCGCACGTCACCTGCGAGCACGTGCTGGGCGCGATGTTCATTCCGGCGCTGCAGGCGTCGCGCGATCCGCAGCGCGGCGGCCGCGCGTTCCTGAGGCTCATCGGCCGCGCGTACACCGATCCGTCGGCGTTCGTGCGCAACTTCCTGACCGCGCACTACGCAACCGTCGCCGGCCGCTTCTTCGACGCATTCCAGCGCGCGCTGCCGAACCTGCCGCGCGCGGAGCTCGGCTGGCGGCTGCACTACGCGATCGGCGCGCTGTCCGGCGCGCTCGCGGGCGCGGAGACGGAGAGCCTCATCGACGAATTCACGCAAGGCCGCACGATGAACGACGTGCAGATGATCGCGCGGCTGTCCGCGCTGATCGTCGCGGCGCTGAACGCGCCGATGCCCGACGCGACGCAGCTCGCGATCTTCGCATCGGTGCTCGACGGCGCAGCGGCCTCGGCCAGCGCGACGATGCAGCCTGCCGGACCGCTTGCGCCCGCGCCCGCCGCCGCGCCGTCCGCAGCCCCCGCACTCGTGCCGGCCGCCGCCGTGTCGGCGCTCGCGCCAAGCGCCGTGCCGCCGGCTCCGGTCGCGCCGGCGTCCGCCGCGCCGATGCCGGCGGCCCCCGCGGCGCCGGCGTCACCCCGCACCGAGGCGTTCGCGGCCGAGCCGGTCGGCGCGGCCGCACACGAGACGCACGCGACCTGAGAAGGCTCGCGCACCGCGAACGCCGGCCGCGCGGTACGCGACTGCACGGGGCGGCGCTGACATATCGCGACCCGGCGCCCGCCTTTTCGGCGCCCACCCCGGCACGCGCATCGCGCGGCGAGTTCGCGCAACGCGCCGCCGACGCCCGCGCGCCGGCCCATACCAACGATTCAGGAGACAAGCGATGACCGCCCCCGTTGCGCCCGCCCACGCCCACACGCAAGCGCCGAACACCGACGGCATCTGGTACGCGTCGTACCCGAAAGGCGTGCCGCACGACATCGACGTCACGCAGTACGAATCGCTTGCTCAGTACTTCGACGAATGCACGACGCGCTATGCGCAGCGCATCGCCTTCATCAGCGCGGGCGCGCGGATGACCTATGCGGCGCTCGCGCACAAGGCGGCCGCGTTCGCGTCGTATCTGCAGAGCCTCGGCGTGAAGCCGGGCGACCGCGTCGCGATCATGCTGCCGAACACGTTCCAGTATCCGGTCACGCTGTTCGGCACGCTGAAGACGGGCGCGATCGTCGTCAACGTGAATCCGCTCTACACGGTGCGCGAGCTTGCGCATCAACTGAAGGACAGCGGCGCGCAGACGATCGTCGTGTTCGAGAACTTCGCGAAGACGCTGCAGGACGCGCTGCCCGAGACGCAGATCAAGCACGTCGTCGTGACCGCGCTCGGCGATCTGCTCGCCGACGGCCTCAATCCGAAAGGCCGGCTGATCAACTTCGTGCTCAAGCACGTGAAGAAGCTCGTGCCGGCGTATCGGCTGCCCCAGGCCGTGCGCCTGCGCGCGGCGCTCGCGGCCGGCGCGAGGAAGGCGCCCGCGCCCGTTGCGATCAAGCGCGATGATCTCGCGTTCCTGCAATACACGGGCGGCACGACAGGCGTCGCGAAAGGCGCGATGCTCACGCACGGCAACCTGATCGCGAACCTTCTGCAGGCGAAGACGTGGATCGAGGATCAACTGACGGGCGACGTCGAGACGGTGCTCACGCCGCTGCCGCTCTATCACATCTATTCGCTGACGGTGAACGCGTTCATCTTCCTCGGCCTCGGCGGGCGCAACATCCTGATCGCGAACCCGCGCGACACGAAGATGATGATGAAGATCCTGCGTCACGAGACCTTCACGGGCATCACCGGCATCAACACGCTCTACAACGCGTTCCTCGACAACGAGGAATTCCGCAAGCGCGACTTCTCGAAGCTCAAGCTCGCGATGGCGGGCGGCATGGCGATGCAGCGCGCGGTCGCCGAGCGCTTCGAGCAGGTGACCGGCTGCCCGATCGTCGAAGGCTACGGGCTCACCGAGTGCTCGCCGATCGTCACGATGAACCCATACGACGCGAACGAGAAGCGCGCGTTCAGCGGCTCGATCGGGCTGCCCGCGCCTTCGACGATCGTGCGCTTTCGCAAGGAGGACGGCGCATGGGCGAACGTCAGCGAGCCGGGCGAGCTGTGCGTGCACGGCCCGCAGGTGATGCGCGGCTACTGGCAGCGCCCCGACGAGACCGCGAAGGTGATCGACGCCGACGGCTGGCTCGCGACGGGCGACATCGGCGTGATGGACGAGCAGGGCTTCATCCGCCTGATCGACCGCAAGAAGGACATGATCCTCGTGTCGGGCTTCAACGTGTATCCGAACGAGATCGAAGACGTGCTCGTGTCGCATCCGGGCATCCGCGAAGCGGCGGCGATCGGCATTCCCGATCCCGTGCATGGCGAGCGCATCAAGGTGTTCGTCGTGCCTCGCGATGCGTCGCTGACGGTCGAGGACGTGCTCGCGCACTGCCGGAAGAACCTGACGGGCTACAAGATGCCGAGGGCCGTCGAGTTCCGCGACGCGCTGCCGCAGACCAACGTCGGCAAGATCCTGCGCCGCGCGCTGCGCGACGAGGAACTCGCGAAGCTCGCGAACGCGCCTGCCGATCCGTCGGCGAAGCACTGATCCGGGCGGACCGCGAAAGCCCCTCAACAGGATTCTTGATCGCGTTCTGGGAGGAATGCATGTCGTACGCGTCACCACAACACCCGTCTTCGTCGTCGCGAACACGATTCGCACGGCGCCGTCTCGCCGCCGCGTCGGCCGTGGCCGCGCTCTCGCTCGTGCCCGTGCTCGGCCAAGGCGCCGCGCACGCGCAGGCCGACGCCGAGGCGAGCGCCGCCGTCGAACCCGGCGCGCCGGGCGCGGCGCTGCCGCCCGAGCTCGCGAAGGTCGCGAAGCTGCCCGCCGACCAGCAGGCGCGCTGGCTGCGCACGGCCGCGCGTCAGGGCACGCTCGAAAAGCTCGACGACGCGACGCTCACGGCGCTCTTCGAGTCGCTCGATCCGCAGACCGTGCCGGATTACGTCGCGGCGGGACCGATCGGCCATCCGTCGTACCAATTCACGATGCTGCGCCAGGAGCGCATCAGCGGCAAATGGCCGGATACGCCCGACCACATGTTCGTCAAGGTGACGCGCGGCCCGCTGCGCGTCTACGCGAAGTGGCTGCCGGACGGCGCGCATTCGGGCCAGGAAGTGATCTACGATTCGACGAAGCGCGCCGACGAAATGTACGGCCACCTGGGCGGCCTGCTCGGCAAGCTGCCGATGTGGACGGCCGTCGACGGCACGCTCGCGCGCGCGCAATCGAATCACCAGGTGCGCGATCTCGGCACCGAGTTCGTCGCGAACCTGTTCCTGAGCGAGGCGAAGAAGTACCGCGACGCGGGCGTGCTGAAGCCGACGCACGTCGAGGCGAAGACGATCAAGGGCGTGCGCGTCGTCGCCCTCACCTACGAGACGCCCGGCGGCCGGCCGCAGTTCTACGCGAAGAAGGAAACGCTCGGGCTCGACTTGCGGCAACCGTACTTCCGAACCGTCGAATCGTACGACAACGACGGGCGCCTGTTCGAGAAGGTCGTGTTCGAGAAGATCACGCCGAAATCGCTCGACGAAACGGCGTTCGATCCGAAGAATCCCGATTACGCATTCTGATTCGTCATCGCCGTGTCATGAACGGCGGCGGCGGGCTGCGATGAAAAACGCCGCGCGGACCATCACGGCCCGCGCGGCGTTTTTTTCGTTGCGGCGGCGCGACGGGCCCGTCGCGGCGGCAGGCCGGATCGCGTGGTCAATCGTCATCGTCGTCGTGATGGCGGTGCCACTTGCGCCAGTGCTTGCGATAGTGCTTCCAGTAGTCTTCGTCATCGTCGCCGCGCCAGCCGCCGTAGTACGCCGGGTAGCCGACGACCGCGGGCTGCGGCGCGACATAGACGGGTTCCGGCGCCACATACACCGGCGCGACAGGCACGCCGACGCCGATCGACAGATCGACGCCGCCCGCCGTCGCGGCGCCCGATGCCATGAGCGCCGCGACGCCCAGCATCGTGCTCGTCAGTAATTTTTTCATGTTCGTCACCTCACCTCGTTTCGCCGGCATGGCCGGCCTTCTGCACGCACTCTATCGGACCTGCGCGGCGGCAGGTGCAACGGCCGTGCGAGACCTGTAACCCGACGTAACGAAAATGCGCGCCAACGCGCATTGGCCGATCGGACGGATCGCGCAAACGCGCGGGACCGTCTATAGTGGGTAACGATTGGACACAAACGCTCGCGCGCGCATCGGGTTCGAACAGGGTAAAATCCCGCCAAACGCTGTGTAAGTTCGCATGCGGCGAAACGCATAACTCTTAATTGACGCCGGCACCTGCCGCTTTTTAATGGCCAATCCTGCAGAATCCCATCCGCAAAACGACTTCATCAATGCCGCGCGCAAGGAACGCAAGCGCGTCGAAATTTATCTCGTCAACGGTATTCGCCTGACGGGATGCATCGAGTCGTTCGACCAGTACCTGGTGATGCTGCGCACGCCCGTCGGCCTGCAAGGCATCTATAAACGCGCCATCTCGACGATCCAGCTCGACACGGGCGGCTCCCGTCCGGGCGGCGGCCGCGGCCCGCGCGCGGGCGGCCCCCACGGCGGCGGTGGTCGCCCCGGCGGCCGCGAAGGTGGCGGTCACGGTCCGTACGGCTCGCACGGCGGCCCGCGCGGCGAAGGCGGCGGCTATGGCGCTCGCGAATCGCGCGGCGATGGCGGCTATGGCTCCCGCGAACCGCGCGGCGACGGCGGCTACGGCTCGCGCGAACCCCGCGGCGACGGCGGCTATGGCGCGCGCGAACCGCGCGAGCCCCGCGAGTCTTACGGCGCGCCGCAAGAAGGCGCATCGGCGCCCTCCGGCACGCAGGAGCGCAACGGCAACGGCCCCGTGATCGTCACGCGCCGCCGCCGTTCGCTCGGTCCGACCGACGGCCAATAAACCGGCCCCGCCAAATCGAAAGGGCAAGCCATCACCGGCTTGCCCTTTTTTGTCTCAGGCCCGTTCCCGGCGTGAACGGGCCTCAGTCTCGCGAGCCCGCGCCACGGCGAATCCCGGGGCCTGCGCGAAGCGGGACCGTCCGATCCCGCCCCGTCCGTGGTGCGATCACCGCATCTTCGGCAATCCTGCGTCGGCTTGCCGCTGCAACGAACGAACCTGCTGCTGCAGCTTGCGCAGTTGATCCTGCCGCTCGTTCTTCTGCTCCCGCAGCGCGGCCGCCTCGTCGAGCTTGTCCTTCTGCCGGCTCGCGACGGCCGCGCGCTGCTCGCGCGCGATGCTCAGATCCGCCTGCAGCCGGCTCGCCCGCTCCTGCACGGCGGCGATCTGCCGATCGGTCTGCGCTTTCTGCGATTCGAGCTTCGCGGCCTGCAGTTCATTGACCGCGAGCGTCTCGGATTGCTTCGCGAAATCGCGGTAGACCGCTTCCGCGCGCGCCTCGCTCGCCGTCCTGATCACGCGCCAGAACGCCCTTTGCTGGAACAGCGCGACAAAATACGTGCCTTCCTGGATGTTGAGCAGCAAGCTCGCGCCGTAGCTGCCGTTGTACGTCGTGCGCATTTCGGTCAGCTCGCGCGCCTGAATCTGGCGCTGCAGCTCGTCGATCGTGCTCCTGCCGTTCGCATCCGCGCTCGCGGCCGCCGCCGGCGCGCCGCCGGGCGCCGACAGATTGACGACGGCCGGCGCCGAGACGCCCGGCGCCGCCGCGGCGGATGCCGTCAACGCCGGCGACGCAGCGCCGCCTTCGCCTTCCAATGCCTGCGCATGCGCGCCGCAGAGGCCGCCCGCCGCCGCGATCGCGACGAAGACGCGCCCCATTCCCCGTATGTGGCTCATTCTGTTTTTCCTGCTTCGAAGTGTTGTAGTTTTTCGAATGCATGTTCGTCGGCTGCGTCGCAGCCCTTTTTCATTCGCTTTCCCGTGCCTCAGGCTCCTCGTCGAAAATCTGGTATTTGCGCATCTTTTCCCACAGCACCTTGCGGCTGATCCCGAGATGCTGCGCGGTATCCTGCCGACGCCAACCGTTGGCGTCAAGCGCGGCGATCACGCGGTTGCGCTCGGCCATGTCCCACTTGCTGCGATCGGCGAACACGTCGGGCGCGCTCTCCGCCGGCACCGGCTGCGCGGCGCTGCGCGCGCGCGCGACGAGCCGCTGCAGCCGCGCCGTGTCCCAGCCGCCCGTCTGCCGCACCGTCACGCCGACGCGCTCGGCCAGGTTGCGCAGCTCGCGCACGTTGCCCGGGAAGTACGAATCGGCGACCGCCTCGGCAAGCCAGTAAGGCAGCTCCGGCAGCGCGGCGAGCCGATCCTCGCCGACGACCGACGCGACGAACGACTTGAAGAGCGCGATCTTGTCGACGGGCCCGCGCTCCTCGAGCGACGGAATGCTCAACTCGATCACCGCGAGCCGGTAATACAGGTCCGCCCTGAACAAGCCGTCCTTGACGAGCAGCGGCAGTTTCTTGTTGCTCGCCGCGACGAGCCGGAAGTCCACCTTGACGGGCGCGGTTGCGCCGATGCGCAGCACCGCGCCGTCCTCGAGCACGCGCAGCAGCTTCACCTGCTGGTAGAGCGGCAGGTCGCCCACTTCGTCGAGAAAGAGCGTGCCGCCCGCCGCCTGCTCGAAGTAGCCCTTGTGCGTGCCGACCGCGCCCGTGAACGAGCCCTTCGCGTGCCCGAAGAAGAGCGACTCGAACAGGCCGTCCGGAATCGCGCCGCAGTTGACGGGCACGAACTCCCCCATGCAATAGCGCGAGTGCTTCTCGTGCAGCAGTTGCGCGACCCGCTCCTTGCCGACGCCCGTCTCGCCGTGCAGCAGCACGTTCGTGTCGCAGTCGGCAAACGTGTCGACTTCCTGCAGCAGCGCCTGCATGCAGTCCGAATGCGCGACGAGCGTGCTCGGCTCGAGCGTTTTCGCCGCATGCGCGCGCAGTTGCACCGCGAGCTTCGAGATCATGCCGCGCAGTTCCGCGCACGTGAAATCGAGCGGCAGGATGTGCGAATACTCGGGCGGATACTGCGACGGATCGTGATCGCGCGCCGCGCCGACCCAGACCACCGGCATGCCGATGTCCGCCTGCCAGGTGCGCAGGAACGCCGCGCCGCTCTCGATCATCGACACGCTGATGATCGCGAGCGACGGCCGCATCGCGGTTCGATCGGGCGACAGCGCCTCGTTGTCCGCGCGGATCACTTCGACGTCGAAGCTCGACATGCAGCGCGCGACCCGGTCGACGATGTCGGCCTTGCCCTCCCAGACGTACAGGTCGAGTCCTTCGATTGCGTTCGTGTTTCTCATCGTTATGCGTGAATCTTCAATAAACCGTTTGCGCGGCGCCGCAGGTCAGCGCCAGGTTGTGAACCGTCGCCGCGCCGAGCTGCACGCCGAGCAGGCTCAAAAGCGGCACGACGACCTGATCGAGCGAGCCCAGCACGGGGCCGAGCAGGTTCAGCAGCACGGAGACCACCGGCCCCAGCGCATCGCCGACGGGCACCGGCATTTGCAGCACATAGAGCGTGAGGCCGTTCGGCCCCGTCAGCGATTGCGCGGCGCCCGACAGCGCGTTCGAGATCACCGAGCCCACCGCGTTCGAATTCGTCGTCTGATAATCGTCGGCGTCGCCCGTCACGCCGTTGAACGTGAGCGTCGCGGCGCTGGCCCTCGGCACGACCGCCGGCAGCGCGACGGCCGACTTGACCTGCAGGAGCGGCGCGTTCGCCAGGCCGATCGATGCAATCGTCGCAGGCGCGTCGCAGGCGAACGTCTGCTGCGCGGAAAGATCCGTCGGCGGGTTGCCCACGCACAGGTTCGCGAGGCCCGGCTGCACGACGATCGTCGCGCGGCTCGCTGCGGCGGTTGCAGCGCAACTCGTCGACTGCAGCCACGCGGAGCCCGTCGCGACCTGCAGCGCGATCGGCAGGCTCAGATCGACCTGTATCAGGTTCTGCACGAGGCTCACGAGCGGCGCAAGCGGCAACAGCGCGCCGGTGGGCGACAGCCCCGTGGTGCCGAGACTCACTTTCACATACAACCGGATCTGCGCATTGTTCGCCTGCGTGCGCCACGCCCCCGTCTTCGGGTCCGTTCCCGCCTCGCCGATCACGATCGTCGGCGGCTCGATGACCTGCAGCTTCAGCGTCGCACCCTGGCCCGCCGCGAGCTGCAGCTTCGTCGCGACGTCGACGGCCGGCTTGCCCGCCGCCGCCACCTCGGCCGCGACCATCAGCGCATCGAGCACGTCGATCTTCGCGTCGGCGGCCGCCTGCGTGTCGGACAGCCCGAGCGCGAACACGCCGGGCCCGCCCGACTGGCCGCCGAGGCTGAATTTCCCGCCGCCGGGATTCGCGCCGGCGATCGCCTGCAGCGCGGCGACGCTCGCCTGCAGGTTCGCGTTCACGACTTGCGTGCGCGACAGCGCGGTCAGCATCAGATCGACGAACTGCCCCGCCGTCACCTGCGTCGCGAGCAGTTCGTTGACGGTCAGCACGTTCGCGGCCGCCATCAGGTCGCCGACCTTGATCTGCGTCGACGCGAGCGCCTGGTACGACAGCGCGCTCAGGCCCAGATTCGTGCCGAGCAGCGCATTGAGCACGCCGTTCACGAGGCCGCCCTGCAAGCTCGCGAGCGTCGTGCCGATCGTGAACTGGTCGACGTTGGTCGCCTTCGCGGTCGACGTCGCGCTCACCGTGCGCGACGGGCCGAGGAAGAAATACGGCACGGTCTGCGTTGCCGTCACCTGCACCGCGTTGAGCGGCGTCGACGCCGTGTTGAAGTAGCTCGGCCCCACGTTGCTTTGCGTGTCCCAGCGCCCGCACGCGACCGTCAGCGTGTTGCCGCCCGCCGACGGATCGAAGCCGTTCGAGCTCGCGTTCGCGGCGGCGGCCGCGTTCGGCTGCGCGCATCGATCGTCCATTCTCTGCGCGCCGGCGAGCGCGGCCACGTCGGCGACCCGCTGCAAGTCGCGGCGCACGAAGAACACGTTGCCGATGTCGACCGCGCCGAGCGCGGCGATCGCGACGAGCATCCAGATCGCCGCGACGACCGCGAACGAGCCGCGCTCGCGCGCGATCGCCGCGCGTCCGCGGGCGGAAGGCCGATGCTCGGCGCGACGGCGGGCCAATGGCATGCGATCGCTCACTGCGAACGCGACGCCGGCGTGAGGAGATAGTCCGCGCCACCGCCTCCTCCGCCGCTCATGCCCGCGGCCGATCCGTAGAACGCCGGGATCTTCGTCTTGAACGACTCGAGATAGCGCGCGTACGCGAGCGACGCCGCCTCGCCGATCATCGGCTGCGCCGGCGCCGCCTCGCGGTTGCTGGCCTGCAACGCAAACCATGTCTGTGACGCGTGGCCGATTTCCGATGCGGGCGGCGCGTCGTGTTGCGGCTGCGGCTGCGACGATTGCGCGCGGGCGGCGCCCGCCGCGCACGCGAGCGCGGCCGCGAGCGCGAGCGTCGCCGCGCAAAGCGCGCGGCCGCGCCCGGAGCGGGCAGCGGCGGTCTGGGTATGGTCATGCGTCGTCATGTCGACTCCGTATCACGTCTGTCATTGCGAGAATCGCTGCAAGAGCGGCACCGTCGGCTCGAACGCCGGCGCCGTGGCGGCCGCGACGGGCGCGGGCGCGGCCGCGCCGGCCACGGCGCCCCTGCTGGCCGCCGCCTCGCCGCTCGAACCCGCCGCGCCGCCCGCCGCCGCGTTCGCGGCGATCGCCATGCCCGCGGCAGCGGCCGCGCCCGGCGCGCCCGGGCGCGCGAGCGCCCGCTGCCGCGCGCGCGACGCGGCTGCGATCTTCGTCGCGTCGTTGCGGATTTCCGTGCGCACCGCGGGCGCGAGCTTCAGTTGGTTCATCAGGCCGAGCGCGTCGCGCGTCTGCCCCGTCGCGAGCAGAAAGAGCGCGAGATTGCTGAGGATCTTCGGATTGTTCTGGTCGAGCTCCGCCGCCTTCATCAACGGCACGCGCGCGCCCCCGACATCGCCGCTGCGCATCCGCGCATACGCGAGATCGGACAGCGTCAGCGAATCGGTCGGCGCGAGCGCGCTCGCCTGCGCGAGCGCCTGCGACGCGGCGTCGAAATCGCCCGACGCGCCGGCCAGCAAACCGAGCCCGCGATAGCCGCGCGCGGCAAGCGGCGTGCCGAGCAACTGCCTGTACGCGACCGTGCTCGCGGCCGGCTGGTCGGTCGCGCGCAGCGCGTCCGCGCGCAGCAGGATCGTGTCCGGCGACGCGCCGTACTGCTTCTCGTAAGCGTCGATGTGCGCGAGCGACGCGTAATGGAGCCCCTGCGACTGCATCCGGCCGATGAGGCCGAGATACATGCCGGGCGTGTCGGGCGTCGCGTTCCTGTCGGCCGCGGCCTGCATCAGCGCCGCGCGCTCGGCCTGCGCGCCGATCCCGTAGCCCGACTCCTTGAACGCCCCGCACGCGGCGAGCGACAGCGCAAGCGCCGCGAGCGCCGCCGTCGTCATCGGTGAAAAGCTGCTTCGTCTCATGTCGTTCCTTCCTTCGTTGCGCGGCGGCAAACGCGGCTAGCGGCGCGCGGCCGTGAGCGCGTGCGTGACGGCGAGCATCCCCGGCCCCGCGGTCACGATGAAGAGCGCGGGCAGCAGCGTGAGAATCATCACGCCCGTCATCTTCACCGTGAGGCGGCCGATCCGCTCGCGCAGCATCGCGCGGCGCACTTCGCGCAGCCGGTCGCCGAACTGCTTGAGCGGCTCCTGCACCGCGCCGCCGTGCTTGTCGACCTGGATCAGCAGGCGCACGATCGCGCGCAGATCCTCGTTGTCGAAGCTCGTCGCGAGGCGCTGCAGCGACTGCTCGCGCGTGCGCCCCGCGACGAACTGCCGCTGCGCGATCCCGAGCTCCGACGACAGCACGGGCAGCATCCCCTTGAAGTCGTTCGTGACGACCTGGATGCTCTGGTCGAGCGACAGCCCGACGCCCTGCAACAGCCGCAGCATGTCGACGAGCAGCGGCATCTCGTCGACGACGGACTGGCGGCGCGCCGCCGCGCGGCGGCGCACGTAGATCTTCGGCAGCATGAAGCCGGCGATGACGCAGAGCGCGACCCAGGCGGTCAGATGCGTGCGGACCGTCTCGCCGCCGGCGAGCGCGACAGCGGCGGGCAGCGCGATCGCGCACGCGATCCGCGCGCTCAGGAAGACGCCGCGCGTGTGCGCGTCGACGTAGCCGCACTGCTCGAGCAGCATCCGGTCTTCTTCGGCGACGATCTGCTTGCCGAGCCGCGTGTCGAGCAGGCGCATCCCGAACTTGCCGGCGCGATCGAGCAGCGTCGCGAAGCGCGGACGGCACTCGTCCGGCGCCGCGTCCGCGGCGCTCGCGCGCGCCGCGCCGAGCGCCGACGCCGCACCCGCCGCCGCACGCGCGGCGGCCGCCTCGAGCGCAGCGGCGCGCTGGTCGAGCGCGTCCGCAAGCGTGCGGCCGGTGCGCCGCGCGAGCACGGCCTGCATGATCGCGAGCCCGGCGAGCATCAGCACGCCGATTGAGCCGAGGACGAGCGCGATTGCGCCAAGACGGCTGGGGTCCATCGTGATCACCTCAATCGGGCGAGCCGGTACAGCCAGTAGCCGCCGGCGACTTGCAGGATGAACGCGAGATACACGAGCTGGCGGCCCATCGGATCGAGCCACATCGCGCTGAAATACTTCGGATTCGTCGCGATCACGAAGCTGCCGATGCCCACGGGCAGCGCGCCGAGTACCCACGCCGACAGCCGCGTCTCCGCCGACATCGCGACGAGCTCACGCTCCGCCTGCTCGAGGTCGCGCATGAAGACGGCCATCCGGTCGAGCATCACGTCGGCGCGGCCGCCGTACTTGACGGACAGCCGCAGCACCGAGCCGACGAGCTCGAACTCCTTGATCCGGTAGAGCGTCGCGACATAGACCATCGCGCGATCGATCTCGACGCCCGAGCGCAGCATCCGCGACACGTGGTCGAGGCAGCCGCGCAGCGGCGCCTCGGTCGTCTGCAGCGTCGCCTGGAACGCGGCGGGCACGCTGTTGCCGAGCGTGACGAGGCGCACGATGCCGTCGAGGAACGACGGCAACTGGCGCACGATCCGCAGCCGCCGCTTCTGCATCCGCGACACGAGCCAGAAGACCACGAGCGTCGCGCCCGCGACGAACGCCGCGACGGCGGCGAGCAGCCCGCCGCGCAGGCCCGCCCACAGCGTCGCGACGGCCGTCGCCGCAACGAGCGCGATGAGCGGCGTGCGAATCTCGGACACGCCCGCGCGGTTCGACACGTTCAGCCACGCATCGGCCGCGCGTTCGCGCCAGCGCGCGAGGCCCTCGGCGGGCTTCGCCGCGGGCGCGCCCGCCGCCGGCACCGCCGCCGCGCGCTTCGGCTCGGCCGCGGCCGGCATCTTCGGCGGCGCGCCCGGGCGCGCGCCGGGCTCGAGCCGGCTGTCGATGTAGCGCGCCGCGTGCGCGCGCTCCTTGTTCGCCGCGCCGCGCCGCCATAGTGCGAGCGCCCCGGCGACGCACAGCAGCGCGAGCGCGAGCGCCCAGAGCGCCGCGCTAGACATTGAAGCCCCCGCCGCGGCCGTACGGCTCGCCGCCGAAGCCGCCGCCCGCGAGCGCCTGCCTGAACCGCGCGAGCTTCGGCGAATGCGGATGGATGCCGAGCGATTCCCACGCGTCGGTCTCGTCGCCGTCCACGTTCACGCGCGGCTCGTAGCGATAGAGCTCCTGCGTCGCGATGATGTTGTCGGACAGCCCCGTCACCTCGGTGACCGACAGGATGCGCCGCCGCCCGTTCGACAGCCGCCCGATCTGCACGATGAAATCGACCGCGTTCGCGATCTGCCGGCGCAGGCTCGATTCGGTGCCCTGGAAGCCCGCGAAGCCGGCGAGCATCTCGAGTCGGTACAGGCACTCGCGCGGCGAGCTCGCGTGGATCGTGCCCATCGAGCCGTCGTGACCGGTATTCATCGCCTGCATCATCTCGAGCACTTCGCCGCCGCGCACTTCGCCGACGATGATCCGGTCCGGGCGCATCCGCAGCGTGTTGCGCAGCAGGTCGCGGATCGACACGACGCCCGTGCCGTCGAAGCCGCCCGGCCGGCTCTCGAGCCGCACCACATGCGGGTGGTTGAGCGACAGCTCGGCCGTGTCCTCGATCGTCACGACGCGCTCGACTTCGGGAATGTGGAACGCGAGCGCGTTCAGAAGCGACGTCTTGCCGGAGCTCGTGCCGCCCGACACAAGGATGTTGCAGCGCGCGGCGACCGCAGCTTCGAGCAGCGCGCCGATCTCGTCGTTGAACGTGCCGTTCGCGAGCAGATCGGCGGGCTTCAGCGGGTCCTTGCGGAACTTGCGGATCGACACGACCGGGCCGTCGATCGACAGCGGCTCGATCACGACGTTCACGCGCCCGCCGTCCGGCAGCCGCGCGTCGACCATCGGATTCGACTCGTCGAGCCGGCGGCCGATCGGCGCGAGAATGCGCCGCACGATGCGCAGCAGGTGTGCGTTGTCGGTGAAGCGCACGGGCAGCTTCGTCAGGATTCCGTGCTTCGACACGTAGACGTCGCTGTAGCCGTTGATCAGGATGTCCTCGACGTGCGGATCGGCGAGCAGGTCCTCGATCGGGCCGAAGCCCGCGAGCTCCTTCGTCAGCGCCTGCGCGACCGCGCGCACCTCGTTCTCGTTGAGCGGAATGCGGCGCAGCCGCACGAAGCTGTCGATCTCCAGATCGACGAACTGGTTGATCGCCTGCCGCGACCAGCGCCCGAACTCCGCGCCCAGCTCCTCGATGCGCGTCAGAAGGTGCTCGTGCGCGGCGTTCTTGATGTCGTGAAACTGCTGCGTTTGCGAGAACGGCGTCGCCCCGTCGGCAAATTGAATGTCGTGTGCCATCTCTTACGACCGCTTGGAGGTGGGTTGAATGAAGCGCCTGAGCGCGGAAAAGCCGCCCGCCGGGCGCGGCGCGGCGGCCCCCGTGCCGCCCGTCGCGCGTTCGACGAGCGGCTCGAGCGCGCGCACGTAGGGATCGCGCTCGGCCGCGTCGACGATCAGCTTGCCTTGATTGGCCGCATGCCCGATCGGCACGCGCCGCGACGGCAACGTCGCGGCGAGCGCGAGGCCGAGGCGCTCGGCGATCTGCGCGGGCGCGAGGCCGAGCGCCGGATCGTACTGGTTCACGACGAGCCGCACGTTGTCCGTGTCGACGCCCGCGTCGCGCAGCGATTCCAGCAGCTCGGCGGCCGACACGACGGACGCGACGCCCTGGTCGCACAAGAGCCACGATTCGTCGGCCGCGTTCGCGGTCTGCGCGACGAAGTCGCGGTTCGAGAAGCCGCCCAGGTCGACGATCTGGCAGTCGAAGAACGCGCGCAGGCGGTTCAGCAGGCCGACGCACGACGCGTACGACACGTCGCGCAGCCCGGTCAGGCTCGGCGGCAGCGACGTCAGCGCGACGCCGCTCGGATGGCGCGCGAGCGCCGTGTTCACGAAGGTCCGGTCGAAGCGGCGCAGGTTGCGCACCGCCTCGACGAAATCGAATTCGCAGCGCGTGTTCAGGAACAGCGCGCCGTCGCCCGCCGGCAGGCCGAGATCGACGAGCGCCGTCTGGCGGCCGAGCGCAGCCGAGCGTTTTTGCACCAGCACCGACAGGTTCGCGGCGAGCGTGCTCGCGCCCATCCCGGCGCGCGCGCCGAGGAGCGCGATCAGCCGGCCGTGGCGGCTCGGCTGCTCGCCGACGTGATCGAGCAGCCCGCGCGTGATCCTGAGCGCGTCCTCGGCGGGCGCGGAAAAATCGATGAAGTCGCGCACGCCGGCGCGCAGCGCGGCGAGCGCGCTTTCCGGCTCGCCGAGCGAGCCGAGCGCGACGATCGGCAGCCCCGGATGCGACACCCGCACCGCGGCCGCCGCGGCGCTCGCCGCCTGCGCGCGGCCGCCCGAGAAATCGACGAAGACGAGCACCGGGTTGAGCCCGGCGATCCGCTGCGCGAGCGCCGCCGGCTCGAGCGGCGCGGACTCGACCGCGCCCGCCGAGACGAGCGTCTGCGCGAGCCAGCGCACGTGCTCGCCGTGAGGCGACGCGCAGACGAAGTAGTCGGTGACGGCGGGCTCAGCCAAGGATTGTGTTCTCGCGTTCATGGTGATGCATCCCGGTTGCGCGCCGCATCACGGCGCTCGCGCGTGCGCTGTCGTGGCGTCGCGCGCTCATTTCGAGAACCCCGGCCCTGCGTCCGGCGACAGCGCGCCGCCGAGATACGACCGCCACACCGGCCCGTCGCGCTGCTCGGACAGTTCACCGGGCGTCGCGGGCAGCGACGCGTTCTTCGCGATCGGCGCGACGAGATGCGGCGTCACGATGATCACGAGCTCCTTGTCGTTCTGCTGATAACTGAGGTGCTTGAAGAACGTGCCGATGATCGGCAGATCGCCGAGGAACGGCACCTTGTCGACGTTCGACGTCGTCTCGCGGTCGATCAGGCCGCCGATCACGAAGCTCTCGCCGTCGCCGAGCTCGACCGTCGTGTCCGCGCGGCGCGTCGTGAGCGCGGGCACCGTCACGCCGTTGATCGTGATCGAATGGACGAAGTCGAGCTGGCTCGATTCCGGCGCGACCTTCAGCGCGATCCGGCGCGGGCTCAGCACGGTCGGCGTGAGCGTGAGGCCGACGCCGTACGGCTTCCAGTCGATCGAGATCGTGCCGAGCGACTGCGGCACCGGCACCGGGATCTCGCCGCCCGCGAGGAAGCTCGCGCTCTGCCCGGACAGCGCGACGAGCGTCGGCTGCGCAAGCACGCGCGCGAGGTTGTTCGCCTCGAGGATCGACAGATCGGCGAAGAGGCCGCGCGTCGCGGAGCCGACGACGAGATTGAACGCGGACGCGATCGGAATGTTCGCCGACACCGACATCGACGACGTGCCGCCGCCCGTCACCGACGCGAGGCCGGCGGGCGCGAACGAGCCGAACGTGAAGCCGTTGTTCTGCTTGAAGAAGTTCAGGCCCGCCTGCTTGAGCACCGAGCGGCTGAACTCGACGACGCGCACGTCGACCTGCACGACGTTCTTGCCGCCGACCGTCGATGCGTCGACGACGCCGCCCTTGCCCGCCATTCCCTTGCCGACGGCGAGCGCGCGCGCATGCGCATCGAGCGTCGCGGCCGAGCCGGACACGACCGCCGTGCCGTCGTACGCCTTCACGCCCGGCGCGCCGCCGTCGAGGAGCGCGCGCGCCGAGCCGCTCACGACGTCGACCGTGTAGACCGCGGGCTCGTCGCGGCCGCGCTCCCACACCATCAGGCTCGTCGAGCCGGCCGCCTTTGCGACGAGCAGCACGCCGCCGCGCCCGCCCTTGATGACGAGCACGTCGGCGACGTTCGGATCGCCGATCGCGACCCGCTGCACGCCGCGCCCGACGGCAATCTGCCGCTGCGCGCCCGTCGTGAGCTCGATCGCCCCCATCTCGGCCGCCTGCGTGGCGAACGACAGCAACACGCCAAACGCCATCGTCCATGCAATCAGTTTATTTTTCATCGTGTCGGAGACCGGCGCGAGCCGGCCTTCCCCCTGCCGTCACTGTTCGAAACTGCTTGTCGATCAATAGGCGACCGTCTCGGCCCGCCCACCCCGGATTACCTCGATGCCGCCTCCCGCACGCGGCGCGGCCGCCGCCGTCACCCGCGCGGGCGCGGGCGCCGCGCGCGCCGTCTGCGCTGACGCGCCGCCGCCCGACAGCGCACTCAGCACGAGCCCCGCCGCCGCCTGGTTCGACGCCCCCGCGCCGCCCGGCGCGCGGATCGCCACCGTCTGGGCGGCGACATCCTCGTCGCGCGGGCTGCGCAGCGCGAGCACGAGCCGGCCGCTCGCCTCGGCGAGCGTCAGCGCGTCGACCTGCGCGGTCGGCACGGCGAGCACCGCGGTGCGCGCGCCCGCGCCCGTCGGGCCCGGCGTGCCGTCGCGATCGGCCGTCGCGTCGCCGAACGACAGCACGCGCACCCGCGACAGCAGCAGCCGCGCCTGCGTTTGCGCGATCTCGGCGCCGGTCGCGCCGAAGCCGCCTTCGCGCTTCAGGTTCACGAATACATCGACGAAATTGCCGGGACGCAGCCGGTTGCCGACCGCGTTCGTGTCGTCGACCTTGATCGCGACCGCGCGCTCGCCTGGCGCGATCTGATCGGCGAGGCCCGACATCAGCTCGCTCTCGAGCACCGGCGCCTGCGCGACGATGTCGCTCGCCGGGATGCGCCCCGTGACGAGCGTCGGATTCGGGAAGGCGCCGGCGATCGGCGTCGGCGTCTGCTGCACTTTCAGCGCATCGGCGGGAATGGGCTGCCCGGCGGGCAGCGCGCGCGCCGCGACGACGACGGGCACCATCGCCGTCGCGGCGGCGGGCGCGGCGGCAGGCGCGACGGGCGCCGGCTTGCGCCCGAGCACCCACGCGTATAGGCCGAGCAGGATCGCGATCCCGATCAGCAACACCGCGATGATCTTGGTCAGATGGTTGGCCATGATTGTTATCAGTGCAGCGGCAAGGAAAAACGTTGGAGAAAACCGGTGGCGCGCGGCGCGTCGGTCCGGCCTAGTCGATCGTGTTCTTCATATGATGTTCGTCGGATTGATCTGCACCGTCGCCCGGCTCGTCAGCGTGGTCGGCAGCACCGCGTCGAACAGCGCGACCGCCGGCACGAGCGGATTGGCCGCGTACGGATACGTGACCGTGACCTGGATGCAAAACATCGTCGAATCGTACGAGCACGTGTAGTTCGACGAAGTCGTGCACGTCGCGCCCGACAGCCAGCCCGTCAGATTGTTCGCGGCCGTGCACGCGGCCGCCGCGCGCAGGCCGAGCGCCGCCGCCTGGGTCTGCGCGACCTGATAGTTGAGCGCGGCGCGCGCGCCCTCCGTCGCGGCGAGCGTCAGGCTCTGCTGCGCGGCGAAGATCATGCCGTATGTCACGATCCCGTAGAGGATCAGAAAGAACAGCGGAAACAGGATCGCGAATTCGATCGCGGTCGCGCCGCGCTGGCGGCGCGGCGAGCGGAATCGGCCGAGCGCGCGCATCATCGCGTGCCTCCGGTGTGAATCAGATAGGCGAGCCACGCGGCGGCGGGCGCGACGAGAAACGCCGCATAAGGCGCGGAGCGGCGCGCGCCGAGCGCGAACGCGGGCGCGCCGTTGCGCCCGAGCGAGCCGAGCGGCGTGCGGGTCACGAGCATCAGGCCAAGCGCGTGGATGCCCGCCGCGACGCTCGCGACGATCCATAGCCGCGGCAACGCCGGCAGCCCGCACCACGCGCCGAGCACCGCGAATACCTTCACGTCGGCGGCGCCCATCACGCGCAGCGCGAAAAACGGAAAAAGGGAAACGAGACCGACTGTTGCGCCGACCAATGCGCCGGTCAATGTCGTTTCGAACGGATTTTGTCGGCAGGCTGTAAAAATGATAACGGCGGCGAAACCGGCGAGCACCAATTCATTGGGAATACGGCGATTGCGACAATCTGCAATTGCAACAGCCGCAGCCCAGGCGAAAAAGAATCCAATACTGAAGAGACGAATCATCTCAGCCCCAGCCGCCCAGCGACGTTTGCGGATTGCCGAAGCAATCCGCAATTCGTGGTCATGCGTAATTGGATGTGAAAGTCAGGCCGCCGGCAATTTGCTGGCGATCGTGCTGAACAGCGAGCTCAGATCGGTACCGACCGTGCCGACCGTCGTCGCGATGGCCACCGCGATAAGACCTGCGATCAACCCGTATTCGATCGCGGTCACCCCGGCCTCTTCCTTGAAGAAGCGATGCATCAGTTGTTTCATGTTGATCCTCGTGCCTTGAGTCTTCATTGGCCTTGCTTTTCGCTATCGGCCGACCTTGCCCCCGCCAGTCCGACTTTAATGCCGGCTCGGGCGGTTTCGTTATAACTCCTTTTTTCAAGAGTTTCTAACAATTTGATACAAGTTAACATTTATGTCGGCGGCGTCCCCCTCGTATTCCCTGATGTACTAGGTCGTACAAATAGCGCACGAGCGCATCTTATATCCGAACCCTTTTTTGTTCCACATTTTTCATCGATTTTGATCAGACACTATGACCGTGCGCACGCTTATTTTTACGATCTGTCGGTAGTCCTTACACATAAGGACTTACGATAGGTTAGATCTACATACCTAATTCATCAGTAAAACGCAGGGTTCAAATGTCGACGGCGCGCGACGCGTTTCTGTCGCACGTTACGCCGCATCCGTAACGCGCGCCATGCGGCGTTACGTTACGAACGCATAAAAACACGCCCTCGCCGCACCCGCCCCATCGTTTTTCCCGCGCCATCCCGCTCCGCCAAAACCCTTGTCTGACAAGGGTTTGCCGGATCTCGCCGCACGCACCGAAAAGATCGTCCAACGAAATGGCACGCCAGTTGCAGAGTAGTCGTGCGCAAGTGCGGCAAATCAAGCAACAGACAACACACCAATGCGAGGACGATGATGAACATCAGCACGATTTCCCATGGCACGCTCCGGACGACTTTGATCGCGGCCACCGTGGCAGCCATGCTTTCCCTTTCCGCGTGCGGCGGCTCCGGCTCGATCAGCAAGGGGCTCGACGGCTCGGGCTCGGGCAGCGGCAGCGGCAACGCGATTTCCACGACGGGGGACGGCGGCTCCGGCTCGGGCGGCACGAGCGGCTCGGGTTCGGGCGGCTCCGGCGGTTCCGGCTCGACGGGCGGCCTGTCGGGCGGCGGCGGCTCGACCTCCGGCGGCGGCTCCACGTCGGGCGGCGGTTCGACCTCGGGCGGCGGCTCCACGTCAGGCGGCGGCTCGACGACGTCGAGCATCAACGCACTCGGCACGATCGCCGGCAACACGGGCGGCATCGTCAGCGGCGCCGGCTCGACCGTGTCGGGTCTCGGCACCGTCGTCGGCAGCCAGACGCTGCCCGGCGTGAACCCGCAGACGACGCAGGCGCTCGGCGGTGTCATTCAGAGCCTCGGCGGCGCGGTCAGCGCGCTCGGCTCCGGCGTGACGAGCGGCATCGGCCAGCTCGGCTCGTCAACCAACCCGATCGGCACGACCGTCGCAAGCACGGGCGGCGTGGTCAGCCAGTTGGGCGGCGCCGTCACTCAGACGGGCAACCTCGTGACGAGCCTCGGCAGCGGCCCGCTCGCGCCGCTGTTGCCGCTCACGTCGCCGCTCGGCGGCGCGGTCAGCACGCTCGGCAACACGATCACCGCGGGCGGCACGACGCTCACCACCGCGCTGTCGACGGGCCCCGTCCAGCAACTGACGCAGACGGTCAGCTCGGCGATCACGCCGATCACGTCGATGGTCACGGGCACGACGCAGACGGTCGGCAACGTGACGGGCCTCGGCGCGCCCGCCAACACGCTGCTCGGCACGATCGGCGGAGGCCTGAACCAGGCCGGCGCGCTGATCACGAAGACGGGCAACAACCCGGTCACGACGGGCCTCGGCCAGACGGTGTCGGCAACCGGCAACACGATCACGTCGGTCGGCGGCCTGCTGACGGGCGGCACCGGCTCCACGAATCCGCTCGCGCCGATCACGGCCGCCGTCGGCGGCCTGACGGGCACGCTGAGCGGCGTCGGCGGCGCAACCTCGGGCACCCCGCTCGCGCCGCTCACGAACGTCGTGTCGACGGTCACGGGCGCGCTCTCGGGCGCTGCGGGCAGCGCAGGCTCGAGTTCGCCGCTCGCGCCGCTCACGAACATCGTGTCGACGGTCACGGGCGCGCTCACGAGCGCCGCGGGCAGCACAGGCGGCAGCAGCCCGCTCGCGCCCGTCACGGGCCTCGTGTCGACCGTCACGGGCGCACTCTCGGGCGCCACCGGCGGCGCGACGTCGACGAGCCCGCTCGCCCCCGTCACGAACCTCGTCTCGACCGCGACGGGCGCGCTCGGCGGTGCAACCGCCGCGCCGGCGACGGGTTCGACGACGACCGCGACGAACCCGGTCGCGAGCCTCACCGCGCCGCTGACCGGCGCGAGCAGCGGCACGGGCGGCTCGACCAACCTGCTGTCGCCCGTCACGTCGCTCGTCGGCGGCCTGCTCGGCGGCATCAAGAAGTAAAAGGGCCGGCGCCCATCCAGCATCAGAGAAGACAGCGAGGAGCAGCATCATGAACCAGCAACGTTTCGTCCCGTCATTCGCGCTCGCGGCCTGGCGCGTTCCGCTCACCGCGCTCGCAACCGCGTGCGTGCTCGCCGCGTGCGGCGGCAGCGACGTCACCGCGCCGCCGTCCGCCGGCGGCAGCACCAGCGGGACCAGCGGCACGAGTGGAACCAGTGGCACGAGCGGCACCAGCGGCACGGCGGGCACGTCGGGCGTCGTCAACACGCTCGGCAAGACCGCGACCGATCTCGGCAACACAATCGGCTCGACGAGCGTGCCGGGCCTCGGCAGCGGCGTCACCCAGGGCGTCGGCGCGACGGTCGGCAGCACGGGCGGCATCGTCAACGCCGCGGCGGATGCGCTCAGCAACGGCCTCGGCCAGATCGGCTCCACGCAGAATCCGGTCGGCACGACAGTCGCGGGCCTCGGCAACGTCGTGAGCGCGGCGAGCAACACCGTGCAGGGCCTCAGCCAGACCGTGCAGGCGCTCGGCACGGGCCCGCTCGCCCCGCTCTCGCCCGTCACGACGCCTGTCGCGGGCGCGCTCGCGACGGCCGCGAACGGCGTGAACGCGGCCGGCACGATGCTCGGCAACGCGCTGTCGACGGGGCCTGTCCAGCAGATCACGCAGCCGATCAGCTCCGCGGTCACGCCGCTCGTCATCACGGCGGGCCAGGTCACGCAGACGGTCGGCACGACGACGGGCGTCGGCCAGCCGGTGTCGGGCCTGCTGCAGCAAGTCGGCGGCGCGATCAGCTCGGCCGGCAAGCAGATCGCGGGCACGTCCCCGTCGCAGCCGCTCGTCGGCGACGTCGGCCAGCTCGTGTCGGCGGTCGGCAACACCGTGACGAACGCGGGCGGCCTCGTGAACCCGGCCGCACCGAACGGCGCGGCGCCGATCCCGGGCCTCATCACGAGCCTCGTCGGCGGCTCGACGGCAACGGTCGCGACCGGCTCGGGCACGAGCTCGGGCTCGACGCTCGGCAGCCCGCTGAGCGGCCTGCTGTCGAGCCTCGGCGGCGGCGCGCTGCCGACCAGCTCACTCGGCGGCAGCGCGGTGTCGGGCGGCGCGAGCAACCCGCTCGCGCCGATCACGAGCCTCGCGAGCGGCGGCACGAGCGCTGGTGCGAACCCGCTCGCGCCCGTCACCGGTTTGCTCAATCCTCTCACGGGCACGCTGTCCGGTTCGACGTCGTCGACGGGCGGCGCGACGGGGCTCCTCGCCCCTGTGACGGGTACGCTCGGCACGCTGGGCAGTTTCGGCAAGTGATGCGACATACCGCGCGCGCCTTCCGGCAAGGAGCGCGCGGCGCAGTGGCAGTCGCATAGAACAACGGAAGACCACGTTGCGCGGCCCGCCAGGCGCCGCGCAACGGCATTAGAAGATCACAAGCACAAAGAGGCCCACGAGGAATCACAATGAAATCCAGACACGATTCTTGGATGCTGCTGCTCGCGCTCGTCGCGGCCGCCGGTGCCGCGCATGCGCAAAGCCGCTCGGGCGGCAATCCGCTCGAAGCGCTGCCGCAGATCAACACGCCGAGCAAGCCGAGCGTGACCGTGCAGGTCGCGCCGCAGGAAGTCCAGGTGCAGGCGCTCCTCGCGCGCCATCTGACGCCGACCTCGTTCCAGGTCGAGGGCGTCAGGTCGATTCCGTTCGAAGAGATCTCGCAGCGCTTCACGCCGCTCGTCGGCAAGGACATCACGATCGGCCAGTTGATCGAGACGGCGAACGGCGTGACGAAGCTGTATCAGGAGCGCGGCTATGCGCTGTCGTTCGCGTTCGTTCCCGCGCAGACGTTCGAAGGCGGCGTCGTGCGCGTGACGGTCGTCGAGGGCTATGTCGCGAACCTGAAGATCACCGGCCGGCCCGGCGCGATGGAGCCGAAGGTGCGCGCGATCGCCGCGCACATCATGGACGACCGCCCGCTGCGCCGCGCGACGTTCGAGCGCTACGTGAACACGTTCGGCCTGCTGCCCGGCGTGACGGTGAAGGCAAACGTGCCGCCGCCGCAGAACACCGACGGCGCGACGACGCTCGAGCTCAACGTCGATCGCAAGCCGATCAACGTGAGCGCGGGCCTCAATACGAACAACCCAGGCGTACAAGGGCTTTTCACCGTGACCGAGAACGGCCTCACGTCGCTCGGCGAGCAGATGAGCATCTCCGCGCTGTTCCCGAAGGGGCCGAACAATCAGACGTACGTATCGTTCAGCGGCGCCGTGCCGATCGGCAGCAACGGCCTCGTCACGCGCCTCGACGCGAGCCACTACCGCGGCAATCCGTCCGTCGACCAGACCGTGCTGCCCAACGTGCAGCGCACCGTGATCAACGACAAGCTCGGCCTGTCCGCGTCGTATCCGCTGATGCTGAGCAACCAGCGCAGCCTGCTCGGCACGGTGTCGGGCTACGCGTCGCACAACGAAGACCGCTACCAGAACCGGAGCACGGGCGCGATGATCGGCCTGCGCTCGCAGGTGCGCGTGCTGCAGATGCAGCTCGACTACACGAGCGTGCAGCCGAAGCAGATGCAGAAGCTGAGCTTCAATGTGGCGAAGGCGTTCGACATTCTCGGCGCGTCGAAGTCGGGCTTCACGAACCTGCCGGGCGTCACCACGACGAACCCCGCCTCGACGACGTTCGTGCGCACGGGCGCGACGTTCGCGCAGACGAACGAGTGGCCGTTCAAGATCGGCTCGACCGTGCAGCTCACGGGCCAGTACAGCCCCGATTCGCTGCCGACCACCGAGCAGATCTCGTTCGGCGCGCAGCGTTTCGCGCTCGGCTATCAGCCGGGCGAGACGTCGGGCGATTCGGGATGGGGCGCGTCGTTCGAACTCAATCGCGCATTCACGCCGGGCTTCACGTACCTGAAGAACATCACGCCGTACATCGCGTACGACATGGCCCGCGTGTATCTGCATTCGGGCACGCCGGTGCCGCGCCGCCTGTCGTCGGTCGGGCTCGGCGTGCGCCTGACCGATAGCCGTTTCTACAATCTCGACGTGTCGATCGCGAAACCCGTCGGCGACGCGCCGATCGAAAGCGCGTCGCGCAGCCCGCGCGTGAACGCATCGTTCTCGTATCAGCTCTACTGACGTCCGCCCGCCCCGCTCGTTTGCGCTTCGCGGCCCGTCGCACGGCGGGCCGCGCGCGTTTGCATTTTTTCATTTTTGCATCGCACGTCGCCACTTCGATTAGAAGCACTTGTATCAAACGCCGCGCGCGGATTCACGTATTCTGCGCAAAGCTCGCATCCACCGCCGTCCGACGCAGACGGCCCGCGGGCTGACGAAAACGACATCGTGCGATCCAAGGAGGAAGACATGTTTCAAATGACTCGTTCACTGCGCTCGATCACCGTGGCAGGCGCACTTCTCGCATGCGCCGCGAGCGCGTTCGCTCAGGCGGACAGCCCGATCGGCACGTGGCAGACGATCGACGATCACACGGGCAAGCCGAAGGCGCTCGTGCAGATCACCGCAGACTCGGCCGGCGAGTTGTCCGGCAAGGTCCTCAAGGGCCTCGGCGAGAACGACACGCCGGACCGCCGCTGCACCGCGTGCACCGACGAGCGCAAGGATCAGCTCATCAAGGGCATGACGATCATCAAGGCGATGAAGAAGGACGGCGAAGGCTGGGACGGCGGCAACATCCTCGACCCGGAAAACGGCAAGGTCTACAAGTGCAAGATGAAGCTCGAGGAAGGCGGCCAGAAGCTCATCGTGCGCGGCTACATCGGCGTATCGCTGCTCGGCCGCTCGCAGACGTGGATGCGCGCTCAATAAGCCAAGCGCCCGTCTCCCGATGCACCGGTCGCCGCTTGCGCGCCGCGTCCCGCGAACGCCAGGCGGCAAAAGCGGCAAAAACAAAACCGGCCTCGCGCATCTGCGCGAGGCCGGTTTTTTCATGCGTGCGAGACGCCGCGCGCCGTGTCAGGCGATGTGCTCGAGCGAGTGTTCGTGACGCGGCGCGGGCGAGGTCGCCGTCGATGCCGCGCCGCTGCGCGCCTGCGCGGCCTTCGAGCGCGCATGCGTACGCATGCGCATCGCCATCAGCTCGCACAGATCGTCGCTCTGCGTGCCGAACAGCTCGACGAGCACGCGCTTCAACGCGCCGGATTCGTGCCACGCCTTGAAGCGGCGATGGCAAGTCTGATACGCGGGAAAGCGGCGCGGCATCGCCGACCAGTTCGCACCGCTGTAGATCACCCACAGCACGCCATTCAGCACCGCGCGCGTGTCCGCGAGCGGCCTGCCGCGCAATTCCTTGCGCGGACGCAGCTCGGGCAGCAATGGAGCGACGCGCTGCCACTCCTCATCGGTAATATCGCGATACGGCGTCATGTGCTTCTCCGTTCATGAAGAACATGACCGCAACGATATCGAGACGAACCGGCGTTGGATACACGACGCGCGCCGATTTAAGAATAGTTAATACCGAATTAACCGAAGTTAACCGTCTGCGCGCGTTTTCGAATTCGGGTCGGGTCGTTCGCGGCGCACGGCGCGCGAACCGGATCAGGTCAGCGACGTATCGATCAGGCGCCGCGGCGCCTCGAGATATTCCTTCGACTGCATCTCGACGATCCGCGAAACCGTGCGGCTGAATTCGTTCGCCATCGGTCCTTCGACGTACAGATCATCGGCCGCCACCGCGGCCGACATCAGCAGCTTCACCTTGTGGTCGTACAGCACGTCGATGAGCCACGTGAAGCGGCGCGCCTCGGACGCCATCCGCGGCGACATCTGCGGCACGTCGGACAGCACGATCGCATGGAAGCGGCTTGCGAGCTCGAGATAGTCGTTCTGCGAGCGCGGACCGCCGCAGAGCGTCGCGAAATCGAACCAGACGACACCGTCCGCACGGCGCAGCGCCTTGATCTCGCGCTTCTCGATGTGCAGGATCGGGTTCTCGTCCGGCACCGCGGCGAGCTGCGCGAACGCGTGGCGCAACTCGCGGTCGGCTTGCGCGCCGAGCGGCGTGTGATACATCCGCACCTGCGTGAGCGTGCGCTGCCGATAGTCGACGCCCGCGTCGACGTTCAGCACGTCGAGCCGCTCCTTCAGAAGCGCGATCGCGGGCAGCATCCGGTCGCGATGCAGGCCGTCCGGATACAGATCGTCCGGATCGTAGTTGGACGTCATCACGAACTGCACGCCGTTCGAGAACAGCCGGTCGAGCAGCCGGTACAGGATCATCGCGTCGGCGATGTCCGACACATGGAATTCGTCGAAGCAGATGAGCCGGTAGCGTTTCGCGATCCGGCGCGCGAGCTCGTCGAGCGGATCGGCCTGCCCTTTCAGCTCCTCGAGCTCGCGATGCACTTCGCGCATGAACTCGTGGAAGTGCAGCCGCGTCTTGCGCTGCACCGGCACGACCGCGTAGAAGCTGTCCATCAGGAAGCTCTTGCCGCGCCCGACGCCGCCCCACATGTAGACGCCGCGCGGCAGATCCGGGCGGATGACGAGTTTCTTGAACGCGTTCGAGCGGCGCGCCTTGTAGGCGACCCATTCGCCGTAGCAGCGCTGCAGGCGTTCGACCGCGGCGCGCTGCGCGGCATCGGACTGATAGCCGCGCGTCTTCAGCTCGTGCTCGTAGTATTCGGTGACATTCATCATGCAAGCCGGCAAAAAACGAAGGCGAGCGGAAAATCCCGCCCGCCTTCGCCGAGAAACTGCGCGGCCGGCCGCGAAGGCCGGCGCGCGGTGCTGCGCCGTCGCGCTTAGCTGTTGAGCGAGCGCTTGTCGACGGCGAGCGCCGCTTCGCGCATCACTTCGGACATCGACGGGTGCGGATGGCAGATGCGGGCAACGTCTTCCGACGCCGCCTTGAACTCCATCGCGACGACGGCTTCGGCGATCAGATCCGACGCGTTCGCGGCGATCACGTGCACGCCGAGCAGCTCGTCCGTCTTCGCGTCCGCGATCATCTTCACGAAGCCGTCCGGCGCGTTCATGCCGAGCGCGCGGCCGTTGATCGAGAACGGGAACCGGCCCGACTTGATCTCGCGGCCCTCGGCCTTCAGTTGCTGCTCCGTCTTGCCGACCCACGCGATTTCCGGATACGTGTAGATCACCCACGGAATGCAGTTGTAGTCGATGTGCGGCTTCTGGCCGTCGATCACTTCCGCGACCAGCACGCCTTCGTCTTCCGCCTTGTGCGCGAGCATCGGGCCGCGCACGACGTCGCCGATCGCGTACACGTTCGGCACCGCGGTGCGGCAGTGGTCGTCGACGTCGATGAAGCCGCGCTCGTTCGCCTTCAGGCCGATCGCCTCGAGGCCGAGGTTCTCGGTGTTCGGCACGCGGCCGACCGACACGATCAGGCGGTCGGCGTCGAGCGTCTTCGCGTTGCCGTCCTTGTCCGTGTAAGCGATCGACACGCCGTTCGCGCCCGTCTTCACTTCGTCGATCTTCACGCCGAGGTGGATGTCGAGGCCCTGCTTCTTGAACAGCTTCGCCGCTTCCTTCGCGAGCGCCTCGTCGGCCGCGCCGAGGAACGCCGGCAGCGCTTCGAGCACCGTCACTTCGGCGCCGAGGCGCCGCCACACCGAGCCGAGCTCCAGGCCGATCACGCCCGCGCCGATCACGGCGAGCTTCTTCGGCACCGTGTCGAACGTCAGCGCGCCTTCGTTGTCCGCGACGATCTTGTTGTCGACCGGCACGTTCGGCAGGTGACGCGCCTTCGAGCCCGTCGCGATGATCACGTTCTTCGCGGTGACGACTTCGGTCTCGCCTTCGCCGCTCACTTCGATCGTGACGCCGGCGTCGGTCTTGCCGGTGAACTTGCCGTGGCCCTTGAGCCACGTGATCTTGTTCTTCTTGAACAGGAACTCGATCCCGCCCGTCATCTTCTCGACGATCCCGTCCTTGCGCGCGAGCATCTTCGCGACGTCCATCTTCACGCCGTCGACGCTGATGCCGTGGTCGGCGAGGTGGTGCTGCGCGTTCTCGAATTCCTCCGACGACGCGAGCAGCGCCTTCGACGGGATGCAGCCGACGTTCAGGCACGTGCCGCCCAGCTTCAGCGCGCCGGCCGGGTTCTTCCATTTTTCGATGCAGGCAACCGTTTTGCCCAGTTGAGCGGCACGGATCGCGGCGATATAGCCGCCCGGGCCCGCGCCGATCACGACGACGTCAAATTCCTTCGACATGACAATCCTTTGATTTGGCTCCGGCAAGCCGAGCAGGCGCCTCGCAATGGGCGCCCGCGCGGCCCGCCGAAGCGGTTCGATACGGTGAGAAAAGCGTGCTTACAGGTCGAGCAGCAGGCGCGCCGGGTCTTCGAGCGCGTCCTTCATCGCGACGAGCGACAGCACCGCTTCGCGGCCGTCGATGATCCGGTGGTCATACGACAGCGCGAGATAGTTGATCGGACGGATCACGATCTGGCCGTTCTCGACGACCGGACGTTCCTTCGTCGCATGCACGCCGAGGATGGCCGACTGCGGCGGGTTGATGATCGGGGTCGACAGCATCGAGCCGAACACGCCGCCGTTCGAGATCGAGAACGTGCCGCCCGTCATTTCCTCGATCGACAGCTTGCCGTCCTTCGCCTTCTGGCCGAATTCGGCGATCTTCTTCTCGATGTCGGCGAGGCTCATCTGATCCGCGTTGCGCAGGATCGGCACGACGAGGCCGCGCGGCGAACCGACCGCGATGCCGATGTCGAAATAGCCGTGATAGACGATGTCGTTGCCGTCGATCGACGCGTTCACGAGCGGGAACTTCTTCAGCGCGTGGACGGCCGCCTTCACGAAGAACGACATGAAGCCGAGCTTCACACCGTGTTCCTTCTCGAACTTGTCCTTGTACTTCGCGCGCAGATCCATCACGGGCTGCATGTTCACTTCGTTGAACGTCGTCAGGATCGCGTTGGTCTGCTGCGATTCGAGCAGACGCTCGGCGATACGCGCGCGCAGGCGCGACATCGGCACGCGCTGCTCCGGACGGTCGTTGAGCCACGTCGTCGCCGACGCCGGCACCTTCACTTCCGGCAGCGACGGCTTCGCCGCGGCCAACGCCTGCGCGGGGGCCGCCGCGGCCTTCGGCGCGCTGCCCGCGGACAGCACGTCGCCCTTCGTGATGCGGCCGTCGCGGCCCGAGCCTGCGACGTCGGCCGCGCCGATGCCCTTCTCGGCCATCAGCTTCGATGCGGCGGGCGATGCGGCCGCGGCGCTCGACGCGGCGGCGGCAGCCGGCTGCGCGGCGGGCGCCGGCGCGGCGGCGGGAGCGGCGGCCGGCTTGACTTCGGCGGCGCCTGCCGCGGCTTCGGCCGCGCCCGCCTTCGCTTCGGTGTCGATCGTCGCGATCACCTGGTCGGCGACGACCGTGTCACCGTCGTTCTGCAGCACTTGCGCGAGCACGCCCGCGGCGGGCGCCGGCACTTCGAGGACGACCTTGTCGGTCTCGAGCTCGATCAGGATTTCGTCTTGTGCGACGGCTTCGCCGGGCTTCTTCTTCCACTGCAGCATGGTCGCTTCCGAAACCGACTCCGAAAGCTGGGGGACTTTGACTTCTACGATAGCCATGTGAATTTCCTGGATGCTTAATCTGGGTAATGACGAGACGTCCGCATGCGCTGCCGGGTATCGCGGCGCGCGTCGCGCGCGGGCGCCCGACAGCGCGCGGGAAAGCGCGCCGCGCCTTCCCGCTTCGCTACGTCTCTTTATTTCGCGACCGATGCGCTCTTCAAGCGGCCGAATGCGCCTTCGATGAGGGCCTTCTGCTGCTCGTAGTGCTTCGCGTAATAGCCGACGGCCGGCGAGGCGGAAGCCGGGCGGCCGCTGTACGCGAGCTTCTGCCCTTCCTTCATGCCTTCCTTCAGGTGGTGTTCGACATAGAACCACGGCCCCTGATTTTGCGGCTCGTCCTGCACCCAGACCACTTCCGTCGCGTTCTCGTACTTCTTCATTTCCGCTTCGAACTGCTTGTGCGCGAACGGATAGAGCTGCTCGATCCGCACGATCGCGGCGTCGTTCGCCTTCGCTTCACGGCGATGCGCGACGAGGTCGTAGTACACGCGGCCCGAGCACGCGATCACGCGCTTGACCTTCTTCGCGTCGATGCCGCCGTCGACTTCGCCGAGCACCGGCTGGAACGAACCCTTCGCGAGCTCCGACAGATCCGACACAGCTTCCTTGTGGCGCAGCAGCGACTTCGGCGTCGCGACGATGAGCGGCTTGCGGAACAGGCGGATCATCTGGCGGCGCAGCAGGTGGAAAATCTGCGCGGGCGTCGTCGGCTGGACGACCTGCATGTTGTGCTCCGCGCACAACTGCAGATAGCGCTCGATGCGCGCCGACGAGTGCTCCGGACCCTGGCCTTCATAGCCGTGCGGCAGCAGCATCGTGAGGCCCGACACGCGGCCCCACTTCACTTCGCCCGACGAGATGAACTGGTCGATCACCACCTGCGCGCCGTTCGCGAAATCGCCGAACTGCGCTTCCCACAGCACGAGCGTGTTCGGCTCGGCGGTCGAGTAGCCGTATTCGAAGCCGAGCACCGCCTCTTCGGACAGCACCGAGTCGATCACGTTGAACTTCGCCTGGCCTTCCGAGATGTTCTGCAGCGGCACGTACGTGCCGTCGTTCCAGCGCTCGCGGTTCTGGTCGTGCAGCACCGCATGACGGTGCGTGAACGTGCCGCGGCCCGAATCCTGGCCCGTCAGGCGCACGGCGTAGCCGGACGCGACGAGCGATGCGTACGCGAGGTGCTCGCCCATGCCCCAGTCGAGGGGCTGATCGCCGCGCGCCATGTTGCGGCGGTCGTTGATCACGCGCTCGACGAGCGGGTGGACCTTGAAGTTTTGCGGCACCGTCGTGATGCGTTCGCCGAGGCGCTTCAGCTCGGCGAGCGGCACCGCGGTGTCGGCGGCGTCCGTCCACTTGCGGTTCAGGAACGGCATCCAGTCGACCGCGTACTTGCTCTTGTAGTTCGACAGCACCGGATCGACCGTGTGGTGGCCGTCGTCCATCGCCTTGCGGTACGCCTTCACGAAGCCGTCGGCGTCCTCGGCGCTGATCACGCCCTGCTGCGCAAGCTTCTCCGCGTACAGCGCGCGGGTGCCCGGGTGCTGAGCGATCTTCTTGTACATCAGCGGCTGCGTGACGGCCGGCGTGTCCTGCTCGTTGTGCCCGAGCTTGCGGAAGCAGACGATGTCGATCACGACATCCTTGTGGAACTGCATCCGGTAGTCGATCGCGATCTGCGTCGCGAGCACGACCGCTTCCGGATCGTCGCCGTTCACGTGCAGCACCGGCGCCTCGATCATCTTGACGACGTCCGTGCAGTACAGCGTCGAGCGCGCGTCGCGCGGGTCCGACGTCGTGAAGCCGATCTGGTTGTTGATGACGATGTGCAGCGTGCCGTGCGTGCCGTAGCCGCGCGTCTGCGCGAGGTTCAGCGTTTCCATCACGACGCCCTGGCCGGCGAACGCCGCGTCGCCGTGGATCTGCACGGGCAGCACCTGCAGGCCGTCGGCGTCGCCGCGGCGGTCCATCCGCGCCTTCGCGGAGCCCTCGACCACCGGGTTCACGATTTCGAGGTGCGACGGGTTGAACGCGAGCGACAGGTGGACCGGGCCGCCTTCCGTCGCGATGTCGGACGAGAAGCCCTTGTGGTACTTCACGTCGCCTGCCGGCAGGTCGTCGACGTGCTTGCCCTCGAATTCGGCGAAGAGATCCGCCGGCATCTTGCCGAGCGTGTTCACGAGCACGTTCAGACGGCCGCGGTGCGCCATGCCGATGACGATTTCCTGCACGCCCTTCGAGCCTGCGCGCTGGACGACTTCGTCCATCGACGCGATGAAGCTCTCGCCGCCTTCGAGCGAGAAGCGCTTCTGGCCGACGTACTTCGTGTGCAGATAGCGCTCGAGGCCTTCGGCGGCCGTCAGGCGGTTCAGGATGTGCTTCTTCTTGTCGGCCGAGAAGTTCGGCGTCGCGCGGCTCGACTCGAGGCGCTCCTGCCACCAGCGCTTCTGCTCGGGATCGCTGATGTACATGAATTCGACGCCGATCGTGCCGCAGTACGTGTCGCGCAGCCCCTTGACGATGTCGCGCAGCGACGCCTGCTCGAACCCGAAATACAGGTTGCTCGCGCTGAACGTCTGGTCGAGGTCGGCTTCGGAGAAATCGTAGAACGCGGGTTCCAGCTCGGGAATCGCGGGGCGTTCGCGGCGCTTCAGGGGATCGAGGTTGGCCCATTGCGAGCCGAGGAAGCGATACGCGCTGATGAGGGACTGAACGTGGACTTGCTTGCGGGCGGTGGCGAGGTTGCCGCCGCTTTCGCGCGGGATGAAAGCGTTGGCTTTCGCGCGCTGGGCGAACGACTCTACGATCGGGTTGTGGGCCACGTCGCTCGCGCTCGAACCATCGGTTGCGGGGACGTTTTGCAGCGCATCGAAATATTCGCGCCAGTTGTCCGGCACCGACGCCGGGTTATCCAAATAGGCTTCGTACAGTTCTTCAACATACGAAGCATTGCCGCCGAACAGATACGAGTTCAGCTGGAATTGCTTCATTACATCTGACATTTGACGCTCACCTTTCTTCGAGCTTCTCGAGAAATAGCGGGTTACTCAACCTTCCGCGACACGGCCTGACCGTTTAGCGGATTGCGCGAATCAAGTCTTGCTTGGAAGGACCTAAAACTTGCGTGCGCGCAGCATAGCACAGAAAACCCTGCGGCGAGCGCGGCGATAGCGCCCTGAAAGCCCGCTGCGACGGGCTTTCGCGGGCATCGCGCGCATTCCCGAGCACGCATGAAACACAGTTTTTCAACCGGCGCGCCCGCCACCCGTCGGCGCATGCAAAAAAGCCGCCCGAAGGCGGCTTTCGAGATGCGCGGCGAATGCGGCGCGACGCCCGGACGATGCCCGGCGCACGCTCAGCCGGCCTCGGCCTCGCGGCTCGCGCGGCGGCGCTCGTGCTCCTTCAGGTGGCGCTTGCGCAAGCGGATCGACTGCGGCGTCACTTCGACGAGCTCGTCGTCATCGATGAATTCGACTGCGTATTCGAGCGACATCTGGATCGGCGGCACGAGACGCACCGCTTCGTCGGTGCCCGACGCGCGCACGTTGGTCAGTTGCTTGCCCTTGATCGGGTTCACGACGAGGTCGTTGTCGCGGCTGTGAATGCCGATGATCATGCCCTCGTAAAGCGCGTCGCCCGGCTTCACGAACATGCGACCGCGATCCTGCAGCTTCCAGAGCGCATACGCTACCGCCGCGCCGTCGTCCTGCGAGATCAGCACGCCGTTGCGGCGCTCGCCGACCGAGCCTTCCCTGACAGGCGCGTACGAATCGAAGATATGGCTCATCAGGCCCGTGCCGCGCGTAAGCGTCAGGAATTCGCTCTGGAAGCCGATCAGGCCGCGCGCCGGAATCCGGTACTCGAGACGCGTGCGGCCGCGCCCGTCCGACACCATGTCGAGCATTTCACCCTTGCGGCGCCCCAACTCCTCCATCACGCCGCCCTGATGCTCGTCCTCGAGATCGACCGTCAGCAGCTCGTACGGCTCGTGCTTGACGCCGTCGACCTCCTGCATCACGACGCGCGGACGCGACACCGCGAGCTCGTAGCCTTCGCGGCGCATGTTCTCGACGAGGATCGTCAGGTGCAGCTCGCCGCGGCCCGACACTTCGAACACGGTTTCGTCGCCCGTATCCTTCACGCGCAGCGCGACGTTGTGGTTCAGCTCCTTCATCAGGCGATCGCGGATCTGGCGGCTCGTCACGAATTTGCCTTCGCGGCCGGCGAGCGGCGACGAATTGACGAGGAAGTTCATCGTCAGCGTCGGCTCGTCGACCGTGATCATCGGCAGCGCTTCAGGCGCTTCGACCGCGCAGATCGTCGCGCCAATGCCGACGTCCTCGATCCCGTTGATGAGAACGATGTCGCCCGCCTCGGCCGACTCGACCTGCACGCGCTCGAGCCCCTTGAACGACAGCACCTGGTTGATCTTGCGGTTGAGCACCTCGCCTTCCGGGCCGAAGCGCATCACGACCGGCTGGCCCGGCTTGATGCGCCCGCGCGTGATGCGGCCGACGCCGATCCGGCCGACGTACGTCGAGTAGTCGAGCGACGTGATCTGCAGTTGCAGCGGCGCCTCCGGATCGGCCGGACGCACCGGCACGTGCTGGAGGATCGCCTCGAACAGCGGACGCATGTCGCCGTCGCGCGCGGCCGGATCGAGCGACGCGTAGCCGTTCAGGCCCGACGCGTAGACTACGGGGAAGTCGAGCTGCTCCTCGGTTGCGCCGAGCTTGTCGAACAGGTCGAAGGTCTGGTTGATCACCCAGTCGATCCGCGCGCCCGGGCGGTCGACCTTGTTGACGACGACGATCGGCTTCAGGCCGAGCGCGAGCGCCTTCTTCGTCACGAAGCGGGTCTGCGGCATCGGGCCCTCGACCGCGTCGACGAGCA
This sequence comes from Burkholderia sp. MSMB1589WGS, assembly GCF_001636105.1. Lineage (NCBI taxonomy): Bacteria > Pseudomonadati > Pseudomonadota > Betaproteobacteria > Burkholderiales > Burkholderiaceae > Burkholderia > Burkholderia sp. MSMB1589WGS. The sequence continues at coordinate 261,845 of NZ_LNJT01000001.1, forward strand.
GCAGCACCGAGTCGACCATCGACAGCACGCGCTCCACTTCGCCGCCGAAGTCCGCGTGCCCGGGCGTGTCGACGATGTTGATGTGCGTGCCTTCGTACTCGACCGCGCAGTTCTTCGCGAGGATCGTGATCCCGCGCTCCTTTTCGATGTCGTTCGAGTCCATCACCCGTTCTGCGACCTGCTGGTTCTCGCGGAAGGTGCCGGACTGGCGAAGCAGTTGGTCGACGAGCGTCGTCTTGCCGTGGTCGACGTGGGCGATGATGGCGATGTTGCGAAGGGCGCGGGTCATAGAAACCTGAAAACGGATGGAACGCGCAAGCGCGCGCACACCGTTTTGCCCGATGCGCGCGCGATTTGCAGCTTGGAAAGCCTGAAATTATAGCACGCCAAGATGTCGCGAGCGGCGCACTCCGTTGCAGCGCGGCATCGACGCCACCCTGCGCGCGAGGCCATTGATGAGCCCACTCGCGTCAGGGCCATTTTTGCAACTCTGCAACCAAATCGCGCTTCAATTAACATTTGCCGCAGCAACTATTCGCGTTATACTGCTGCCTAGTCAACTATTGCAGCCTCAGAGAATTTATGTCGGATCCCTCTTCCCCGCGGCCCGATCAGGATCTGGCCCTGTACCAGATCAACGACAGCGTCGGCTACCTGATGTCGCGCGTGAAATCGCTGATGACGAACATGGTCACGCAGCGCACGCAAACCGAGCTCGGCATCACCGGCACGCAGGCGACGATGCTGTTCATGCTCGCCGTCGGCAAATGCTCGACGGCGGCCGAGCTGGCGCGCGAGTACGGCATCGACGCGAGCGCGATCACGCGGCTGCTCGATCGCGTCGAGAAGCGCGGCTTGCTGCAGCGAGTGCGCAGCAGCGAAGACCGGCGCGTCGTGCGGCTCGAGCTGACCGACGAGGGACGCGAACTCACGAGGCGCATGCCGGTGATCTTCCGCAGCGTGCTCGATCAGGTGCTCGACGGCCTCACGCCCGAGGAAGTCGGCTTCCTCAAGAGCATGCTGCGCCGCATTCTCGTGAATTCGGGCGAATGCCCTGGCGCGACCGGAAGCCCGTCATAAATATTGCCGCAACAATTAATTTAGACAGATAAATGTAAGGAAATCCTTGCAGTGTCCATTATTCATTCCGAGTCAGATTCCGAGTCAGGAAACCCAGCGATGAAAACCTTCCCGTTATCCGCTTGCCGGACCGCCACGGCCGTCGCGGTCGCCGCGCTGGCGCTCGCGGGATGCGCGAACTATTTCGGCATCAAGAGCGACAAGACGATCGCGCCCGCGGCGCAGTTCGAAAGCGCGCAGAGCCTGCCCGCGCAGGGCGGCCAGTGGCCGTCGCTCGACTGGGCGAGCCAGTTCGGCGATCCGCAGTTGCCGAAGCTGATCGACGAGGCGCTCGAAGGCAATCCGACGATCGCGCAGGCGCAGGCGCGCCTCGCGAAGGCGTCGTCGTACATCGAGTCGTCGCGCTCGACGCTCCTGCCGAAGGCGGACGCTCAATACTCGTGGACCCGCGAGCTGTATTCCGGCAACGCCCTCGTTCCGCCGCCCTTTGGCGGCCAGTGGTACAGCGAGAACAACGCGCTCGCGAGCGCGTCGTGGGAACTCGACCTGTGGGGCAAGAACCGCGCGCGCCTCCATGCGGCCGTGTCGCAGGAAAAGGCCGCCGAAGCCGACATGCAGCAGGCGCGCGTGACCCTCGCGACGTCGGTCGCGCGCACGTACAACCAGCTCGCGCAGCTATACGCGCTGCGCGACATCGCCGAGCACGAGATCTCGAACCGGCAGACGGTCGGCAAGATCACCGACGGCCGCGTCGGCGCGGGTCTGGACACGAACGTCGAGCGCCAGACCGCGCGCGGCAACATCGCGACGAGCCAGTCGACGCTGTCCGATCTCGACGGCCAGATCACGAACGTCCGTTATCAGCTCGCCGCGCTGCTCGGCAAGGGCCCGGACCGCGGGCTGCAGATCGCCGCGCCCGTGCTGAGCCCGGGCGGCGCCGTCGCGCTGCCGGACAGCCTGCCCGCCGATCTCGTGTCGCGCCGCCCGGACCTCGTCGCCGCGCGCTGGCAGGTCGAGGCGGCGATGCACGACGTGAAGGAAGCGAAAGCCGAGTTCTTCCCGGACATCAACCTCGCGGCGGGCTTCGGCTTCGACGCGTTCGGCTGGGGACGATTCCTGAACTTCGCGAGCCGCCAGGCGCAGTTCGGCCCGGCGATCCATCTGCCGATCTTCGACGGCGGCGCGCTGCGCGCGCAGTTGAAGGGCCGCTACGCGGACTTCGATCTGTCGGTCGCGAACTACAACCAGACGCTCGTCAATGCGCTGAACGACGTCGCGACGCAAGTCGCGTCGATCCGCTCGGTCGACACGCAGATGGGCGACGCGCAGCGCGCGCTCGACGCATCGACGCGCGCATACGAGCTCGCGGTGATCCGCTACAAGGCGGGCCTGTCGCCGCAGTTGCAGGTGCTGAACGCGGACAGCAACCGGCTCGCCGCCGAGCAGACGGTGACGAACCTGAAGATGCGCCGCCGCGACCTGCAGATCGGCCTCGTGAAGGCGCTCGGCGGCGGCTTCGACGCCACCGGCACGCCGCTCGCCGCCCCCGCGTCCGCATCGGCGCCGGCCGCGGCCGCGCAGCACGCGTCGAACTGAACCGAATCATTCCCGGCACGCCGCCGGATATCGCTTTAATCGCCTAGATACAAGACGGAGAAACTCGCCATGAGCGACCCTCAACAAAACGCAGCGCCCGCGCAGCCGCAGAACAACGGCAAGCGCAAGCGAATGATGACGCTGCTCTTCGTGGTGATCGCGATCGCCGCGATCGCGTACGGCCTCTATTACCTGCTCGTCGCGCGCTTCCACGAAACCACCGATGACGCATACGTGAACGGCAACGTCGTGCAGATCACGCCGCAGGTGACGGGCACCGTGATCGCAGTGAAGGCGGACGACACGCAGACCGTGAAGGCGGGCGATCCGCTCGTCGTGCTCGATCCGGCCGATTCGCAGGTCGCGTTGCAGCAGGCCGAGGCGAATCTCGCGCAGACGGTGCGCCAGGTGCGCGGCCTCTACGTGAACGACGACCAGTACCGCGCGCAGGTCGCGCTGCGCCAGTCGGATCTGTCGAAGGCGCAGGACGACTTGCGCCGCCGGCTCGCCGTCGCGCAGACGGGCGCCGTGTCGCAGGAGGAAATCTCGCACGCGCGCGACGCGGTGAAGGCCGCGCAGGCATCGCTCGACGCCGCCGACCAGCAGCTCGCGTCGAACCGCGCGCTCACCGCGAACACGACTGTCGCCGATCACCCGAACGTGCTCGCCGCCGCCGCGAAGGTCCGCGACGCGTACCTGAACAACGCGCGCAACATGCTGCCCGCGCCCGTCACGGGCTACGTCGCGAAGCGCTCGGTGCAGGTCGGCCAGCGCGTGTCGCCGGGCACGCCGCTGATGTCGGTCGTGCCGCTCTCCGCCGTGTGGGTCGACGCGAACTTCAAGGAAGTGCAACTGAAGCACATGCGGATCGGCCAGCCGGTCGAGCTGACGGCCGACATCTACGGCTCGTCGGTCAAGTACCACGGCAAGGTCGTCGGCTTCTCGGCGGGCACGGGCGCGGCGTTCTCGCTGCTGCCGGCGCAGAACGCGACGGGCAACTGGATCAAGGTCGTCCAGCGCCTGCCGGTGCGCGTCGAGCTCGATCCGAAGGAGCTGAAGGAGCATCCGCTGCGCATCGGCCTGTCGATGCAGGTCGACGTCGACATCAAGGACGAACGCGGCAACCAGCTCGGCAACGTGCAGAACACCGTCTACGAGACCGACGTGTTCGCGAAGTACGGCGACGATGCGAACGCGGAGATCGCGCGCATCATCGCGCAGAACGCGGGCAGCGGCGCGCCGGCCGGCGCAGTTGCGCCGACGCCGGCGGCGAAGGTCGTCAGCGGCCGCGCATCGAACCTGATGTAAGCGCCCCCCCGGCCGAACCAGCATGGCACAGCCACACGCTCCCCTTCCTCCGCTCAAGGGCGGACAACTGATACTCGGCACGATCGCGGTATCGCTCGCCGTGTTCATGAACGTGCTCGATACGTCGATCGCCAACGTCGCTATCCCGACGATCTCGGGCGACCTCGGCGTATCGTCCGACCAGGGCACCTGGGTCATCACGTCGTTCGCGGTCGCCAACGCGATCTCGGTGCCGCTCACGGGCTGGCTCACCGATCGCATCGGCCAGGTGCGCCTCTTCCTCGCGTCGATCATGCTGTTCGTGATCTCGTCGTGGATGTGCGGCCTCGCGCCGACGCTGCCGTTCCTGCTAGCGTCGCGCGTGCTGCAGGGCGCAGTCGCCGGACCGATGATCCCGCTGTCGCAAGCGCTGCTGCTGTCGAGCTATCCGCGCGCGAAAGCGCCGATGGCGCTCGCGCTCTGGTCGATGACGACGCTGATCGCGCCCGTGGCAGGCCCGATTCTCGGCGGCTGGATCTCGGACAATTACTCGTGGCCGTGGATCTTCTACGTGAACATTCCGGTCGGCATCGCCGCCGCGGCCGTCACGTGGATGATCTATCGCAGCCGCGAGTCGGCCGTGCGCCGCGCGCCGATCGACGGCGTCGGGCTCGCGCTCCTCGTGATCTGGGTCGGCTCGCTGCAGATCATGCTCGACAAGGGCAAGGACCTCGACTGGTTCGCGTCGACGACGATCGTCGTGCTCGCGCTCACCGCGCTGATCGCGTTCGCGTTCTTCGTCGTCTGGGAATTGACGGCCGAGCACCCGGTCGTCGACCTGTCGCTGTTCCGGATGCGCAACTTCTCCGGCGGCACGATCGCGCTGTCGGTTGGCTACGGCCTCTACTTCGGCAACCTCGTGCTGCTGCCGCTCTGGCTGCAGACGCAGATCGGCTACACGGCCACCGACGCGGGGCTCGTGATGGCGCCCGTCGGCTTCTTCGCGATCCTGCTGTCGCCGCTCACGGGCAAGTACCTGTCGCGCACCGATCCGCGCTACATCGCAACGGCCGCGTTCCTCACGTTCGCGCTGTGCTTCTGGATGCGCTCGCGCTATACGACGGGCGTCGACGAATGGTCGCTGATGGCACCGACCTTCGTGCAGGGGATCGCGATGGCGGGCTTCTTCATCCCGCTCGTGTCGATCACGCTGTCCGGCCTCCCAGGCCACCGGATTCCGGCGGCGTCGGGCCTGTCGAACTTCGTGCGGATCATGTGCGGCGGCATCGGGACGTCAATCTTCCAGACCGCATGGGACCATCGGAACAACTTCCACCACGCGCAGCTCGTCGAGCAGGCGACCCCGTACAACCCGACCTTCAACCAGGCGGTCACGCAGATGGGGCAGCTCGGGCTCACGCGGGACCAGGCGCACGGGCTCATCAACAACATGGCGACGCAGCAGGCCGCGCAACTGGGCGTGAACGATCTGTTCTACATCTCGGCCGCGATCTTCGTGCTGCTGATCGCGCTCATCTGGATCACGAAGCCCGAGCGCGCGGGCGGCGGCAACTCGAGCGCGGCGGCGTCGGCCGCGCACTGAGCAGCGTCCCGCGCCGTTCGCGGCGCGCGAAGCGAAACGCCCGGCTTTCGAGCCGGGCGTTTTCGTTGTGTCGACGCGATGCGATACGCGGCGCGAATGCGGCTACGCGCCCGTCACGACGAGCCGCTCCGGCGCAAGCACGCCTTCCGACGCGCGCGCGACGCCGAGCAGCCGGTCATCGGCATCATAGACGCGCACGCGCGCGCCTTCGTTCGCCTCGGGTCGCGCCGCGAGCTCGGAGAGCTTCAGCCGCTGTCCGTGCAGAAAACGCTTCGCGAGCGCCGCGTCGAGCGTCACGAACGGGAACGTCGACAGCAGCGCGTCGACGGGCGCGAGCCGCGCGTCGCGCTCGTCCTGCGTCGCGGCGTCGAGCGCATCGAGCGTCACCGCATGCTCGAGCGTCAGCGAGCCGACGCCCGTCCGCCGCAACATCGTCAGATGCGCGCCGCAACCGAGCGCCGCGCCGATGTCCTCCGCGAGCGTGCGCACGTATGTCCCCTTGCTGCACGTCACGCGAAACGTGACGTCGGGCAGCGCGCACGACAGGAGCTCGAGCGAGCGGATCGTCACCGTGCGCCCTTCGCGCTCGACCGTCTGGCCGGCGCGCGCGTATTCGTAAAGCGGCTTGCCGTCGCGTTTGAGCGCCGAATACATCGGCGGCACCTGCACGATGTCGCCGACGAAGCGCGCGAGCGCCGCGCCGACCGCTGCTTCGTCGCAGGTGACGTCGCGCGTGTCGAGCACGTCGCCTTCGGCGTCGCCCGTCGTCGTGCGCACGCCGAGCCGCATCGTCGCTTCATAGGTCTTGTCGGCGTCGAGCAGATCCTGCGAGAACTTCGTCGCCTCACCGAAGCAAAGCGGCAGCAGCCCCGATGCGAGCGGGTCGAGCGTGCCCGTATGGCCCGCCTTCTTCGCAAGATACAAACGCTTCGCGCGCATCAGCGCGTCGTTGCTCGAAAGCCCGACCGGCTTGTCGAGCAGCAGCACGCCGTCGAGCGCGCGGCGGGCAATCCGGGGGCGGGGCGAAACAGTCGTCATGGTCAGCGCGCAATGGCTCGTGCGATGCTCAGTCGTCCTTCGCGCGCGTCGCGTTCGCCTCGTCGATGAGGCGCGACATCGCGACGGCCTTCTCGATCGTCTGGTCGTAGTGGAAATGCAGCGTCGGCACCGTATGAATGTGCAGGCGCTTGAAAAGCAGATTGTGCAGATGGCCGGCCGCATGGTCGAGCGCTTCCTGCGTGTCCGCGGGATTGCCCGTGAGCGCGGTGAAGTAGACCTTGGCGTGCGCGTAGTCGGGCGTGAGCTCGACCGACTGGATCGTCACGATCCCGATGCGCGGGTCCTTGACCTCGCGCATGATGAGCTCGGACAGATCCCGCTGGATCTGATCGGCGATCTGCACGTTGCGATTGGGAGAACTGCGTTTTTTCGACATGATAAATCCGTCATCCGGTTGATCGGCGAAGCGCGCGACACCGTTCATGAAAATGGGCGGGGCGGGCCCAAGCCCGACCCGCCCATTCAAGCCGTCACGCCGGCGTTACAGCGTACGCGCGACTTCCGTGACCTCGAACACCTCGAACTGGTCGCCTTCGACAATATCGTTGAAGTTCTTGATCGACATACCGCATTCGAAACCCTGCTTCACTTCCTTGACGTCGTCCTTGAAGCGCTTCAGCGAATCGAGCTCGCCCGTGAAGATCACGACGTTGTTGCGCAGCACGCGCACCGACGACGAGCGCTTGACGATGCCGTCCGTGACCATACAGCCGGCGACCGCGCCGACCTTCGGCACCTTGAACACCTGGCGCACCTCGACCATGCCCGTCACGACTTCGCGCTTCTCCGGCGCGAGCATGCCCGACATCGCCGCCTTCACCTCATCCACCGCGTCGTAGATGATGTTGTAGTAGCGGATGTCGATGCCGTTCGCCTCGGCGAGCTTGCGCGCCTGGGCGTCCGCACGCGTGTTGAAGCCGATGATGACGGCCTTCGACGCGGTCGCGAGATTGACGTCGCTTTCGCTGATGCCGCCCACCGCGCTGTGCACGATCTGCACGCGCACTTCGCTGGTCGACAGCTTGAGCAGCGATTGCACGAGCGCTTCCTGCGAGCCCTGTACGTCCGCCTTGATGATGAGCGGCAGGTTCTGCACTTCGCCTTCGCCCATCTGCTCGAGCATGCTTTCGAGCTTCGCCGCCTGCTGCTTCGCGAGCTTGACGTCGCGGAACTTGCCCTGACGGAACAGCGCGATTTCGCGCGCCTTGCGCTCGTCCGGCAGCACGATGACTTCCTCGCCCGCGCCCGGCACTTCGGACAGGCCCTGGATCTCGACCGGAATCGACGGGCCGGCTTCCTTCGTCGGCTTGCCGTTCTCGTCGAGCATCGCGCGCACGCGGCCGTAGGCGGTGCCAGCGAGCACGACGTCGCCGCGGTTCAGCGTGCCGGACTGCACGAGCACCGTCGCGACCGGGCCCTTGCCCTTGTCGAGCTTCGCTTCGATCACGATGCCCTTCGCCGGCGAATCGACAGGCGCCTTCAGCTCCAGCACTTCCGCTTGCAGCAGCACGTTCTCGAGCAGTTCGTCGATGCCCGCGCCCGTCTTCGCCGACACCGGCACGAACGGCGAATCGCCGCCGTACTCTTCCGGCACGACGCCTTCCGCGACGAGTTCCTGCTTGACGCGATCGGGGTTCGCGTCCGGCTTGTCGATCTTGTTGATCGCGACGACGATCGGCACCCCGCCCGCCTTCGCGTGCGAGATCGCTTCCTTCGTCTGCGGCATCACGCCGTCGTCGGCCGCCACCACCAGAATGACGATGTCGGTCGCCTTCGCGCCGCGCGCACGCATGGCCGTGAATGCTTCGTGACCCGGCGTATCGAGGAACGTGACGACGCCGCGCGGCGTTTCGACGTGATACGCGCCGATGTGCTGCGTGATGCCGCCCGCTTCGCCCGCCGCGACCTTCGCGCGGCGGATGTAGTCGAGCAGCGACGTCTTGCCGTGGTCGACGTGACCCATGACGGTGACGACGGGCGGCCGCGGCAGTTGCTCCGCATCGCTGCCGACTTCGCCTTCGACGAGCAGCGCCTCCGGATCGTCGAGCTTCGCGGCGAGCGCGCGGTGGCCCAGTTCCTCGACGACGATCATCGCCGTTTCCTGGTCCAGCACCTGGTTGATCGTAACCATCTGGCCCATCTTCATCATCATCTTGATGACTTCCGATGCCTTGATCGCCATCTTGTGCGCGAGATCCGCGACGGAGATGGTCTCCGGCACGTGCACTTCACGCACGATCGGCTCGGTCGGCGCCTGGAACGACGACCCGTTGTCCTGATGCTTGCCGCGCCCCTTCGGGCCGCCGCGCCAGCCACGGTCGACGCCGCCGCTCGAATCGCCGCGCGTCTTGATGCCGCGGCGCTTCGCAGCGTCGTCCTGCCAGGGGCCCTTGCCTGCGCCCGGCTTCTTGTTGCGGTCGCCCGCGGGCGCGGTGGCGGGCGCCGCCGCGCCACTTGCCGGCTTCTTCGCCGCAGGACGGGCCGCAGCCGCCTCGCCGGCGGGCTTCGCCGGCTTGTGCAGCGTGCCCTTCGCCTCGGCCGCCTTCGCAGCCGGCTGCTCGGCCGGCTTCGGCGGCTCGACCGCCTTGACCTGCGCGCGGCGCGGCGTGTTCATCATTTCGCGGATCGCGCGCGCTTCGGCCTCGGCAGCTTCGCGGCGCTTGCGAATCTCTTCCTGCTCGGCGCGCGCCTTGTCGGCCGCTTCGCGCGCGGCGTCCTCGGCCTTCTTCGCCGCTTCGCGCTGTGCAGCGCGCTCGGCAGCCGCGCGCGCTTCGTCCTGAGCGGTCTGCTCGCTCTGCTCGCTCTGCGCGCGCTGCGCTTCCTCGCGAGCCGCCGCGGCCTGCTGCGCGGCTTCCGCCTGCGCTGCCGCCGCGCGCTTCGCCGCAGCCTCTTCTTCCGCGCGGCGGCGCTCAGCCTCGGCCGCTTCCTCGCGCGCGCGGCGCTCGGCTTCCTCGCGCTCGAGACGCTCCTGGCGCTCGCGCAGTTCCTGCGCCTGCTTCGTGAGCAGCTCGGCCTCGCGGCGCGCTTCTTCCTCGCGGCGCTTCAGCTCGGCTTCCGCCTGCTCGTCGGTCTGCGCCTGAGCCTGGTCGGCGCCCGTCTCGCTCACGTCATCGCGCTTGACGAACGTGCGCTTCTTGCGCACCTCGACCTGAATGGTGCGAGCCTTACCCGTTGCGTCGGCCTGCTTGATCTCCGACGTGTGCCGGCGAGTCAGCGTGATCTTGCGCTTGTCGCCATCGGACGCACCGTGCGACTTGCGCAAATGATCGAGCAGACGCGCCTTGTCCGTCTCCGACAGCGCATCGTCCTCGCTCGCTTTCTGGACGCCCGCTGCCTGCAGTTGTTCGAGCAGCACACCAGCAGGCATTTTCAGTTCCGCGGCAAATTGGGCTACGTTGTTACTCGCCATTCATTCCTCTTAGTGCAAGGACCGATTCCTTGCGGTTAGCATCGGGTCAGGCCTTCCGGCCGCCAGCAAATCAGTGCGCCATGGTCATTTCTCACTGGAACCAGTGTTCGCGCGCCTTCATGATCAGCGCCTTCGCGGCTTCCTCTTCCATGCCGGTCATGTCGACCAGCTCGTCCACGGCGAGCTCCGCGAGATCGTCGCGCGTCTGCACGCCCTGCTCGGCCAGCTTCGTGAGCAGTTCGGCCGTGACGCCGTCGAGGCTCTTCAGATCGAGGGCGGCCGTCTCGACCTTCTCCTCGTTCGCGATCGCCATCGTGAGCAGCGCGTCGCGCGAGCGGTTGCGCAGCTCGTGGACGGTATCCTCGTCGAATGCCTCGATTTCGAGCATTTCGTTGAGCGGCACGTAGGCGATCTCTTCGAGGCTCGTGAAGCCTTCGTCGATCAGGATGTCCGCGACTTCCTCGTCGACGTCGAGGCGCGCCATGAACAGGCCGCGCAGCGCGTCGCGCTCTTCATTCTGCTTCTGGGCGGATTCGTCCGGCGTCATGATGTTGATCTGCCAGCCGGTCAGTTCGCTGGCAAGACGCACGTTCTGGCCGCTGCGGCCGATCGCGACAGCCAGTTCGTTCTCGTCGACGACGACGTCCATCGAATGCTTTTCTTCATCGACGACGATCGACTGGACGGCCGCCGGCGCGAGCGCGCCGATCACGAACTGGGCAGGATCCTCCGACCATAGCACGATGTCGATGTTTTCGCCACCGAGCTCGTTGCGCACGGCCTGCACGCGCGAGCCGCGGATGCCGACGCACGTGCCGATCGGATCGATCCGCTTGTCGTACGCGACGACGCCGATCTTCGCGCGCACGCCCGGATCGCGGGCCGCCGCCTTGATCTCGAGAAGCCCCTGCTCGATTTCCGGCACTTCCATCTCGAAGAGCTTCATCAGGAATTCGGGCGCGGTGCGCGACAGCTCGATCTGCGGGCCGCGGGCGGTGCGGTCGACCTTCGCGATGTACGCGCGCACGCGGTCACCCACGCGCAGGTTTTCCTTCGGAATGAGCTGGTCGCGGCGCAACAGCGCCTCGACGCGGCCCGACTCGACGATGAAGTTGCCCTTGTCGAGGCGCTTCACCGTGCCCGTCATGATCTTCTCGCCGCGCTCGAGGTAGTCGTTCAGGATCTGCTCGCGCTCCGCGTCGCGCACCTTCTGCAGGATCACCTGCTTCGCGGCCTGCGCGCCGATCCGGCCGAACTCGATCGACGGCACCGGCTCCTCGATGTAGTCGCCCACCTCGACTTCGGGCTTCTGCTCGCGCGCCTCGAACAGCAGGATCTCGCGATCCGGCTCCTGCAGGCCCGCCTCGTCTGGCACGACGAGCCAGCGACGGAACGTCTCGTGTTCACCGCTCTCGCGATCGATATGCACGCGGATCTCGGCGCCTTCGTCGAACAGTTTCTTGGAAGCCGACGCGAGGGCCGCTTCGAGCGCGCCCAGCACGACGTCCTTGTCGACGTTCTTCTCGCGCGCCAGCGCATCCACCAACATCAACACTTCGCGACTCATTGTTTGCGGCTCCTAAAGTCAACGTGCGGAATCAGGCGGGCTTTGTCGATGTCCGCCAGCGTGAAATCCAGCATGGCCGCCTCGCCCTTCTTCCTCTCAAATTCCAAACCGATCGTCTCGCCGTTCGGCGCGTGCAGAATGCCCCGGTACGTCTTGCGCCCGTCCAACGGCTTTTTCAAGGTGATGACGGCCTCGCTGCCCGCGAAACGCGTGAAGTCAGCCAGCTTCTTCAACGGCCGGTCGAGCCCCGGTGACGAGACCTCGAGCCGTTCGTAATCGATGTTTTCGACCGTCAGTACGTGCTGGAGCTGACGCGTGACCTTTTCGCAATCGTCGATCGTAATGCCGGCGGGCTGATCGATGTAGACGCAGACCATGCCGCGCCCGGTGCGCTCGAGATCGACGAGCTCGTAGCCGAGCCCCGTGACCGTAGTTTCTATCAGTTCCGTCAGTTGCACAGTGTCCTCTCAGGTGTCCGCGCCCGCCCCTCGCGATTCACCCGCTGAACGCGCGCCTTAGCCGGCGCAGGAAGCGCTACCCGAGATGCCCAACCGTTTCGGCAAAAAAAAATGGGCGCAACGCCCATCTTGTTACCGGTGGTCGCACCTGAGCTACACATCGAATCCGTACGCCCAGCGACTTCGCGATTATAGCGATTTTTGGCCCGAACGCAAAGCTCGGCCCCGCAAAATCAGCCGAAAACGGCGATTTTGCGGGGCACTCGCAACGCGCGCCGCGGTTGCGAATGCCGTTCTCACCCGCTCAGCGGCTGCGCGAACGATTGCGCTGCTGCGGCGTACGCTGGCCGCCGCGTGCGCCGCCTTCGGCGCGATTGCCGTTCGGGTTGCGGCCGCCCTTGCCGGCGCCGCGCTTGTTGGCGCCCGCGCCGCCGTAGGACGCGCGGTTGCCGTCGACGTCGCGGCCGCCCTGGCGCGGCGCGCCGCCGCCGTAGCCCGGCAGGCCCGCGTAGCCGCCCAGCCCCGCGCCGAAGCCGCCGCCCGCCGGGCCGCGGCGGCCGCGCCGCGGCTGGTCGAGCTGGCCGTGAGTCGTCAGCACGGGTTCGCGATTGATGAAGCCCATCGACGTCTGCATCGGATCGGGCTGGCGGCGCTCGGTCGCGCCGCCGCGCTTGCCCTTCTCCTCGGTCGGCGCTTTCAGGCCGACCGTCGACATCAGGCGCCGCACCTGCGCCTCGTCGAGCTCCTCCCAGCGGCCGCGCTTCAGCCCGCGCGGCAGCGGAATCGGGCCGTGGCGCGTGCGGATCAGGCGGCTCACCATCAAGCCGACCGCCTCGAACATCCGCCGCACCTCGCGGTTGCGGCCTTCGGCGAGCGCGACGTGATACCAGTGATTCGTGCCTTCGCCGCCGCCGTCGCGGATGCGCAGGAAGTTCGCCGGGCCGTCGTCGAGCTCGACGCCGTGCAGCAGCTTCTGGCGCGACGCCTCGGACAGCTCGCCGACGACGCGCACCGCATACTCGCGCTCGACGCTGTAGCGCGGGTGCATGAAGCGGTTCGCGAGGTCGCCCGACGTCGTCAGCATCAGCAGGCCCTCGGTATTGAAGTCGAGGCGGCCGACCGCGAGCCATTTCGCGGTCTTCATCGGCGGCAGCCGGTCGAACACCGACGGACGGCCCTCCGGATCCGCGTGGCTCACGATCTCGCCCGTCGGCTTGTGGTACAGCAGCACGCGCGGCGGCTTGTTCGGCAGCTTGCGCTTGACCGGCTTGCCGTTGATCCGGACCTGATCGGTCGGCATGATCCGCTGGCCGATGTGCGCCGGCTCGCCGTTCACCGACACGCGGCCGGCGACGATGAGCTCTTCCATCTCGCGGCGCGAGCCCATGCCGGCTTCCGCGAGCACCTTGTGCAGCTTCGGCGCGTCGTCTTCCGGCGACAGCACGCGCTTCGGCTGATTCTGGCGGCCCCGGCGCAGCATCGGCGCGCGCACGCCACCGCCCGACGCGTTGTTGTCAGCGTCGAACGCGGGTGAAATCACGTAGGCAAATACATCGTCCTGGGCCGCCTCGGCGGACGACGGGACCGGCGCAGCCGGCGCGCCCCGCTTCGCCTGGCCGCCTTGCCGCGCCGCGCCTTCGCGCTTGCCTGCCGCCTTGCGCGGCGCCTTCGCCGCGGCGTCCTTGCTGCGCGGCGCGCGAGCCGGCGCTTTCGCTGCGTCGGCGCCCGCGCCCGCGCCGGCGTCGGCCGCCGGCGCCGCTTCAGCGCCTTCCGCCGCGTCGGTATTCTTCGACTTCGCGGCCGCGCGGCGGCGCGCGATCAAGCTGCGCGGCCCGCGCCGCAAGCCGCGGCGCGGGCGGTCTTCGCCGCCCCCGTCCGCAGCGGACTGCTCGGGTGCGCCGTCGGCGCGCGCCGTCGCAACGGCATGCGCAGATTCGGACGAATCGATGTCGTGGGTATCAGTCAAAACAACCTCAAAATGTCAGGTCTCGCGCCCGTCGCGGGCACGGCTGGGGTTCGGCCGCCCGTCTCAGGCGCGACGCTTCGCAGGCTCTTCTTCTTCGTCCTGCTGCGCGCGCTCGGGGACCGCCTCGCTTGCACTGCGCACGGCGTCGGCGAGACTGCCGGACGTGTCGTCCAACGCCTCCTCCGCGTGCGCCCGGACCGGCTCGGCATCGTGCGGGATGCCGCCGATCGCGCCGTGGTCTTCCTTCGTCGCTCGGCCCGCCGCCGGGTCGGCGGCCGCCTCGCGGGTTGCTGCGTGTGCCGCGTCGGCAGGCTCCGCGCCCGGCCGCGCGACGGAGTTTGCGCTTTCGTTCGCCCGTGCGGGCGATTCGGCGTGCTCGCCGCCGCCGGCGGCAACGCCGGCCGCTTCTTCGGCATGCGGCGCCATGACGGCGTCCGCTGCATCCTGCGCATCATCCTGTGCGACCGCGTGCTCGTGCGACGCAGTCGTGTCGGCTGCTTCACTGCCCGCCGACGCCGGCTCGGTCATTCCGCCCGATTCGATCTCGCGAGCGGCGTGGCCGGCCGCCTGCCCGGATGCGCTGTCGCCGCACGGCGCATCGACGTCCGCATCGGCGCCGGCTCGGTCGTCATTATCGGCCGGATCGACGATCCGTGCTGCCGAACCGTCCATCCCTCCGGATCGCGCAGCGCCCGCGCTCGTCGATGCGGCATCCGCTTGCGCCGGCCCATCGCCGGCCCGCGTCGCGCCTTCGCGCGGCGAAACCGTCGGATCGGCTGCCGGCCCAGCGATCTCGCCCGCTTCCGCGCCGGGCGCGTCGACAAGCACCTCGCCGACGCCGCGCACATCATCCGGAAAGTCGATCGCCTGCTGCGCGAGGAGGCTCGCCTCCAGATGCGCGGCCGGCTCCTCGAGCGCCGGCAGATCGTCGAGCGCCTTCAGGCCGAGGTCGTCGAGAAACTGCTTCGTCGTTGCATAGAGCGCCGGACGGCCCGGCACGTCGCGATGACCGATCACCTCGATCCAGCCGCGGTCCTCGAGCTGCTTGACAACCTGCGTGTTCACCGTGACGCCGCGAATTTCCTCGATGTCACCGCGCGTGACCGGCTGCCGGTACGCAATGATCGCAAGCGTCTCCAGCACGGCCCGCGAATATTTCGGCGGCTTCTCCGGATGCAGCCGGTCGAGATACGCGCGCATCGCCGGCTTGCTCTGGAAGCGCCAGCCCGAAGCGAGCGCGACGAGTTCGACCCCACGTCCGGTCCATTCCTGTTTCAGATCTTCGAGCAGTGTTCGGACTGTGTCCGCCGACACGCCGTCGGCAAAGAGCTTGCGCAAATCGCCGAGTTTCAGCGGCTCCTGCGCGCAGATCAAAGCAGTCTCGAGGACGATTTTCGCCTCTTGGGTATTCATGCAGCTAGGTCAGACCCTGTGGTCAAACGAACCGGATCAATCGAACAGACGAAAGGAACGGAAGACGCGCTCGCCCGATTCTGATCGGTCATATTGATGGGAGCACGAACCGGGGGCGGCGAACCAACTCTCAAGCCCAACCCGAACCGGACGGAACAGCGCGGAACCATGCCGGAACCGCGTGACTGAGCGCCATCTTACGCAAAATTAACCGGTGCGTAAAGACAAAGAACGTACGGCAAAAGACATATCCCCGACGCGCAGCCGGCCACGAAAGCGGCCTCCGGCGCCGCCTTTGCCGCGCCCGCGAATCGCCGCTCCACGCCGGCAAACGGCGATCCGCCCCGAAACCGGGCGCCCCGCGCGAACGACGCGTCGAGACGCCGGAAAGTCTGTGTGCGACACATCGTCAGCCCAGATCCTCGACACGCGCCGGCATTTCCTTCACGAGCCCCCAGACCGCGTCCGCCGCCGGCGACAGCGAGCGGTCGCGCCGCCGAACGAGCTCGACGGTGCGCTCGGCGCGAGGCGTCAGCGGCCGCGCGACGAGCGACGAGCCGGCCGGCAGCGGCAGCGACAGCCACGGCAGCACGCTCACGCCGACGCCCGCCTCGATGAGGCCGAACACCGTCGCCGAATGGCCGAGCTCCTGCACGACGCTCGCCGCAACCCGATGCGCCGCGAGCGCCGCGTCGATCAGCGGCCGGCTGCCCGATGCGTAGTCGAGCAATACGAGCCGCTCGCCCGCGAGCGCCGTCCACGGCACGCGATCGCGCGCGGCGAGCGGATGATCGGCGCGCGCGACGAGGCAAAACGAATCGGTCATCAACGGCTCGCTGATCAAATCGTTCGTCGCGAGCGGCCCGATCACGACGCCGAAATCGACCTCGCCCGATTTCACCTTGCGCAGCACGTCGCTCTGCACGTCGTCGCGCAGACCGAGCGTGACGAACGGAAAGCGTCGCTCGCACGCGGCGACGATGCGCGGCATCAGCCGGCACGCTATCGTCGGGCTCGCCGCGACGATCACGCGCCCGCGACGCTGCTCGCCGATCTCACGGATCTCGCGCAGCGTATCGTCGAGATCGCCAAGCAGACGCGACACGCTCGCGATCAGATTGGCGCCGACGTCGGTCAGTTGCACGTCGCGCGTGGTTCGGTCGATCAGCTTGAGTCCGATCTCGCCTTCCAGCTCGCGCACCGAGCGGCTCACGGCCGACTGCGTGAGACCGATCTCGTCGCCCGCCCGGCTGAAGCTCTTGAGCCGCGCGACCTCGATGAACACGCGCAACTGCCTGAGCGTGATATTCATGGGATTCCCTCATCAATCGGACGCATCGATGCGCGATTGTATTGCGTCCTGACTATCTCGTGCCGTGTGTCGGTGCGGTGCAGCACTCGGCTGAAACGCACGTCTCACGGGCCGGACTGCACAAGATTGGTGATTGTCCTTATTTGCTCGACGGTCATTTTGGCGTCTTATACGCCCCTAGCTGACGCGGCTATCAGCTAGCTGCCAGGCGGCTTTGGGACGGTCGTCGCCAACATGGCACGCTTCCTGCGTTAGCAGGCGCACAGGGCTGCGGGCGTTCGGACTTCTCGCGGCGGATCGCGCAACATCCGCCGCCTCATGGAGCCGATGCCCTCACCCGGCACTCGCTGGACGAGTGCTCGACGAGTGCGCGGCGCAGGGCGGCGCACCGGAGTTAGCTTCGCTGAGGTGAGGACATGATGCTGTTCGACGATTTGAGAGACAACGAATGGGCGCTGCTCGAGGGACTGTTCTGCTCCGAGCCCGCACGCAGTGAGCGCCGCGGTCGTCCCCGCGTGGAAGCCCGCTCGGTGGTGAACGCCGTTCTCTGGGTGCTGTCGACGGGCGAAGGCTGGTCGAAGCTGCCCGGCCGCTATCCGTCGCCGCCGACTTGCCGTCGACGCTTCGACGAATGGCAGGCCGACGGCACGCTCGCCGAAGTGGTGAAGCGCCTCGGGACGAGCGGCCGCCAGATCTCGCTGCGCGGACGCATCGGCGCAAGCGCGGTCAAGCCGCCCGCGCCGCCGAGCCGCGATCGACTGCGCGGCGCCTTCTGGACCAATCCGGAATCCTGGCGCGCTCCCGTCAAGATGGCATGAATTCGATTTCTGGGCGGCACTGGCCGCCCAGAATCGTTTTCGGCGCCCCCTTCGGCACACGGCCGCCTGTTCGCTCGGACTCCTGACGACGCGATCCTGCGAAACATCTATTTACTAATATTTACAGCGCGCCTTCGCTCCCCCGCTTAACTTAGCGATATATGAACGAGCCGTTCGACGGCTTGAAAGGGAGCTTCCAACGATGAAACCCATGTCACTGCTCACGGCATGCGGCGTTGTCGTTTCGCTGGCGCTCGCCGCTCCTTCACGCGCCGACTCATTTCCACCCAGACAACACGGTCAGCAGGAGCAAGTCACCCGCTCGCAGGCCCGTGCGGCCGTGCCAAGTGCGCGACCCAATGCGCCGCGCGGCGATCTGCGCGGCGACATCGCGAGCAACGCACGCGCACACAACGACGCGCAACGCCCGCCCAACGATTCGAACCATCACTGACGCCGCGCCAGGAAAAATCCGCGCGCCCGGGAACTGCGCGACGCACGCCGAGTCAGATGGTTGCCATGAGCACAGCGTGGCAGCAGCAATGTACCCGGTACCGCCCGTATCCTCGCGATACGGGCTTTTTTTCGCGCGAAAGAGGCGGTGCGCGGCAGTGCTATAAGCGGCTTTCGAGAATCGACACGGCGCTCGCTTCGCTGAGCGCGTAGTCTTCGATTCGGCGAGCCTCCCAATCGGGCTGCCTCTCGTCTCGTTCGAGCCGAGCGAATTCGACTCGCCCGTTATCCGTCAAAACGGCAATATCGACGGGCGCGTGGAAACCGGGCGCGGGCGCGACAGTCTTCTGCCGAACCGTATCCATCAAGCCGAGCGCACGCAGGTATTCGAATACACCCGGACGCCTCGCCCACGGAACCTGACGGTACTGGACGCGCCTGAGCGCGTCGAGCACTGCTTCGTTGGAATACGTGGCCATCTCGATTCTTTCTTAAAGTGCGGCGACATTGCAAAGCAGCCCCGCCGAGCGAGGTCTCCGCCCACCGGCGCCGCCACGCAGCTCAAGAGGGGTCCTTATAATCCCTCCACCCCATCCGACCCGATCCCTGGCGCTTCGTTCGCGCCTTACGGGGACAGATCAACAATCGCTCCCGCAAAAAGCTACCTTACCCCAATCAAATTGATTCTGTTTAACTCATTTGGACTTCTCTTCGTCGTTTTCCTGCTCTGCCGCAAACGGCGCGCCGCGTTCGCGATACTCGCGGCCGGCGCCGCACTCTTGTGGCTGATCGCTTCCGGCTGGCTCGCCGCGCCGCTCGTCGCGCTCGCGGAAGCCGGCGTGCGGCCGGTCGCGCATCCGGCGATGACGGGCGACACGACGATCGTGATGCTCGGCGCGGGCATCAGGCGCCACGACGGCGCCGTAGTGCCGCCGCGCGACGCACTCGCCCGCATCGACAAGACCGCCGAACTCTATTCGGCATGCCAACGAACGGCGAAGCGCTGCACGGTCGTCGTGTCGGGCGGCGATCCGCAGATGCGCGGCATCACCGAAGCGGACACGTATGCGCCCTATCTACTCGCGCGCGGCGTTGCGCACGCCGACCTGATCCGCGAGAGAAGCAGCCACACGACCTATGAAAACGCGCGCTTCACCGTTCCCATATTACGCGCCCAACATTACGATGATCTGATTCTCGTCACTTCGTCATATCAGATGAAACGCGCGCTCCTCGATTTCGAGCGGCTCGGGATCGTGCCGCAACCCGTCTACGCAAACCGCAGGGACGCGCGGCTCGGCTGGCTGCCGCGCGCGGCCAACCTCGTCAACGCCGAGTTGGCGCTGCACGAGATCGTCGGTGTCGCGCAATTTCATGTGTACCGCCGCCTCGGCTGGTTTTAGCGGCGCACGCCACTTTGTCCGCGCCGGATCGTCGCGGCCTCGGTGCCGCCGATGCTCGCCGCAACCGCGCGAATGGCGCAGCGATGACGGATTGCGCCACTGTTGCGCTCGATCCACGCGACGCAGCGCCAAGACGCAATCGAATGCACTGATCCGTCACTTTTGATAAACTCGGCTCACTCGATTGCAGACGCCAGACAAATCGGCAACACTCGGGTCCATCACCACTTAGCGGAGGTAAGCAATGAAGAAGATGACCATGGCTATCCTGGTTTCGATGTCGGCTCTGGCTGGCGCGGCCCATGCGCAAGAGAGCACGGAAATCAAGACGATCACCGATCCGGCGAAGATCGCTGAAATCGAGCAACGCGCGCAAGCGCTGCAACAACAGCAGGCCGCCGAACCGGCCGCCGAGGCGAAGCCGATGCACGAGCAGCACAAGCATCACATGAAGAAGGCTCACAAGGGCGCGAAGAAGGCAGCCAAGGCGGCTCCGGCAGACGCCGCCAGCCAATAAAGCACGGCTCGTCCCGCTTGCGCGAAAGCCGAATCCGGCCTGCCGGGTTCGGCTTTTTCATTGGCGCGCCCGAATGAGCACGCAGCGCATTGTGCTAAAGTCGCGCACCGACTTTTCCAACCGTGCGCACCCCGGTGCGGAGGACTGAATGAGCAACATCCAACTGGACATCGAATGGACCGAAGCCGCGACGCGCAAGATCAAGCAATTGATGCCGCGCGGCGCCGATGACGCGTTCCTCGCGCTGCCGCCGATCGAATGCCTGCCGATGGAAGGCGACGTGCTTTTCCTCGGCCCGCAAGGCAAACAGCAGCCGTTCATCGTCGCGGAGCGGCAATACCACCACGACGGCGACGCCGACTGGACGATCATCCTGATCCTCGACGTTCCGAACGCATCGCACTGACCGTCGTTGCACTTACTGGGCTGGGCCGGGCCGCGCACGGCCCCTCGCTTCGCTACGCGATCTTCGACGCGACGCGAATTTCCGAATGCTCGATCCAATCCGCTGCGGCGCGCTTGTACGCGTCGATATGCGCGGAGCGCGCATGGGCGGCAAGCGCGGCTTCGCTGGCCCACCGCTCGATGAAAATGAAACGGCGCGGCTCCTGTAAGTCGCGATGCAGATCGTATTGCAGCGCGCCCTCTTCGTTGCGCGTCGGCCCAACAATCCCCTCGAGTTGTTCCAACAGTTCCGCTTCTGCGCCAGGCTTGGCGACGATGAGCGCGACGACGGCGACTTCGGACATGCAGATCTCCTTTGCTTCGTGACAAAGGGGTCAGCATACGCGAATCGAAGCAAGCAGGCTTTCGCGTTTCGACGCTCACCCGCCTCAAAAAAATAGCCCGCGCTTCACGGGAAGCGCGGGCAAAACCGTCGCCCTACGAGGATAGGCGACGGGGCCACCGAGACCCGCGCGAACGCGCGGGTCATCGTCCAGTACGGCAGCTTCGCCGACAGCGGCGACTGCCCGAAACGTCGATATCCACACTAGGCGGGAGGCACGCGTAATCGAACCTGGCTGTTTTTTTGGCGCCCGCCCTGATTGCTTGTTGACGATAGAAGGAGCAGCTTCCGTGCCAGCCAAAAGCGAATTATCAAGTGATTGATTTTTAACGATTAATTATCAAATGGCGGGCAGAAATGCGCATTCACTCCGGTCGTTACGATGTGACGTTACGTAACACGACGGGCGTGTGACGGGCGCACGCGCGTGCGCCCGGGCCGGCATTGACGTCCGACGCAGATAAAAAAAGCCCGCCGAAAGGCGGGCTTCGCTGGTTCGGCGCGAAGTGCCGCGCGCAGCAACCTCAGCGCAACTGATTGACGAGGAGCGACATGATCTGCCGCGCGGGCGCCGACGCATCGACGTTGCCCTTGTCGTCGACGACCGCGATGCGCGTCTCGCCTTCCGTCACCGCCTTCACGTTGACGACGTATTGCTTCGCCTTCTTTTCCTTCTTGCCGTGGAAAAGCTGGCTCCAGAAGCCCTGCTCCTCGACGCTCAGGTCCTTCGGATCGACGTAGCGGACGTAGTACAGCCCCTTCGTGCGATCGCGATCGTCGACCGTGAAGTTCGCGCGATCGAGCGCCAGGCCGACATGCAGCCACGAACGATCGTACGGCTCGGCAAGCGTCACTTCAGGCGGCACGTCCGGCACGGCCGCTTCGCTCGGAGTGCTCGACGTCGACGCGCTCGCGACGTTCTTCGCAGCGATCGCCGCGGCCGCCTCCTTGCTCTTGCTGCTCGACGCCTTCGCGCGCGACGGCGCCGCATCGTCGACGATCGGCACGCCGCCCGCCTTCACGCGCGCGTCGTTCTGTGCGATCACGGCCATCAGGCGCTTCAGGTATTCGGTTTCGAGACCGGGATCGTTCGGCTTCGGCTCCCACTTGCTCGAATCGTTGTTCGCGCCCGTCAGCGCCTCGCGCATCCCCTTCTGACTGATGAACACGTACGTGCCGCCGTTCGGCGCGGTGTCGAGGCGCGTGCGGTACTTGTTGCGCTCCGCCGTCACGTACGAGTTGCCCATCGCCTTCGAGATCACCCCGCGAATCAGGCCATCGTTGATCTGCGGATGGGTTTCGTTCCAGTCGGTTTCCATCACGCCCTTGTCACGCTGCTCGACGACGAGCAGGAAGCCCTGCTCCTGCCAGAAGCGGCGCACCTGGGGCCAGATTTGCGCGGGCGCCTTGTCGTCGATCACGAGCCAGCTCTCGGTGCCGTCGCGCTGAATGCGCATGCCCGGCACGGCGGGCGCGACCGCATCGGTGGGCGGCGCGGCCTGCTGCACCTGCTGCAGGCTGGAAAGCGACGTCGCACCGCCCTGCGGCGGCAGCGAACGTTGATCCGGCGTCTCGTCGAGCATGTTGGGCGGCACCGCGAGCGACACCCCCTTCGATTTCGAATCGCTCTTGTAGTCGATTTTCGTAGGCGACGGCGAACTGCAGCCGGCCACGAACGCGCCGGTTGCAAGCAGTGCTGCGAACCGCTTGGTAAGACGAAGATCAGTCATGTTCTGGGAATCCTTCCACTAGACTAGGTCACGGCGACTTTTCCGTGAGTCAACTTTCTATTTTACCGGTCCGGCGGCAGACCGTGCAAAAAGCGCACAGTCTCATTCGCGCTCATTTGCCCGCCCGCATTCCCGTTTGTTCGCGCGCGGGCCGCGCTCGCCCGAAACGTCAGCGCGATGCCCCGCGCCCCCGCGCCGCCGACTAGGGATAACGAGCATCCGCTTCCCTCGATTTCGGGCGCGGCACGCACCGGGACTCACTATCATTGATTGAACAGTGACCCCACCCGTATCCACCTGCGGAGGGCAGTCGCATGAACGACAAGAAATCATTCCCCCTGACACGGCGCCGCCCGGCGCACGCCCTTCTCGTTGCCGCCGCCGCCACCCTCGCCCCCGTTACCGCACACTCGCAGCTCGGCGGCACCGTCACGAATTCGCCGGCACGCGCGCTCGCGCAAACGTCGGCCACGCTGCTCGACGGCGCCGTCACGATGCGAAGCTATATCGATGCGGGCGGCACGACGATTCGCGAGTACGCGACACGCGCCGGACTCGTCTTCGCTTACACGTGGGACGGCCCGACATCGCCCAACCTGCGGCAGTTGCTCGGCGAACGCTTCTCGACCTACCAGAGCCACGCTGTCTCGACGGACGCGCGCACTCGCGCGGGACTCCATGCCGGACGCGTCGCGCAATCCGACTTCGTCGTCGAGGCCGGCGGTCGCATGCGCGCGTATGTCGGCCGCGCATGGCTGCCCGGCGCGGTGCCGTCCGGCGTGTCGATCGACGACTTGCGGTAAGGAGGCGGCCATGACCCTCAAGATCGCGTGGTGTGTCGCCGCGCTCGCCGCGACGCTCGCCGCATGCGGCGGCGGCGGCTCGACGACATCGAACTCGAACGGCACTGGCGTCACACCGTCCAATGCGGCGAACGTGCAGTCCGTTACGGTATCCGAGGGCATCACCGGCGCCGCGAACATGCTGATGACGACCGTC
The DNA here is from genome assembly GCF_001636105.1 of Burkholderia sp. MSMB1589WGS. Classification (NCBI taxonomy): domain Bacteria; kingdom Pseudomonadati; phylum Pseudomonadota; class Betaproteobacteria; order Burkholderiales; family Burkholderiaceae; genus Burkholderia; species Burkholderia sp. MSMB1589WGS. Next base: position 285,302 of record NZ_LNJT01000001.1, read on the forward strand.
ACTGTCTGCGCCCCGAATACGAGCCAATGCCAGACGATCGACAACGTGCAGGTCGATACCGGCTCGGACGGCTTGCGCATCCTCGCGGCCGCGCTGCCGTCGAGCGTCGCGCTGCCCGTCGTGCCGGCCGCGAATGCGCCGATCACGGGCGCCTGCGCGATATTCGGCACGGGCTTCACATGGGGCGCGGTGCGTCGCGCCGACGTGAAGATCGCAGGCGAAGTGGCGGCGAACATCCCAATCCAGGTGATCGCCGATCCCAGCACGCCGAGCGCGCCCGCCGGCTGCACGCAGAGCGCCGGGCCGATGCAAACGCAAGGGGCGCTGCGCGCGAACGGCATTCTCGGCATCGGCCTCTTCGTCACCGACTGCGGCGCCGCGTGCGCGAACAACGCGCTGCCCGGCTGGTATTACGGATGCACGGCGGGCGGGGCGTGCGCGAGCACGTCGCAGCCGATCGCGCAACAGATCGCGAATCCGGTCGGCGCATTCTCGAGCGACAACAACGGCGCGGCAATCATGCTGCCCACGATTCCGGCAACGGGTTCTGCGACGGTCAACGGCTCGCTGGTCTTCGGCATCGGCACACAGGCGAACAACGGGCTCGGCGCCGCGACGCCGCTCGCAACGATCGCATCGGGCGCCTACGTGACGAGCGTGCTCAACGGCAACACCAACGCGCGCACGTTCTTCGACAGCGGCTCGAACGGAATCTTCTTCGCGGATGCGTCGCTGCCGCAGTGCGGCTCGTGGTTCTGCCCGGCGAGCACACAGACGTTCGGCCTCTCGCTGAGCAGCGGCGACGGCGCATCGACAAAAGCGACGACGTTCCAGGTCGCGAGTTCGCAAGTGCTGTTCTCGACGTTCAACTTCGCATTCAACGACCTTGCCGGCCCGATCGGCAACGTCGTCGATCTCGGACTGCCGTTCTTCTATGGACGCAGCGTCTATACCGCGATCGAAGGAAGAGCGACGCCGCTGGGACCGGGACCATACTATGCGTACTAAACGAACGAGCGGAATGTGTGATGACCCGGTGAAGGAGGCAGCGCAAAGCTCGGCGGCGCGCGAAGTGTTGACTCGTGTTGATCTGCGTTGACTGATTCGCGTTGATCCGCGTTTCGACGGTGTCGATCCGCGGCGGACAGCATCCCGCCGAAACGAGCGGCACATGAGCGCCGAACAGAATTTGCATCGGGGCAGTTCTATTTACGAAAAGTGTCTGTTATAATTTTACGCTTTCGGGGCGTAGCGCAGCCTGGTAGCGTACCTGCATGGGGTGCAGGTGGTCGGAGGTTCAAATCCTCTCGCCCCGACCAGATCAAAACCCGCATGGCGTAAGGCTGTGCGGTTTTTTTTAATTGGTGCTCATTTTTTGGGCAAATTGGACACCATATTAGACACTGTCCAATATTTGACTCCAGACGCACGCGGAATTCGGCATAACGTCAGCATATGCATTCTTCCCGGCATGCTGAAAAAGAAAAGCCCCGCGAGTGCGAAAACTCGTGGGGCCTATTCGGCGATCCCATCCAAAAATTGACCTTCGCGCGCCCTGCACGCCTTCCACCTATTTCTGTCGGCGGCCGCCGTCGCCGCGCTCCTTCAGGCGCTTCTTCAACTTCCCGTTCTGCATGGCGAGTAACGCGGGGCGCGATCAGCGCCGCAACAGGGAAGAACCACTCTCCCGAATAATGCAGAAGCGCCCATGCAACGGCCACCACCCCAACGGCGAAGGCGACCAGGGCCAACCCGTCTGCGATCCGACATGCCGCCGTCCTCCCCGCGACTTTCGCGCAAAAGCGTACGCACGCTGCCGGCCCGGACTGAAAGACTTCAGGGCATCGCTGAATCGCGAGGCAAACACTTACGATTACGAGTTCATTTTTTGAAATTATGTGCCACATTGAAAACAAATTCAAATCGCAAAACCCTGTCGTTTATTTAGTCGAAAAAAACCAACGCCAACGCATCATCTCGCCACCATCGACTCACATATGATTCTCGTTCGCATTCATCAAACAAAACAATACATGCCGGTTGATGCACATATATCCGCCAATAATTCGGCCCCACCCTCTCAAATCCACACCAGAAACAGTACAATTCCCCCGGACCAACTGCACCAGCATCATGAAGCCCAGCCGCATCAAAATAATCCATTCCGGAGCAACATATGAAAATATGCAACATGGACATGCTGGAGCGCAAAGAATATCGTTCCTGGAAAGAAAAAAGTAGTCGCATACAATATCTAACGAAGTGTCTGGATCATTATTATTCGACCCCACTCAATTCCACAATTTCGCCATACGAGACGATGGCCGATCAGTGGTATATGGACGTCGGATGTAGCGCAGCGGACGTCATCATTCAATCGCTACACAATAGCTGGACCGGCAGAATCGAACGCGTGCTCGATATTCCTTGCGGGCACGGTCGAGTGCTTCGTCATCTAGTCAACCTCTTCCCCGATGCCGAAATTTACGCATCCGACATAGACAGATCCGGCGTGGATTTTTGCCGAGATACACTCGGAGCAATTGGCATATATTCAAATGAAGATATGACAGCCGTAGATTTCGACACAACGTTCGATCTGATATGGGTTGGTTCACTTTTCACTCACACATCGCGCACAGTAACGAGAAAGTGGCTGGAACATCTCGCAAAATTCTTGACAGAAAACGGGATCATCGTCGCAACGGTACATGGCAGATGGTGCGAAACAGTTGCCCAGAAATCCCCCTACATCAATGTAGAATCCTGGAAAAAAATCCTTCGCGAATATCAGGAAACCGGGTACGGTTATCATGATTACAATCCATCCGAGAATCATGACTATATATCCGGAAGCTATGGCGTGTCGTTAACAACCGCATCCGAGATATTAAAAGACATTGAGTCAGTCAAAGGAATTCGCATTTTCTCTTACCGTGAAAGAGGTTGGGCGGATCATCAAGACGTATTGGTCGTCGGCAGGCCGGCATACGATCACTCATGGTAAGGCACGCATTTTCGACGTGTTGCGTGCTCGCATGACTTCAGGTGCGATGGCAACCCTCAGGATAAAAGATCGCCGTCTCACCTAACCAGTCAGGTGCCATGTAGCAGTTCGTCACTGCCTCCCGCCGCCACACCTCGCCACTCGATGTCCGACCGAACGGCATGTGCGCACGCAGATTGGCAGCGGCCGCCATTTCCTTAGACAATTGAAATCACGATCGATCGACTTCGAGTCCTCCCATGAGCGCCAGTCGGTTGCCTAAGCGCCACGAAAAGATTGCTCTCCATTCTCTCCCGCTGCGACGAAGCTTTGTTTAATAGAAATTTCCTACCACAGTCCAGACGATGATTTGATATAGTCACAACTACCTCACATCGCCGCCGCCCAATACCATCAACTGTAAGCCGCAATTCACTCAACCATACATCATGAAAATCGAGAACTCCGTAAAAAAACAACCTCGCCCGTGGTTCATGGATGACGCTCGAATTCCGAGCAAACTGGCTGCACTGGATGATGACATAAGAATTCATGCCCACAACATCATCGAAAACGGATTCACCGTCATCAAAAACTCGATACCAAAATCGCATTGCTCAAATTTAATTGAAAAATTCGAGCAATTCGCCGACAAGAATTCCGACAAATTCAAGAGATTCATCGATGCTGATGGACATTATCCTCGCATCGTCAATCTGCACGCTGCATTTACCGATCTTTTCGACTTATTCTCGAAAAACCATATCGGCCACCGCGTACAGCAGACCCTCTTCGAGGCCACGCCTTGCCTCTATACATCATTGTTTTACGAGCGAGGATCGGCACAAACACCGCATCGAGATACTCCAGTGTTTTCCACGCGCCCTGAGTATTTCTACTTTGGGGTATGGGTTGCCCTCGAAAATGCCAATTTGCAAAACGGCGCACTTCAGGTTTACCCGGGAGGCCACAAATTTCCGGAACTGGACCGTGAAAGCATCGCGCTCAAGCGGTTTGGCTCGCTCGACGATATCCCACCCACGTCCAACGATCTTTGGATCGACTACCAGAACGAAGTCGAACGTCAATGCAAGGAAGCAGGACTGACATTGCAGTCCCTGTGCGTCGAGGCAGGCGACACGGTAATCTGGCACCCGCAACTGCCACACGGCGGTGGGCCGATCGCGGACATCTCGAAAAGCCGTTTCAGTTTCGTGATGCACACCACGCCAGTCGGCGTTCCGGTATATCACCAGGACAAATTCTTCAACCCTCGCGGTGAAGCAGCGATCGACGCACCGTGGCGGTACGAAAAAGTTGACGGCGCATATCGCGTAATCCATGACGAAGTCAACTTTGCGCACAAGGAATCGTTCCCGGTCAGTGCATTTCAAAGCGCAAAAGAGGCGAAAAACGCGACGCAGCGTAATGGGTTGTTTGGATCGATCAGGAAGCTGTTTTCTTGAATTCGCGCGAAGCGACGAGTCGACAGGAAACACGTTCAATCTTCGGCTTGCCGATCGCCGCATCGCGCATCGCCCACATGATCGAATCGCCGATCGCTTGCGAATCGGCGCCGTGCCCGTTCTGCTAAGGCGTCTTCGTCGCAACCGTGCCCGATCACCGATGCCAGCCCGCGCCACGGGCTGGCATTGACGTGGCCTCCGCGTCGGCATCCCGCGTCGACTGCAACCGGCCCCGTCCGCAAACGCCTCGACAAAGTCGCCCGCCGTCCGCGCAACCGATGCCGCGACCGGCAGTACGATGGTCCTGCTTAGCCGGCCGCTCGTACGTGCCGGCGAGCGACGCCATCCCGCGCGGCGGCGAGCCCCCATCGACGTCGATACGAACGCTCCTGCGTCGATCGCATCCCGAATTCATCGCACCTCCCGAGCGTTGACATACGACGCGATCTTTCAGCCACGACGTGGCCCCCCCCCGGCGGCCGCCCCATGCAGCACACGGCGTCCACATGAATCGCCTCCGATATCGACGAGCACCGCGCCAGGACGAAACCATCCGCCAATTTTCCGCCTCCCGGCTCGCCGCGCCCCGTCATACAGGCGTTTGATTCGTATCATCGACATCGCGACATCCGCACTGCGATATGCGTTCTCGCACCGCAGCACGATGTGCCGACGTTTGGTGCCGTCCCTCTAGCGCGGCTATGCCACACTGCCCCCAAACATCGGCGCCAGCCGACGCGCGCGCTCGCGCGCCAGTCACGACAAAGATAGGGAGACATCAACGATGTGGACACCGGTCCAGCGCGTCCATTGCACGCCATCTCATCGCGCGCCCGGCGCATGGCGCGCCATGCGCACGGCCGTTTCGGCTTCGCGCTGGTTCTTGCGCTCGTGCGCGGGAATGGCGGTCACGCTCGCCGTTCTGAGCGCGGGATGCGCGGAATCGACACCCCAATCCGACACCGGCGGCGGCACATCGACGACGATCGAGCGCACGAAAGCCGAGCGCCTCGCGCGCGAACAGCAGATCGCGCGGACCGTGCCGACGCTCGCGTCGATCAAGGTCGACCAGCCGCGCCCGCTCACGCTGCGCGATTCCGGCCAGAGCGGCACGCTCGCGTTCCTGCGTGAAGTCGATTTCCGCATCGTCGGCGATCTCGGTTTCCTCGTCCACGAGCTGTCGGCGACGCTCGTGCCGACGCATCCCGGCGCCCCCGCCGTGTTCGACGACCCGACGAGCTTCGACATCGCCGTGCACCACGGCACCGTGACGCTCGACAACACGAAGCTCAACGCGCTGTTCGGCGGCTACATCTTCGGCTATCGCAACGCGCCGCTGCGCAACGTGCGCGTGACGGCAGGCGACGGCGTCCTCGACATCCGCGGCGACATGCAGCGCGACGGCTGGGTGCCGTTCTCGCTGAGGGGCAAGCTGGAGATCCGCGGCGGCTCGACGCTCGTGTTCCGCCCGACCGACGTGCACGTATCGGGCATCGACGCGGGCCCCGTGATGCGGGCCGCGAAGGTGCAGGTGTCGGATCTGCTGAAGATCGACACGCCGATCGTGCGGCTGAACGGCAACGATCTCGTGCTCAACGTCGACAAGCTGCTGCCGCCGCCCCATCTGAAGATCAACATCGTCTCGCTGAAGCTGACGCCCGCCGGGCTCGATCTCGTGCTCGACGACGGCACGAAGGCGGGCTTCACGATGCCGGAGAGCGCGCCGAAGCATGCGATGTATCTGCGCGGCGGCGACGTGAAATTCATGCGGACGATGCCGATGAACGCGGACATCGTGATCTATCCACCGCGCGAGGCGTCCCCGGACGACGCGTTCATATTCGACATGTATCACTATCGCGATCAGCTCGTCGCCGGCTATTTCAACTTCGAGCCGAGCGGCGCGCTGTCGATCCTGATGCCGTCGTATCGGCAGGTCGCCCGCCCCGTCGCGGCGAGCGTCGGCAGCGCATCCGCGCGCTTGAACGACAGCCTGATCGACGCGCAGCAGTCGAGCCTCAACGAAGCGCGCCGCCAGTGGGAGGCGTTCGCGATCGTGCCGAACAACGGCATGCCGCAGTCGAACTTCCGCAAGGTGGCCGCCAAGCGCGGCGGCGACGTATCGGCGTTCAGCCCGCGCCATATTTCGAACGGCACGACGACGATCCACCTGCACAACGCGGACTTCTACATCGCGGGCAACATCGGCTTTCGCGTCGACGATCTCGTCGTCCAGCTCGTCTCGAAGCGCGCGGGCGAGCCCGTCGATCTCGACGATCCGAACCAGTACGACATCCGCATCCTGAGCGGCTCGGTGCTCGCGCCCTGGAACGCGATGTCCGACCTCTTCAATCGCCATCTGCTCGACTATTCGCCGCGCTCGCTGAACGATCTGAAGCTGAGCCCCGACGGCAACGCACTGCGCGTGCAGGGCGGCATCAAGCTGTGGAACCAGGTGCCGCCCGGCGTCTGGCTGCCGGCCGACATGAAGGGTTCGCTCACGCTGCTGGACGACCGCCATCTCGCGTTCACGCCGACGCAGGTATCGGTGCTCGGCATACCGCAGGCGAAGCTGCTGCGCGCGCTCGGCATCGAGCTGTCGTCGCTCGCGCCGCTCAAGCGCCGCGGCGCCGAGCTGCGCGGCGATTCGCTCGTGCTCGACCAGCACACAGTGTTCCCGCCGCCCGTGCTGGTCGGCCACATGTCGCAGGCGACGGTCGAACCGGACGGTCTGCGCCTGACGTTCCGCCCCGCGCCGAATTCGCCCGCGCTGCGGCCGCCCGCGAACCTCCCGGACAGCTACCTGTGGCTCGAAGGCGGCGACACGAAGATGTTCAACGTACTCGTGCTGAACATGCGCATTCTCGTTCTGGACACGGCGAAGCAACGGGTGCGCTTCGACCTCTACGACTACCGCGACGTGGTCTCGCGCGGCTCGGTGCGGATGGTGCATGACGGCACGCTATACGTCGACGTCGGCAAGAAGGACCCGCTCGTGCCGTGATCCTCGCCGCGCGCGCACGGCCGCGCCGCGGCGAAGGGCGGAGCAGTCCGAAAAAGCCCGGGCGAACTAAGGGTTCGCCCGGCTTTGTCCACGCTTTTCAGCCTGCCTGCCAGTCGAACGGCACTCGGCCCGGCCCGGCGCTCAGCCGCGCTTGAGTCCGTCGATCACGTCGATCAGCGCCTGGCGCAATTGCGCGACATCGACCGTCTCGCGTGCGGCCGGCTCGGCCGCTTGCTGCTCGAGCTCGTGGGGCTCGGGAGGCGCGCTCCGCTCGCTGCCGACTGCGTCGAGCCGGTTGCGGGCGCCGTTGATCGTGAATCCCTGCTCGTACAGCAGCTCGCGGATCCGCCGGATCAGCAGCACCTCGTGGTGCTGATAGTAGCGGCGGTTCCCCCGCCGCTTCACCGGGCGCAACTGCGTGAACTCCTGCTCCCAATACCGCAGTACGTGAGGTTTCACGCCACACAGTTCGCTCACTTCCCCGATCGTGAAATAGCGCTTCGCGGGAATCGGGGGCAACACGACTTTCTCAACCGTCGACGCCATCGTCAGTTAACCGTCGGTAAGGGGCGCGGGCGCTGCGCGCAGAAGCGAAGCGCCGGCTTAACGCACGAGATCCTGCTCGGCGCCGTTTTCGACGAGCGCCTTCAGCTTCTGGCTCGCATGGAACGTCACGACACGGCGCGCGGCGATCGGAATCGCCTCGCCCGTCTTCGGATTGCGCCCCGGCCGCTGCGGCTTGTCGCGTAGCTGGAAATTGCCGAAGCCCGAGAGCTTCACGCTCTCGCCGTTTTCGAGCGCGTCCCGGATCACCTCGAAAAACGCCTCGACCATGTCCTTCGCCTCGCGCTTGTTGAGGCCGACACTGTCGAACAGCAGTTCGGCCAATTCGGCCTTCGTGAGCGTCGGCGTATCGCCGGCGGGAGACGACGCCGGAACGTCGCGGGACATGGCGCTGCGCTGCGCCGTCAGAAGGGCTTCAAATTCACTCGAGTTCATGTCGTTCATATCTGCAAAACCAGCGCGTCAAACTTGGACAAAAACACTGACAAAAGCGGCGGCTTCCACCGCTTTTGCGCCCTATCCGCGCAAACGCGCGCCATAGACTCGAGCCATGCGGTCCACGAGGGTCTGAATCGCCTGATCGACCGTCTCGTCCTGCAAGGTTCCGGCCGCATCCTGCAGCGTGACGCGGAACGCAAGGCTTTTCTCGTGGGCTGACAACCCACTGGAAGTATTTGATTTTGCACGAAATTCGTCGAAGAGCGCAACTTTCTGGACGAATTTGCACGCGTCCTCGGCGAGCGCCTTCTTCATTTCGTCGAAAAGCGCCTGCACTTCGACCTTCTGATCGACGACAACCGCGATGTCGCGACGCACCGGCGGGAACTTCGACACCTCCGACGGCGCAGGCAGCGCGCGCGCGACGAGCGCATCCGCGTCGATCTCGAACATCACGGGCGCGTGCGGCAGTTCGTACTGCTGCATCAGGCGCGGATGCAGCTCGCCGATCCAGCCGACCGCGCGGCCGTCGACCTCGATCTGCGCACTGCGGCCCGGGTGCAGCGCCGGATGCTCGGCCTTCACGAAGCGCGCGACGACGGGCGCGAGCAGCGCCTCGAGGTCGCCCTTCACGTCGAAATAATCGACCTGGCGCGTCGCCGCCGCCCATTGCTCGTCGACGGCGGGCCCGTACGCGAGCGCGCCGACGCGCTTCGGCTGCGCATAGCCCTCGACCGCGAGCTCGCCCGCCTTCACCGCCGGGTCGGCGATGAACACGCGCCCCGTCTCGAATACGCGCACGCGATCGGCGCGGCGGTTCAGGTTATGGCGCAGCACGCCGACGAGGCTGCCGAACAGCGTCGTGCGCATCACCGACAACTGGCTCGCGATCGGGTTCAGCAGGCGCACCGGGTTGTCGTTGCCGGCGAAATCGCGCTCCCACTCGGCATCGACGAAGCTGAAGTTGACCGTTTCCGCGTAGTCGCGCGCGGCGAGCGCGTGACGGATCGCGTGAATCGAGCGGCGCGTCTCGTCGGTCACGCGCATCTCGCTTTTCGCAACGGGCGGACGCGCGGGAATCTTCTCGAAGCCGTGAATCCGCGCGACTTCCTCGATCAGATCCTCTTCGATCTCGATGTCGAAGCGATGCGGCGGCGGCGTCACGCGGAACACGTCGCCGTCGCGCTCGAACGCGAGGCCGAGCCGCGTGAAGATCTGCGCGACTTCGTCCTCGCCGATCTCGACACCGATGATCCGGTTCGCGCGCGACACGCGCATCGTGACCGCCGCGCGCTGCGGCAGGTTCACGACCTGATCGTCGACGGGGCCCGCCTGGCCGCCGCAGATGTCGAGGATCAACTGCGTGATCCGCTCGACGTGCTCGACCGTCGTCGAATAATCGACGCCGCGCTCGAAGCGATGCGCCGCGTCGGTCGAGAAGTTGTACTGGCGCGCGCGGCCGCGGATGCTGTCCGGCCACCAGAACGCCGCTTCGAGATAGATGTTGGTCGTGTCGAGGGTCACGGCCGTGCTGTCGCCGCCCATGATGCCCGCGAGACTCTCGACCTGGGCATCGTCGGAAATCACGCCCACCGTCTCGTCGAGCTCGACCGTGTTGCCGTTCAGGAGCTTGAGCGACTCGCCGCGCTTGCCCCAGCGCACGTCGATGCCGCCGTGGATCTTGTCGAGATCGAACACGTGCGACGGGCGGCCCAGCTCGAACATCACGTAGTTCGAGATGTCGACGAGCGCCGATACGCTGCGCTGGCCCGCGCGCTCGAGGCGCTCGACCATCCATCGCGGCGCCTTCGCGCGCGCGTTCACGCCGCGAATCACGCGGCCGGAAAAGCGCCCGCACAGATCGGGCGCAGAAATCCTCACGGGCAGCGTCTCGGTCAGCTCGGCAAGGACCGGCCGGATGTCGGGCGCGACAAGCGGCGCGCCCGTGATCGCGGCCGTCTCGCGCGCGATGCCGAACACGGACAGGCAATCGGCCTTGTTCGGCGTCAGCTTGATTTCGAAGACCGTGTCGTCGAGATTCAGCGCGTCACGGATGTCCTGGCCGACGGGCGTGTCTTCCGGCAGGATCATGAGGCCGCTGTGATCTTCGGAAAGCTTCAGCTCGCGCGCCGAGCAGAGCATCCCCTGGCTCTCGACGCCGCGCAGCTTCGACAGCTTGATCGCGAACGGCGCGCCGCCTTCTTCGGCGGGCGGCAGCTTCGCGCCGACGAGCGCGACCGGCACCTTGATGCCCGGCGCGACATTCGGCGCGCCGCAGACGATCTGCAGCGTCGCGCCGGTGCCGGCGTCGACCTGGCAGACGTTGAGCTTGTCGGCATCCGGATGCTTGACCACCTCGAGCACGCGGCCGACGACGATCTTCTCGGTCGGCGGCGCGGCCGGGCGCAGCGACTCGACCTCGAGCCCCGCCATCGTCAGCGCGTGCGACAGCTCGTCCGTCGTCAGTTGCGGATCGACAAAGGTTCTCAACCAGGATTCAGGGAATTGCATGGATATCCACGTTCGAAACAGGTTAGATCGAGGCCCGGCGCGCCGCCTCGACAGGCCGGCCGGGCGCGGAGCGAGACGGTCGCGCCGTTACGCGAACTGCCGCAGGAAGCGCAGGTCGTTCTCGAAGAACAGACGCAGGTCCTGCACACCGTAGCGCAGCATCGTCAGCCGCTCGAGGCCGCTGCCGAACGCGAAGCCGATATAGCGCTCGGGATCGAGCCCCATGTTGCGGACCACGGTCGGGTGCACCTGGCCGGAGCCGGAAATCTCGAGCCACTTGCCGGCGTTCTTGCCGTGCTCGAACATCATGTCGATTTCCGCCGACGGCTCGGTGAACGGGAAATACGACGGACGGAAGCGCACGAGGATGTCGTCGCGCTCGAAGAATTTCTTCAGGAAATCGGTATAGACGCCCTTCAGATCCGCGAAGCTCACGTTCTCGTCGATCCACAGGCCTTCGACCTGGTTGAACATCGGCGAGTGCGTCGCGTCGCTGTCGACGCGGTACGTGCGACCGGGGGCGATCACCTTGATGGGCGGCCGGTTCATCCGCGCGTAGCGAACCTGCATCGGGCTCGTATGCGTGCGCAGCAACAGCGGACGGCCGTCCGCGTCCTTGCCGTCGACGTAGAACGTGTCCTGCATCGAGCGCGCCGGATGGTTCTCCGGGCTGTTCAATGCGGTGAAGTTGTACCAGTCGGTTTCGATCTCCGGGCCGTCGGCCACGTCGAAGCCGATCGAGCGGAAAATCTGTTCGACGCGCTCCCACGTGCGCATCACGGGATGGAGGCTGCCTGTCCCCGCTCCGCGGCCGGGCAGCGTGACGTCGATCGCCTCGGCGGCGAGACGCTGGTTCAGGAGCGCGTCGGCGAGCGCCTGACGGCGCGCGTTGAGCGCGGCTTCGACCTGCTGCTTCGCGACATTGATGCGCGCGCCTTCCATCTTGCGCGCTTCGGGATCGAGCTTGCCGAGGCCCTTCAGCAGCTCGGTCAGTGCGCCCGACTTGCCGAGAAACCGCGCCTTCTCGTTCTCGAGCGTGGTGATATCCGCAGCCCCTTCGAACGACTGCTGCGCGTCGGCGACAATCTGGTCCAGATCCATTGATCCCATCACTTCCAACGTCAGTTGTGCATGTCGAGCGAAACGCCCGACCCAACAAAAAAGGGGCTCGGAAGAGCCCCGTTTTCGCTGCAGCGGCCGCGACTACCGGAACATCGCTGCAGCTCACCACGCAGTGCTAATTTCGCAATTAGGCTGCAACGGCGGCCTTCACCTGCTTCACGATCGCGGCAAAGGCTGCCTTGTCGAACACCGCCATGTCGGCCAGCACCTTGCGGTCGAGTTCGATCGACGCCTTCTTCAGGCCGTTGATGAACACGCTGTAGGTCATGTCGTGCTGACGCACGGCCGCGTTGATACGCGTGATCCACAATGCGCGGAACACACGCTTCTTGTTGCGGCGGTCGCGGTACGCATACTGACCGGCGCGCATCACCGCCTGCTTGGCGATGCGGTAGACGTTATTGCGACGGCCGCGATAACCCTTGGCCAGGTTGATGATCTTCTTGTGACGGGCCCGTGCGGTTACCCCACGTTTGACTCGAGGCATGTTTCTCTCCTGTGAGTATCGGTTGAGGGGTTACGCGAACGGGAGCATCGCGCGGACGGAGTTCAGATCGGAATCATGAACTGCCGTGGCGCCGCGCAGGTGACGCTTGTTCTTCGTGGTTTTCTTGGTCAGGATGTGGCGCTTGAAGGCTTGACCGCGCTTGACGGTGCCGCCCGGACGCACCACGAAGCGCTTCGCAGCGCTCTTCTTGGTCTTCATCTTAGGCATGACGAACAACTCCAGTTTATTTGATGGAGGTGGGTGTGCGGTTGGCTTGCGCCCTCAACCCGCCCTTCGGAACCCAGTCCACTTGTGTACGGCGCGTGCGCTCGCGCGACCGCCGCTGTTTCGGGCGGCCGCCCTGACCGGGCGACGCGCCGAACCACTTCATCGAACCGCCGCGCTCGCGCGGCACGCTCGTTACTTCTTTTTCTTCGGCGAGAGCACCATGATCATCTGGCGCCCTTCCATCTTCGGCATCTGCTCGACCTGACCGACTTCGTCGAGATCGCCGCGCAGACGCTCGAGCATCCGCATGCCGATTTCCTGGTGAGCCATTTCACGGCCGCGGAAACGCAACGTGATCTTCGTCTTGTCGCCTTCCTCGAGGAAGCGCATCAGATTGCGAAGCTTGACGTTGTAATCGCCGTCATCGGTCCCCGGGCGGAATTTCACTTCCTTGACCTGGATGACCTTTTGCTTGAGCTTCGCCTCGTGCTGCTTCTTGGCTTCCTGGTATTTGAACTTGCCGTAATCCATCAGACGGCAAACCGGCGGAGACGCCTGCGGCGCGATTTCCACCAGGTCAACATCCAGTTCTTCCGATTTACGGAAAGCCTCGGCGAGTTTCACGATGCCGATGGGCTCACCATCGACCCCGACCAGACGCACTTCCGGCGCAGTGATTTCACCGTTGATGCGATGCGACGACTTATCAGTAGCGATGTTACGTTTCCTCTAAAAATTAAAAAAACGAGCCGCGCTGCCAGGGCGGTTACTTGAACGCCTGGATGTCCTCACGCAGACGCTCAACGAAGGCTTCGACGGGCATGACACCCAGATCGACGCCGCCACGGGCACGCACGGCTACCGTTTGTGCTTCACGCTCCTTGTCGCCTACGACGAGCAGGTAGGGAACTTTTTCGAGCGTGTGCTCGCGTATTTTATAGCTAATTTTCTCGTTGCGCAAATCGGCCGATACTCTAAGCCCTTGTTTTTGCAACGATTGAGCAACAGTCTGAGCATATTCAGCCTGACTTTCGGCGATATTCAGCACAACCGCGTGCGCCGGCGCGAGCCAGACCGGCATTGCACCAGCGTGGTGCTCGATCAGAATCCCGAGGAAACGCTCCATCGAACCGACGATCGCCCGGTGAAGCATCACCGGCCGGCGGCGGCTGTTGTCCTCGGCGACGTACTCGGCGCCGAGCCGCTCCGGCAGCATCATGTCGAGCTGCAGCGTGCCGCACTGCCACGAGCGGCCGAGCGCATCCTTGATGTGGTACTCGATCTTCGGACCGTAGAACGCACCCTCGCCCGGCAACTCCTCCCACTCGAGGCCGCATGCCTTCAACGCGTTGCGCAGCCCTTCCTCCGCGTGATCCCACGTCTCGTCCGAACCCATCCGCTGCTCGGGACGCAGCGACAGCTTGATGTCGATGCGATCGAAGCCGAAATCCGCGTAGACGCTCATCGCGAGCTTGTTGAACGCGATCGCCTCGGAGTTGATCTGGTCTTCCGTGCAGAAGATGTGCGCGTCGTCCTGCACGAAGCCGCGCACGCGCATCAGCCCGTGCAGCGCACCCGACGCCTCGTTGCGGTGGCACGAGCCGAATTCGGCGTACCGCAGCGGCAGGTCGCGATACGAGCGCAGCCCGTGCTTGAACACCTGCACATGGCCCGGACAGTTCATCGGCTTGATCGCGTAGTCGCGCTTCTCCGATTCCGTCGTGAACATGTTCTCGCGATAGTTCTGCCAGTGACCGGACGCTTCCCACAGCGAACGATCCATGATCATCGGCGTCTTGATCTCGAGATAGCCGGCCGCATCGAGACGTCGGCGCATGTACTGCTCGACCTGCTGCCAGAGCGTCCAGCCCTTCGGATGCCAGAACACCATGCCGGGCGACTCTTCCTGAAGGTGGAACAGGTCGAGCTGCTTGCCGAGCTTGCGGTGATCGCGCTTCTCCGCCTCTTCGAGCATGTGCAGATACGCGTCCTGGTCTTCCTTCTTCGTCCAGGCGGTGCCATAGATCCGCTGCAGTTGCTCGTTCTTCGAGTCGCCGCGCCAGTACGCACCCGCGACCTTCATCAGCTTGAAGACCTTCAGCTTGCCCGTCGACGGCACGTGCGGGCCGCGGCACAGATCAGTGAAGCCGCCGTGCGAATACAGCTTGATCTCGTCGCTCACGGGAATCGATTCGATGATCTCCGCCTTGTACTTCTCGCCGATGCTGCGGAAGTACGACACAGCCTCGTCGCGCGACACGACGCGGCGCGTGACGGGCTCGTCCCGCTTCGCGAGCTCCTGCATGCGCTTTTCGATCTGCTCCAGATCCTCGGGCGTAAACGGGCGATGGTAGGAGAAATCGTAATAGAAGCCGTTGTCGATCACAGGCCCGATCGTCACCTGCGCGTCCGGATGCAGTTCCTTCACGGCGTAGGCGAGCAGGTGGGCGGTCGAGTGGCGAATGATGTCGAGACCGTCGGCGTCCTTGTCGGTGACGATCGCAAGCGACGCATCGCGATCGATCAGCGCGAACGTATCGACGAGTTCGCCGTCGAGCTTGCCGCCGAGCGCAGCTTTCGCAAGACCGGGGCCGATCGACGCCGCCACTTCGGCGACCGTCACCGGATGCTCGTATTGGCGAACCGAGCCGTCGGGCAAGCGTATCGAAACCATATAGCAATCTCCGTGATGCCGTCAGTGACCGGCAGACTATCAACGCGCGAACGCGGCAATGAAAACGCGCGACAAAAAAAATGCGGCCCCGCTTTCGAGGGGCCGCATTCCGATACTCCAAAACCACAAGGCGAAAACGTTCCTCGACTAGCGTCGCTCCGAATAGGTTTCGGTCAACGTTCGCGGTGTCATAACCGTATTCGCCTTTTGCGTAGAAATTTTCTACTGCCGCCGATGCCCGGCGAACCAGGCATTCAGCCGAATGTCGTTGGTAGGCTCGATTGGATTCGAACCAACGACCCCCACCATGTCAAGGTGGTGCTCTAACCAACTGAGCTACGAGCCTGAAGAAGCTGAAATTATATGGAGCTCTTTTCGTCTTGGCAAGTGTTTTCGTGCATATTGTTCGGGGAAGTTCGCAAGCCGTTGCCGCATCGCCGCCCGCGGGCGGCGCTCACGCCTTGCGGGCCGCCCGGACGACGCCCTGAACCTCGCCGAGCAGCGTGCACGCGCGCTGCACCTGCGACGCGCTCGACACCTCGACCGTGAATTGCATGAAGGCCGCGTTGCGGCGACTTTGCGTCTTCACGCCGATCACATTCATCTTCTCGCGCGCGAATACTTCGGAGATGTCGCGCAACAGCCCCTGCCTGTCGGACGCCTCGATCATCAGATCGACCGGATAGACGGACGCGCCCCGCCCGCCCAGCACGTCGGCGGACCAGGTGGTTTGCAGCACGCGCTCGGGCGCGCGCTCGGCCATCCGGCGGAATGTCGCGCAATCGCTGCGGTGGATCGACATCCCCTTGCCGCGCGTGACGAAGCCGCTGATCGGATCGGGCGGCGCCGGGCGGCAGCAGCGGGCGAGTTGCGTGAGGAGCGCGTCGACGCCGACGACGAGCACACCCGTCGACGCGCCGCGCGCGACGTTCGCGCCGCTCGCGCGCTTCTCGAAGCTCGCGGGCGCCTCCGGTTCGGGCTCGGGCGCCGGCGCGTCGGATAACGCCTGCTCGACGTTGCGCAGGCTGAACTCTTCCTTGCCGACGACCGAAAACAGATCGTCCGGCGACTTGAAGCCGAGCTTCGCCGCGAGGTGCTCGAGATTCACCGACGTCTTGCCTTCGCGCTGCAGCGTCTTTTCGACGAGCGCGCGGCCGTGCGCGACGTTCTCCTGCTGATCGATCGCGTTGAACCACGCGCGCACCTTCTGGCGCGCGCGCGAGCTGCGCAGATAGCCGAGCTGCGGATTGAGCCAGTCGCGCGACGGGCCGCCCTCCTTCACCGCGACGATCTCGACCGTCTGACCGTTCGCGAGCGGCGTGTTGAGCGGCACCATCGCGCCGTCGACGCGCGCCCCCCGGCAGCGATGGCCGAGTTCGCTGTGCAGGTGGTACGCGAAATCGACTGGCGTCGCGCCCTGCGGCAGCGCGATCACGCGCGCCTGCGGCGTCAGCACGTAGATGTGATCGTCGTCGAGCGTCGTCTCGCGCAATTGCGCCCACGCTTCATGGCCGCTCACGTCCGAGCCGCCGCTGTCCGCGATCTCGTCCTTCCACGCGAGCAACTGACGCAGCCACGCGATCTTCTCGTCGTATTTCTCGCTCGCGGCGAACTGGCCGCCGTAGCCGCGCGCGCCCGCCTCCTTGTACCGCCAGTGCGCGGCGACGCCGTATTCGGCGAAGCGGTGCATTTCCTGCGTGCGGATCTGCACTTCGAACGCGCGGCCGTCGTCGCCGATCACGACCGTATGCAGCGACTTGTAGCCGTTCGGCTTCGGCCGCGAGATGTAATCGTCGAATTCCTTCGGTACCGGCTGCCATAGGTGGTGAACGATGCCGAGCACCGTGTAGCAATCCCTGATGTCCGGCACGATCACGCGAAACGCGCGCACGTCGTAGAGCTCGGAAAAGTCGAGCTCCTTGCCGCGCATCTTGCGCCAGATGCTGTAGATGTGCTTCGGCCGGCCGCTCACTTCGGCCGGGATGTGCACGGCCGCCAGCTCGCGTTGCAGCCGCTCGATCGCGCCGGCGACGTAAGCCTCGCGCTCGACGCGCTTCTCGTCGAGCAGCTTCGCGATGCGCTTGTAGGTGACGGGATCCTCGAAGCGGAACGCGAGATCCTCGAGTTCCCACTTCAATTGCCAGATGCCGAGCCGGTTCGCGAGCGGCGCGTAGATTTCGAGCGTCTCGCGCGCGACGTCGGGCGGCGGCTCGATTTTCGCGGCCGCATAGTAGCGCAACGATTGCAGCCGCGACGCAAGCCTGATCAGCACGACGCGGATGTCCTGCGCGAACGCGAGCAGCATCTTGCGCAGCGCCTCGATCTGCGCGCGCCGCTCCGCCTGCGCGTCGCGGCTCGCATCGGCGGGCGCGCTCTGCGCGGCGCGCAGGCTCACGGTGCCGAGACGCAGCAGCTTGCGCACGTCGGTGACGAGGCGCGCGACCTCGTCGCCGAAGCGCCCGGCGATCTGCTTTTCGGGGTCGCTCAGATACGGCGCGAGTGCGAACAGCGCCGCCGCCTGCGTCGCGGGCGGATCGACGTTCAGCCGCTGCATGATCGCCGACGTGCCCGTCGCATGATCGGCGAGCAATTCTCCCGACGACAAGCGCGCGTCGCCCGCGTGCTCGCGCACGAACGCGAGAACGTCGTCGAGCGACGGCGCCGCGGCGGTAGCGGAGGATGCGGAACCGGCTGTCATCGTCGGGTATTGCAGGCTGCCTGAAAAAACGTGTCGTGCGTCGGCTCAGTTGCGTTGCGCGGCGACCACCACCACTTCGACGAGGCAAGCGGGATTCGCGAGCTTCGCCTCAACAGTCGCGCGCGGCGGCGTCGCGCCCTGTGCGACCCATGCGTCCCACACTTCGTTCATGCCCGGGAAGTTCGCCATGTCGGAGATGAAGATCTGCACCGACAGCAGATGCGACTTGTCGCTGTCCGCCTCGCCGAGCAGGCGGTCGATGTGGGCGAGCACTTCGCGCGTCTGGCCCTTGATGTCCTGCGCCGTGTCCTCGGCGATCTGGCCCGCGAGGTAGACGGTGCCGTTGTGAATCGCGATTTCGGAAAGGCGGGGACCGACGTGGTGACGAGTAACTGCCATGAGAATTCCCGGTTGAATGGTTGATCGGTGGGCGGCGCCGCACGCGGCGAACGCACGGTGCCGAACCGCGTATTATGACGCGAGCGGCGCATCCCTGACGAAAAATTGGCGAGCGATCGCGATCTGCTCGACGCTCACGAACGCGGGCGCGTGGCCGGCCTCGGGGATCTCGACGCTCGACACCGCCCGCCCGCGCGCCTTCATCGCATCGAGCGTTTCGCGCGACAGCAGGTCCGACTGCGCGCCGCGCACGACAAGCAACGGCCCCGCGAACGCCTCGAGCGCATGCCAAAGCCACGCCTCGCCCTGCGCGTTCGTCTCCGGCGTGGCAGCCTTGAACGGCTCCGCGATCCGCGGGTCGTAGCGTGCGCGCCACGAGCCGTCCGCATCCTGCACGAGGAGCGGCCGGTTCAACGCGCGCCACTCGTCCGGCGTGAGCGGGCCGAACGACAGCGACAGCGACGTCAGGTAATCGACGCCCTCCTGCTCGGTCGCGAAGCGCTTGTCGAGCCCGACGTACTCGTCGATGCGCTCGAGCGCGGCGGGCTCGATGCGCGGCCCGACGTCGTTGACGAGCATCCTGCCGATCGGCGTGCCCGGCAGCCCGCCGAGCGCGAGGCCGATCAGGCCGCCCATCGACGTGCCGAACCAGTCGACGCGCTCGACGTCAAGACGCGCAATCAGCGTGACGACGTCGGAAACGTATTGCGGCACCCCGTAGAACTTCGGATCCGGCAGCCAGTCCGACCGGCCGCGTCCGGCCACGTCGGGGCAGACGACGCGATAGACGTCGGACAGCGCGGCCGCGAGACGGTCGAAATCGCGGCCCGAGCGCGTCAAGCCATGCACGCAGACGAGCACGCGCGGATTCGCGGGATCGCCCCATTCGGTGTACGCGACGTGATGCAGGCCCAGCGGACTCGCGCATTGCACGCGACGCTCGCGCGGGGAGACGGAAGTGGCAAGGTTCGATGACATCGGCGCTCCTGACGAACGATCGATCGGCACGGTCGAGCGCTCGGCGCTCCGGTTGCGACGAAGCGCCGAACAGATGAAGCGATTGTAAACCGCTTCGTTGCAGGCGGCCGGTCGGCCAAACGGACGGTCGCGCGACGCAAGACGGCCCGTGCGACCTATGTCAAGACAGAAACGGTCGATCGATCCGTTCCGGCAATCGCACGCCAGGAAAGTCAGATTCGCACCAGATCGATCGGCGTTGCGTGCGTTCGACGAATCGCCGCCCTTTCCGCTCGCGCGACGCATCTCGCCCCGATGCCCGACGCAACCAATCAAAACGCCCGCGTCTTCGCAAACGCGGGGCATTCTCTTTCACTGCCGCATGCGCATCGCGCGCGGAACCCACATCGGATTCCCCCAGCCGACGAAGCGCGGCAGCCGTGCGCCCCGCCGCCCGCGCGCCTTCGCGCCGCGTTACACGACCGCGCTCACGTCGAGCGGCGCGCCCGTCTTCGCCTTGATCTCGTCGACGGTGACGCCATCGGCAAGCTCGAGCACCTTCAGGCCTTCCGGCGTCACTTCGATCACGCCGAGATCGGTGATGATCAGGTCGACGACGCCGACGCCCGTCAGCGGCAGCGCGCATTCTTCGAGGATCTTGTGCTGATCGCCCTTCGCGACGTGCTCCATCAGCACGACGACGCGCTTCACGCCCGCGACGAGATCCATCGCGCCGCCCATCCCCTTGATCATCTTGCCGGGGATCATCCAGTTCGCGAGGTCGCCGTTCTTGCTGACCTGCATCGCGCCGAGGATCGCGAGGTTGATGTGCCCGCCGCGGATCATCGCGAACGAATCGGCCGACGAGAAGATCGACGAGCCCGGCAGCGTCGTCACAGTTTGCTTGCCGGCGTTGATGAGATCCGCGTCGACTTCGTCCTCGGTCGGCGACGGGCCAATCCCGAGCAGGCCGTTCTCCGATTGCAGCCACACTTCGATGCCCTCCGGCACGTGATTCGCGACGAGCGTCGGCAGCCCGATGCCGAGGTTCACGTAGAAGCCATCCTGCAATTCCTTCGCCGCGCGCGCGGCCATCTGGTCACGATTCCAAGCCATCTCAGTCTCCTTTCGCGCGCACGACGCGTTGTTCGATGCGTTTCTCCGGCGTCGCATTGAGCACGAGCCGCTGCACGAAGATGCCGGGCGTGTGGATCGCATCCGGATCGAGCTCGCCGTTCTCGACGATCTCCTCGACCTCGGCGACCGTCGATCCGGCCGCCATCGCGCACATCGGATTGAAGTTGCGCGCGGTGCGGCGGTAGATCAGGTTGCCGGACTTGTCGGCCTTCCACGCCTTCACGAGCGCGACGTCGGCCGTGAGCGACGGCTCGAGCACGTAATGCTTGCCGTCGAACTCGCGCGTCTCCTTGCCTTCGGCGATCACAGTGCCGTAGCCCGTCTGCGTGAAGAACGCCGGAATGCCCGCGCCGCCCGCGCGCAGCTTTTCGGCGAGCGTGCCTTGCGGCGTGAACTCGAGCTCGAGCTCACCCGACAGATACTGACGCTCGAACTCCTTGTTCTCGCCGACGTACGACGAAATCATCTTCTTGATCTGCCGGGATTCGAGCAGAAGGCCGAGGCCGAAGCCGTCGACGCCCGCGTTGTTGCTGATGCAGGTGATGTCCTTCACGCCGAGTCGCGCAGCGCCGCGATGAGCGCTTCCGGAATGCCGCACGTCGGCATCGCATCGCTTGGGACCTGGAATGCGCGCAGTCAAACACGTGAGAGGGCTCGACGGCCTGCGCGCCGTCGCCGTCACACTCGTCTTCCTGTCGCACCGCGCCGCACTTCGGCGCGGTCGACGTCGGCCAGATCGGCGTCTGGACGTTCTTCCTCATCAGCGGCTTCCTGATCGTCGGCGAGCTGCACCGCAGCCGGCTCGCGATCGAGCGCGGCACGTCGTGCCGCCGCTACGCGTTCTGGCTGTTCGCGGGCAAGCGCGCGCTGCGCATCCTGCCCGTCTACTACCTGCTGCTCGCCGCGATCGCGATCGCGCATCGCCATCTCTATCAGCACGACGTCGATCTCGGGCTGCGCTGGCACGCGGTGTTTCTATCGGACTATTGGATCGGCGTCGTCAAGGAGGGCTGGCCGGGCAGCACGTCGCACTTCTGGAGCCTCGCCGTCGAGCAGCAGTTCTACCTGATCGCGCCGATCGTGCTGCTCGCCACCCGCGCATCGCGCCATCTCGCGATTTGCGCCGCGACCGTCGCGCTCGCCGCCGCCGCGCATCTGCTGCTCTATTTGCAGCACGCGTCGCCCGTGCTCATTTACGCGTTTTCGCCGTGGAATTTCGCGTTGATCGCGCTCGGCGGCATCGGCGCAATCCTGCGCAGCGGCGGCGCGGCGGCGCCCGAAGGCGTCGCGGGCGCGCTGATGCCGTGGATCGGCGCGGCGGGCGCCGCGTTCTGCGCGACGCTCGCGCTATGGGCCGCACCGCTTTCCGCGACGGCGGGCGGCGTCGCGGACATCGGCCTTGGCGTGTCGATCGCCATCCTGCTGTTCTGGATCGTGAGCCGTCCCGAACATCCGGCCGTCTCGCTGCTCGAGCGGGCGCCGCTCGCGTACCTCGGCACGATCAGCTACGGGTTCTATCTGTTCCACAACCTGATTCCCGAGCGCATCGGCGTGATGCCGGGCCTCTACGAACGGCTGCGCGTTCCGCCCGCGCTGCAGGAACTGCTGCCCGAAATCCTGCAATTCCTGCTCGCGGTGCTGCTCGCGCATCTGTCGTGGCAGTACCTGGAAAAGCGCGTGCTCGACTACAAGAAGCCGCTCGACGCCGCGCTGCGCCGCCGGTTCGCGCCGAGCGAACGTCCGGCCGCGCGCTGACCGGCGCGCCGGAGCATGGGCGCGTGCCGCGGCGAGCGCCTTCCCGCCTCGCTCCGCTCCGTCCGGATACAAAAATGCCCCGGCTCGCGAGAACCGGGGCCAACGGAACAACCACCACACACCTTGGACGTCAAAAGACAGGGATGCTAAGCGACCGCGGCGAGCACCGGCAGGCAGTTGCGCAGGTACGCCTCGAATTCGCGGCCCACTTCCGGATGCTGGAGCGCGAGCTCGACCGTCGCCTTCAGATAGCCGAGCTTGCTGCCGCAGTCGAAGCGGGTGCCGTAGTAGCGGTACGCGAGCACCTGCTCCTCGGTCAGCAGCGACTGCACCGCGTCCGTCAGTTGCAGCTCGCCGCCCGCGCCCGGCTTGATCTTGCGCAGATGCTCGAAGATGCTCGGCATCAGCACGTAGCGCCCGACGACGCGAGATTCGACGGCGCATGCTCGGGCGCCGGCTTCTCGATGATGCCCGACAGCTTGATGATGTCCTCTTCCCACTCGCGGCCCTCGACGACGCCGTACGAGCGACTGTCCTCGCGCTCGATCGTCTCGACGCCGATCACCGAGCTGTGATAGTGGTTGAAGACGTCGACGAGTTGCTTGAGCACCGGCTGGTCGCCGTGCAGCAGATCGTCGGCGAGGATCACCGCGAACGGTTCGCCGTGCACGAGCTTCTCCGCGCAGAGCACCGCGTGGCCCAGGCCGAGCGCGGCCGGCTGGCGCACGTAGAAGCAGTCGACGTGGCTCGGCTTGATGCCGCGCACGAGCTCGAGCAGCTTTTCCTTGCCGCGCGCCTCGAGCTCGGATTCGATCTCGAACGATTTGTCGAAGTGATCTTCGATCGCGCGCTTGCTGCGGCCCGTCACGAAGATCATCTCGGTGATGCCCGCATTGATCGCCTCTTCGACCGCATACTGGATCAGCGGCTTGTCGACGACGGGCAGCATTTCCTTCGGACTCGCCTTGGTGGCGGGCAAAAACCGTGTGCCGAGACCGGCAACGGGGAACACGGCTTTGGTGACTTTCAACATGATCGCATCCCGAAAGTGTTGACGATTGGCCGGACGTCAAATGTCGGGGGCGCACGCCGGGCGCGGCTGCGCTCGACGGACGGTGCGCATCGGCATTCGACGCGCCGGCAACCCATCAATCTGAATAAAGATCCGCTCGCTCCGGCGCTGCTCTCATTAATATGAAAGAGTTGTCCGGATATAAGCATATTCGGATAATCGCCGCGAAGTCGGTCGATCTTGCCGACCCGCCGGGTGCTTCGCGACAATTTACCGATTCGATCCGGCGCGTTCAATTATTCGAATTCCTCCGAATACGGCGCGCCGCCGCGACCGAAGCCGAAACGGTTGATCGGCTCGTTCTTCAATGCGTCCCGATAGGCCGACAGAACGGCCATCACGAGCAATACGGCGCCGCTTGCAATCCAATGCATGTCCATCGCGCACTCCTTCCTTCAATCGACATGGGATCTCAAGCTATCAGAAAAAAATCGATAAATAATTTGCCGCCATGCCGCAACGTGAGAACCGTTACGAACGGATACGTTTAATTACATCTTATTCAATAGGCGATTTTTTTATTCTCCCGTCCGGATTTCTTGCGGATTACGATCGAATGGCGCCTTTTGCGCCTTTCTCATTGCAAGGAACCGGATCGCATGAATGCTTCGAGCATGGCGTCGGGTGCGCGGCCGAGCGCCACCGACCACAAGGAACACCTGATCGACGCGCTGCGCGGCTTCGCCGCGCTGCTTGTCGCGTACTTCCACTGCCGGCAGGTCGCGTGGGTGGGAATGCAGCACTTCCATCGGACGTATGGCCATTCGCTCGACCCGAGCGCGATCGCCGGCTACCTGACGTTTCCGTTCGCATGGGGCTCGGCCGGCGTGCCGATCTTCTTCGTGATCAGCGGCTATTGCATCCATCGCAACGCGGCGCTCAAGCTCGCCGCCGATCCGTCATACCGGCTCAACGCGCCGAACTTCTGGGGCGCCGCTTCGCGCGCATCTACCCGGTGCTGCTCGCCGCGCTCGTCGCGACGCTCGTGTTCGATTCGGTCAGCCTGCAGTTCGAGCCCGTCAGCCACAAGATCCGCGACATCGGGCTCACGTCGTTCGTCGTCAACCTGCTGTCGCTGCAGGGCGTCGCGGGCTACACGTACGGCTCGAACGGCGCGCTGTGGACGCTGTCGCTCGAAGTGCAGTTCTACGCGATCTATCCGCTCCTCTTCGCGGCGCGACGCCGCTTCGGGATGCTGCCCGTCGTCGTCGCGATCGCGCTCGTCAACGTCGTGTCGGCCTGGCTGCTCGAACGGCACGATCTGCAATTCTTCACGTCGTACTGGCTGTCTTGGACGGTCGGCGCGTGGATCGCCGACGTCCGCGCGCAACGCGACGCGCACGCCACGCCGGCGCCGTCGCGGCTCTGGTACGCGGCCGCGGCGGCCGGCGTCGCGCTCGGCTGCGTCGCGTTCCATTTCGGGCAGTATGGCGCGTTTCAGCTATGGGCAGCCGGCTTCGCATGCTATCTGTACGCGGCGCTCGCGCGGCCCGTGTCCGCGTCCGTGCCGATGCGGGCGCTGTCGTGGTTCGGCGACTTCAGCTATTCGCTGTACCTGATCCACCTGCCGTTCTTCGTGTGCCTGGCGTCGGTGCTGTATCGCTCGGAGCTGCAGTTGTCGATCTGGCCGTCGTTCGCGTTCATCGCGGCCGTCGTCCCCGTCGCGTACCTGTTCTACCGGATGTTCGAGCTGCCGGCGATGCGCTGGTCGGCGAGCCTGAAGCCGAAGCGGGCCGTCGCGGCTGCCGCGCAGCGGCAGATGCCCGTCTGACGGGCAATGCGCGCGGCTCACGGCGCGCGAGCCGGCTGCGTGCAGTCGCCCTCTTGAAACCGGCAGGACAGCCAATCGAGCCGGATCGCCGCCACGGCACGAATCCATGCAGCCGACGCTCGCTTCATCCTCCGTCAGATCGCGCATTGGCACGGCGGCGTCGCGACGAACGGCTTAACGTGGTGTTGCCGCAAGCGCGCAACCCGCTGCGGATCTCACGTGGATTCGGATATCGGCCGACAGCGCGTCTTGTCCGGACGTCGACGAAACAACCGGAAATGAACGGCCGCATGTGTGCATCGGGCG
>NZ_LNJT01000002.1:0-12906 GCF_001636105.1 Burkholderia sp. MSMB1589WGS
CTCGATGATAGCCAAACGGTTCAGGAAGAAATGCGATAATTCTGCATCGACGCTGCGGGAAAACTGAATCATGTCTCCACCGAATCTCGATATGGATGTGATGCGAACGCTGCTGGCCGCTCATCAATTGGGCAGCCTGAATCGCGCGGCGGAGCGCGTCGGCCGATCCCAATCCGCAATCAGTCAGCAAATCCGCAAGCTCGAGGAGCAAGTCGGCCTGCCGCTGTTTCGCCGCCAAGGGCGCGGACTCGTGCTGACCGACGCGGGCGACGTGATCCTCTCCTATGCGAAACGCATTCTCGACCTCAACGACGAAGCCATACGCTCGGTGCGCGGCGCCGTGCTCGAAGGCAGCGTACGTTTCGGGCTGCCGGGCGATTTCGCGGAAACCTGGCTGCCGCCGTCCTCGGCGCATTCAAGAAAACCCATCCCGCCGTGCGCGTCGAAGTTGCGGTCGAACCCAATCGCCTGCTGCTCGAACGTCTCGACAAAGGGGAGCTCGATCTGGTCCTCGCCCTCGATCATCAGACGCGCCCGACGCCGAGCACGTCGCGCGGCTGCCGATGACGTGGATCGGTCCGGCGAACGTCGAACCCCTCTCGAACCCCGACGGCCCGCTGGACCTCGCGCTCTACAATCCGCCCTGCCTGTTCCGCCGCATAGGCGTGCAGGCGCTCGACGACGCGAACGTCTCGTGGCGGCTTGCCTACACCACCGCGAGCCTGAACAGCCTGTGGGCGGGCGTCGCCGCGGGCCTCGGCATCACGCTGCGCACGGCCACGGGCATTCCGTCCGCGCTGCGGCGGCTCGGCACGCAGGACGGCCTCCCGGAACTGCCTTCGGTCGACCTTTGCCTGCATGGTGCCCACCGGAAGCTGTCGCCCGCGCTCGATCAGCTCAAGCAGGTCGTGTTGAAAAGCGCTGCCGAGCATCTTGCAGCGTAACGCCCGGCATGGCGACAAGCCGCCGCCATGCCGTCCGCGCGGGCCGCGCCGGTTCCAGGCAGCGCTGTCATGCCGCACCGGCTACCGCTGCCGCGACGGCGGGCATGACCCGCTCGTCGAAGATGTCCGGAATGATGCAGCCGGCGTCGAGTTGATCCACGTCGACGAGGCCTGCCAGCGCGTGCACGGCGGCCAGTTTCATCGCGTCTGTGAAAGCCCGCGCGTGGCTGTCCAGCACGCCGCGGAAGAGCCCCGGATAGGCCAGCCCGCCGTCGATCTGGTTCGGCAGGTCGCTGCGGCCCGTCGCGACGATGGCCGACGTCGTCCGCAGGTCCGCCGGCAGAATTTCCGGCTCTGGATTCGCCAGCGCAAAGACGATCGGATCGCGCGCGCCATCGAGCCGATATCACCCGCCGTCACCACCCCGGCCCCGACACGCCGAGAAACACGTCCCCCGCCAGCAGGTCGCGCAACGTGCCGGTCTCGCACGCGTCGTTCGTATGCTCGGCAAACCACGCCTTCGCGATATTGAGATCGGCCCGTTCGCGATGGATCGCGCCGGCGCGGTCGCACGCGATCAGCCGCGCCACCCCGAGCTGCTTGAACAGCTTCGCGCAGCCGGTGCCGGCCGCTCCTGCCCCCACCATCACAACCTTGATTTCATCGATCCGCTTGCCAATTCGCTTCAGCGCATTGAGGAGCGCGGCACCCGCCGAAATCGCGGTCGCGTGCTGATCGTCGTGCAATACCGGAATGCCGAGCATCGACTCGAGCCGCGCCTCGATCTCGAAGCAGCGCGGCGCCGCGATATCCTCGAGCATCACCGCGCCGAAAGCCGGCGCGATGCGGGCCACGGTATCGACGATCTCGCCGCTGTCACGCGTGTCGACGCAGATCGGCACCGCGTTGATGCCTGCGAAACGGCGGAACACGAGCGACTTGCCTTCCATCACCGGAAGCGCGGCCTGCGGCCCGACGTCGCCGATGCCGGATACGGCCGTGCCGTCAGTCACGATCGCGACGGTGTTCTGGCGAATCGTATAGCGCCGGATCAGTTCCGGGTCGCGATGAATCGCTGCGGCGACTCGGGCGAAACCGGGCGTATAGACACGGGCGAGGTCTTCGCGGGTCTCGATGCCCACTCTGCCCGTCACCTGCAGCTTTCCGCCGAGATGCACCTGAAACGCCGGATGAGATAGATCGATCATGAGCATGAGCTCTCGACTGGATTTGGACTGGATTGAGAAAAAACGCACCCTCCGGCGCCAAGCCGGCGGGCATCCGCTATTCGCGATAGCTGATCCGGAAACGCGCATCTGATTCGCGCTCGAGCAGTTCGACCGATTGCGCGAGCGTCTGTCTGTCGACTGCCCAGAGCGCGTCCATCACGCAGATCGCTCGATCCGAATCCTCGAGGGTGAGCCCCGGCTTGCCGTGCAGCTCGATCAAGTCGGGCGCGCATCCGGCCGGGTCATAGCCGATCGACTCGATCGTGCGGCCTTTTTCACCGTACTTGCTGACGAATACGGTGGCCCGCTGCTCGGCGGGATCGTCGAGGCGCGCGAGCTGCGACACGCGATCGATGAACGCGTGAAGCACCGCGCGCTCGGCGTCGTCCTTCAACAGCAGCGCCCGCAGCCACATCTCGAGCATCGACACGCCGGTCACGCGCTCGGTGCTGGCGTTGATCAGACTGCCGCCCATGCGCGGGTTGACCTCGATGATTTCCCAGCGCTGCTTCGCCTCCCAGTACTTCATCTCGACGTGATACGCGCCCTCCGTCAGACCGATGCGCGTCAGGCATTCGCAGACGAATCGCGCGCCTTCCAGCAAGGTGTCGCGCGGCAATGAAATCGGCGGCGAAATCGACATGCTTTCGAGCGTCGTTCGCCGCCGCCGTTCGACCCGCGCCTTCTCGTGAATGCAAACGACGCGCGGCTGCCCGGACGCGACGAGCTCGAAGCTGAATTCCGGCCCTCGACGTATTCCTCCGCGAAGAAGCCGTACTTGCCCATGAAGATGGCCGACAGCTTTCGGTCGCCAAGCATCTGCGCGCGCATTCTCGGCAGATCGTCGAGATCGCGCGCGCTATCCAGAATGAAGCATCCGAACGACGCGGCGCCGCGCACCGGCTTGACGAACCAGCGGCGCGACGGGTCCAGATCGAGCCGCGCCGGGTCGCCGTCGGCGTCGGCGTCGGCGTCAAGCGGAATGCACTCGACAGCGCTCAATCCGGCACGGCGGAGAAAGTCCCGGCAGCGAAACTTGTCGAGCCCGAGCTCCAGCGCCTCGCGCGGCGCATCGCGCGTACCGAGCGCGCGATTCAAATCGGCCATCAGCAAGCGATAGCCCTCGAAAGTCGCGATGGCCGCCAGCAGCCGGTATCCGCGCCGCTCGAACGTCCGGACCGCCTCGTCGATGTCGGCCTGCGCAAGCTCGGCGCGCTCGGCGAGCACCCAGTCGTCGAGCAGCGGCTTGTTGCGATCGAACACATCCTGATCGGGCGGCAGCGAACTGATCGCGACGATCGCGATGTCGCGCGTGGCGAGCAGCGCATTCAGCTCGCGCGTAAACGAATTGCCCTGGTGCATCAACAAGACGATCGCGTCCTTCATTGCGCGGCCTCCCCAACCGGCCGGCGCGCATCGTGCATTTGCTGATACGCGCGCAGCGCATCGACGAGCAGGCCAGCTCCGTCACGGCACGGATCGACGACGGGCAAGCCGGTCTGTTCTTGCAACCGCCGCACTTCGCTACGGTACGCGTCGTCGCTCAGGCCCGCGCTGTTGACGCTGATCGCCACGACCTTCGCTGGCCGTTCGAAAACCGTCAGCGCCTCGTTCAGACGGATCAGCTCCGGAAGCGGCCGAATCTTCGTATTCCAGACTTTCGTGCGCTCGAGCCCGAGCCGGTGGCAAAAGATCAACGCATGCGGCAAACCGCCATGCAGCAGCGCGAGCGCAATGCCGCTCGCGCCGATGTGATTGAGCGATCCCTGCCCTTCGAGCACGACCCAGTCGTTCCCGACGGCCGCGTCGAGCACCACCCGTTCCGCGGCGCCGGCGACGAAATCGCTCGGAATGCAATCGACGACGATCCCGGTGCCGGAGATCAGCATGCCGGTCTGCCCCGTCGCCGCGAATCCGGTGCGAATACCCCGTCGGTTCGCCTCGCGGGTAATCTCGAGCGCCGTGGTCTTTTTCCCGATATTCGAATCGCTGCCGCACGTGTGCGCAACGAAACAGTTCAGCTCGAGCACGCGCGCCTTGTTGAGCTCGAGCGGAACCGGCTCCTTCGTCTCCCAGATCGCGATACCGGCCTCGTCCGCGGCTTTTGCGAGATCGGGATCGGTACGCAGTCTGAAATGGATGCTGTTGATCACATGCAGGCCGCGCTGCATCGCGATGCGAATCGGCTCCTTCCAGCCCGGCGGCAATTGCGCGGAATGCAGCCCCTTGCCGATGAACAGCACCTCCGGATCGAATTCCAGCGCGCGCTCGATGTCCGCCACGATCGGGATGTCGCCGCCGTAGCCGATCACCTCCTCCACGCGCTTGCCGGCCTGGGTGCTATCGATCACGGCGAGGCAGCGGTCGGGCCGGTAGCGAAGATACGACGCCGCGACCTTGCTCGTGAACAGTCCGAAGCAACCTTCGGCAAAAACCACGCACTTCTTCGCGAGCAGTTCGGCATGAGATAAGGTTTGCATCCAGAGCCTCCATTGAACGGTCAAACGGAAAAGCGCTTTACGCGGGGACAGTTTCCAGCACGTATTGCGCCCTGATCGCGCTCATCGAAGCGAGCACCTGCGCTTCGCTGTCGCCTTCGACGAGAAAACGCCCGCCCTGCAGGTGCGTATAGCCGCCGCCGGTGTCGGCCAGCATCTCGCCCGCGGCGGGAACCAGCTCGCGATAGAGTCCCGGCACGCGTCCGATCAGGGAGGGTGCCGCGATCACCTTGCGCGGCAGCGGGCCCGGGCGCGGAATCGTCAGCCAGCCGCCGCTCGTGGCCGCCGGCCGCAGCGGCTGTATCGGGCGACCGAGCACGACGTCGACCCACATCCGGAACAGATTGACGCCGAAAACGCGATGCAGGACGTACGGCACGTCGGCGCCCGGCACGCGCGCACCGATTTCGAGAAAGGTGAGTTCGCCGTTGCGGTCGAACAACTCGAGATGGAATGCCGAACTGCGCAATCCGAGCGCCTGCAGACAGGCGGCCGCAAACGAGCGGCACGCGGCCGTCGCGGGAGATTCGGTCTGCACGACCGAGCCGAGCGGCGCGCCGGATTCGAAATCGAGGCAAGACGAGACATACCGGCTGACCGACGCGAACACGCTCTGCCCGGCGGCATCGACCACGCCGTCCACGTGGAGAATGTCGCCGTCGATATACTCCTCGATCTCGAACCCGCGAAGATCGCTCGTTTCGACGACGCGGCGCCACGCATCAGCGGACGCCACTTTCAGCACGCCTTTGCTCGACGCGCCGCGCACCGGTTTCAGAATCAGCGGGAATCCCAGTTCGAGCGCGCGCGCATCGACGTCGTCCGCTCCGTCACATGCGAACCACGCCGGCACGCGAATGCCCGCCGCCCGCAGCAACCGCTTCATCTCGGTCTTGTCGCGAAACCGGTCGACGTCGTCGGGCCAATGCCCCGGAATGCCGAAATGCGCCCTGACGACTGCCGCCGAATCGAGCAAATATTCCGAAAACGCCAGCACGTGCGTAATCGGCCCGTGGATGTCGATCACGCTCGCCACCCGCTCGAGCAACGCGCCGATATCGTCGAAATCGGCGACGGCATGCACGCGGCTGGGATCGGCCGTAGCCGGCACGCCGCGACGGCCCTCATCGTCGCACAGATAGCTGACATCGCAATGCGGCGCAACGATGTCGTCGTAGCGGCAGAGTTCATGATCCCACTGACGATCGTTCCGATACTGCGGCCAGCGGTTCATCACCAGGACATGCGGATTCATCGCGCCCTCGTCACTTTTGCGCTGCGGCCTGCACGTGCGTCGCGTATCCGCTCGAGCGAGTGTGCAGTTCGTCGGCGAGCAAGTGCTCGCCTTGCTGAAGCGCATAGAGCGAGTTGAAGGCCTTCTCCGTGATCGGCAGCGGGTATTCCCCGGCCTCGCTCAGCGCGACCGGACGGCGCTGCCCGCGCAGCAGATAGGTTCCCGGCTCGTTGTGCGCGGCATGCGGCCCGTAGTAGATCGGCAGCGCGTCGGCGGCGCGGTACGCGGGAATGAAGCAGCGGCGATAGTGTTCCGAGCGATTCGAATCGGAACGATGCAAAGCCTTGCAATGCAGGAAGACCACCGTGCCAGCGCCGCCGGAGGCCGTCATCTCCGTACACCCCGCCGGCAGATTCGCGAGGGCGACCTTGCCGCGAAAATAGCCGTGCTCCGTATGATCGTAGATCGACGCGCGATGCGAGCCGGCCAACACGCGCAGGCATGCATTGTCCTCGCCGGCGTCGTCGAGGTAGACGAGACACGCGACCAGTTTCGGGTTCGTATGCGGATAATAGGAAAAATCCTGGTGCCACTCGACAGGTGAACCGCGTCGCGGAAGCCGGCCGTTGGCCGCGCTGTCGCAGCTCACGCGCGCGGGCGTCGCCGTCACGACGTTCGACGAGGCGCACGACGTCGAATCGGTGCGCCGCAAGATTCGCGGCGTCGCCGATGCGCTGTCGCTGCAGGCCACGGGCGACATGCTGCTCGCCCGCTTCGATCGCGACTGGCTCGCGACGCGCGCGGCGGTGGACGCCGCGCCGCCGCACACGCCGCAGCGCACGCCCGCGCGCGTGCTGTTCGTGCTGAACCACACCGGCAACCAGGCGCTCGCCGCCGGCCAACAGACGGCCGCCGACGCGATGATCCGCTATGCGGGCGCGCACAACGCGATGCAGGGATTCGATCACTACAAGCCGCTGACCGCCGAGGCGCTCGTCGCGGCGGCGCCCGACGTCGTGCTGATCTCGGACGAAGGGCTGCGGGCGGCCGGCGGACGCGATGCGCTGCTCGCCGCGCCCGGCTTCGACGCGACGCCGGCCGCGCGCGCGCGGCGCGTCGTGTCGCTCGATGCGCTGTTTCTGCTCGGCTTCGGGCCGCGTCTGCCGCAGGCGGTCGCCGCGTTGCAGCGGCGCTTGAACAGCGTGCTCGCATGAACGCGCGGCTTCGACGGCGTGTCATCCAGCGCGTCGCGGCACGCCGCACCGCACATCGCACATTGGCGATCGTTCGGGTTCCTGAAGTTGTCTTGGCTGCACGCGCTCATTCGGCCAGCGCCAACGCGCAT
This sequence comes from Burkholderia sp. MSMB1589WGS, assembly GCF_001636105.1. Taxonomy (NCBI): domain Bacteria; kingdom Pseudomonadati; phylum Pseudomonadota; class Betaproteobacteria; order Burkholderiales; family Burkholderiaceae; genus Burkholderia; species Burkholderia sp. MSMB1589WGS. The sequence continues at coordinate 7,251 of NZ_LNJT01000002.1, forward strand.
GACATCGCGCGCCGCGACGCGACGCTTGCCGCCCGGCTCGCGCCGCTTGTCGGCGGCCGCCGTGCACGCGCGTCGGCCGTCTCGCCGCCCATCCCGTTCGATTCCTCACGATGAGCCTCGCCGCCCGTTCCCCTTCGGTCGACCCGACGCCCGCCGAGCGCCGTCCGGCGCTCGCCTCGTCGGCCATCGCCGCGCTGCGCCGGCGGCGCGCGCGATGGACGCTCGCCGCGCTCGCCGCCACGCTCGCCGCCGCGTCGATCGCCGCGCTCTGCCTCGGCGCGTACCGGCTCTCGCCCGCGCAACTGCTCGACGCGCTCGCCGCGACCGACGCACAGCTCGCGGGCGACGCCGCGCTGCGCCAGGCGCGCGCGGTGCTCGTCGACATCCGCGTGCCGCGCGTCGCGCTCGCGCTCCTCGTCGGCGCCGGCTTCGGCGCGGCCGGCGCGGCAATGCAGGGGCTCTTTCGCAATCCGCTCGCCGATCCGGGCCTGATCGGCGTATCGAGCGGCGCGGCGCTCGGCGCGTCGGCGCTGATCGTGCTCGGCCCGCTCGTCGCGGCGCCGGTCGTGCTCGGCCTGCTGCCCGTCGCCGCGTTCGCCGGCGCGCTCGCGGTCGCGGCGCTCGTCTACCGGCTCGCGGTCGCGCGCGGCCGGCTCGCGCTGCCGCTGCTGCTGCTCGCCGGCATCGCGATCAACGCGCTCGCCGGCGCGGCGATCGGGCTCCTCACGTACATCGCCGACGATGTGCAACTGCGCTCGCTGACGTTCTGGAGCCTCGGCAGCGTCGGCGGCGCGCAATGGCGCACGATCGCCGCCGTCGCGCCGTTCGCGCTCGCCGGCGGCGCGCTGCTCGCGCGCGAGCGGCACGCGCTGAACGCGCTGCAGCTCGGCGAAAGCGAAGCGATGCATCTCGGCGTGCCGGTGTCGCGCGTGAAGCGGCGCGTGCTCGTCGGAGCCGCGATGTGCGTCGGCGCGCTCGTGTCATGCACCGGCGCGATCGGCTTCATCGGGCTCGTCGCGCCGCATTGCGTGCGGCTCGCGGCCGGCCCCGATCAGCGGATCGTGATGCCGGGCGCGGCGCTTTTCGGCGCGCTGCTCGCGGTGGCCGCCGATCTCGCCGCGCGAACGCTCGCCGCGCCGGCCGAGATTCCGCTCGGCATCCTCACCGCGCTGATCGGCGCGCCGTTCTTTCTCGCGCTGCTGAGGAAGCGGCGCGGCGCGTTGGGAGCATGACGTTGCGCACGCAACCAGATCGTCCGCGTGCGGCAAACGCCCGCGCGCGTCAAGCATCCTGCCGCGTCAAGACATTCGCCGCCCCAATTCCGAACGGGAACGCGCGCAGCCTTTCTCGACCCGCCGCGCCGCCGCGCGAACCGACATCCGATCGAACGCCATGCTGACTGCCGAACACCTCCACGTCGCGCGCGACGGCCGCGTCGTCCTCGACGATCTGTCGATCCGGATCGCGCCCGGCTGCGTCACCGCATTGCTCGGCCGCAACGGCGCGGGCAAGAGCACGCTGCTCGGCGCGCTCGCGGGCGACCTGCCGGCCGGCGGCCGCGCGCGCGGCGCGACGGTGCGCGGCGACGTCGCGCTGAACGGCGAGCCGCTTCACGCGATCGACGCGACGCGCCTCGCGCGGCTGCGCGCGGTGCTGCCGCAGGCCTCGCGGCCCGCGTTCGCGTTCGGCGCGCGCGACATCGTGCTGCTCGGCCGCTACCCGCACGCGCGCCGCGGGCGCACTCGCGCGCGAGGACGGCGAGATTGCGTCGCAGGCGCTCGCGCTCGCCGGCGCATCGACACTCGACACGCGCGACGTGACGACGCTGTCGGGCGGCGAGCTCGCCCGCGTGCAGTTCGCGCGCGTGCTCGCGCAGCTCTGGCCGTCGGCGGACGCGGCACACGCGCCGCGCTACCTGCTGCTAGACGAACCCACCGCCGCGCTCGACCTCGCGCACCAGCATCAATTGCTCGACACGGTTCGGCGCCTGTCGCGCGACTGGTGCCTCGGCGTGCTGACGATCGTCCACGATCCGAATCTCGCCGCGCGCCATGCGGATCGCATCGCGATGCTCGCGGGCGGCGCGATCGTCGCCGACGGCGCGCCCGCCGACGTGCTGCGCCCCGCGCTGATCGAACGTTGCTACGGCTTTCGCGTGCGGCTCGTCGATGCGGGCGACGGCGTCGCGCCCGTCATCGTGCCCGCCTGAGCGGCCAATGAGCGACTACAGCGCGCGCGGCGGCGGCGTCAGCCGGCGTCGGCCGTGTGAAACGCCTTCAACCGCCAGCCGCGCCGCACGGCGAGCATCCGGAGCGCGAATCCCGCGGCCAGCGCGGCGACGGTCGCGAAGCCTTCCGCGGCGCCGACCGCCTTCATGCCGACATACAGCCCGCCCGTCAGCAGCGCGACGCTCGCGTACAGCTCCCTGCGCAGCACGAGCGGCATCTCGTTGCAGAGCAGATCGCGCAGCATCCCGCCGCAGACGCCGGTGATCGCGCCGGCGAGCACGATCACGACCGGGCTGCCGTTCACGGTCGCCGCGACGTCGCAGCCGATGATCGAGAACGCCGCGAGCCCGAGCGCGTCGACGGCCGTGAACAGCGACTTCAGCCGCGCGACGTGCGTCGCCGTCATCGACGCGAACGTCGCCGCCGCGAGCGTCAGCAGCAGGTATTCGGGGTGCGCGACCCAGGTCAGCGGATAGCGGCCGAGCAGCACGTCGCGCACGGTGCCGCCGCCCAGCGCGGTCACCGCGCCGACGAGCGCGAGGCCGAACCGGTCCATCCCGCGCCGCATGCCCATCAGCGCGCCCGACATCGCTTCGGCGACGATCGCGATCAGGTAGAGCGTATGCATGTGCGCCTGCCCTCAGTCTTCGGTGCGGAACAGTTCGAGCACGCGCGCGCGCTCGGCCGCGTCGACGGCGGCGGCGTCGGCACGCGCGCCGCATCGGTCGCGCTGGCCGGCGCGTCGCCGTCCGCCGCTCCCGCCGCGCCGCGTCGCACGCGAACGGGCTGCGCACGAATGGCGGCAGCGACGGCGAGCACTTGCCGCCGCCCGCATATTCGGCGTAGATGAAATCGCCGTCGACGAGCGCGACGTCCGCGGGCGGCGTGCGCTCGATCGCGCCGCGGCCGTCGATCGCGGTCTTCATGTAGTCGACCCACACGGGCAGCGCGGCCGACGCGCCCGTCGCGCGGCCGAGGCTGCGCGGCGTGTCGTAGCCCATCCAGACGACCGACACGACGCCGGACGAATAGCCGGCGAACCACACGTCCTTCGAGCCGTTCGACGTGCCGGTCTTGCCGGCCGCGTCGGCGCGCTTGAGCGCGACCGCGCGGCGCGCGGTGCCATGCGCGACGACGTCGCGCAGCATGCTGTCCATCACGAACGCGTTGCGCTCCGAGATGGCGCGCACGCCGGCCGGCGGCCGCGCGTCGAACAGCACGCCGCCCTGCCGCTGCCGGACCGATTCGATCAGGCGCGGCTCCATGCGCACGCCGCCGTTCGCGAACACGCCGTAGGCGGTCGCGACCTGCAGCGGCGTCGCCGAGCCCGCGCCGAGCGCGAGCGGCAGCGACGCGGGATTGCGCAGCGGCTCGAAGCCGAAGCGCGCCGCGTGCTGCTGGACGAAATCCGGCTGCGCGACCTGCATCAGGCTCACCGCGACGAGGTTCTTCGAGCGCATCAGCCCGCGCCGCACCGGAATGAAGCCTTCGTAGTGGTTGCCGAAATTGCGCGGCCGCCACGGGTTCGCGCCCGTCTCGTCGCGCGACAGCGTGCGCTGCGTGTCGTCGATCAGCACGCCGGGAAACATCCCTTTCTCCAGCGCGGCCGAATAGACGAACGGCTTGAAGCTCGAGCCCGGCTGCCGATACGCCTGCAGCGCGTGGTCGAACACGTTGTGCGAGAAATCCGCGCCGCCCGAGAGCGCGAGGATGTCGCCCGTCGCCGCGTCGACCGACACGAGCGCGCCTTCGAGCGCGTCCTTCGCGTCCTTCGCGTCGCACCTGCCGCCAAGCTTGAGCCCGCGCGCGAGCGCCGCGTCGGCTGCGCGCTGGTCGCGCATCGCGATCGTCGTCGTCACGTCAAGGCCGAGCGTGTACGCGTCGTCGTGGAAGCGCTCGACCATCATCCGGCGCGCGCGCTCGGCGACGTACGGCGCGGCAAGGATGCCGGGCGCGGCGTGGTCGCGAGCGCGACCGGCGCGTCGACGGCCTGCCGGTATGCGGCTTCGTCGAGATACCCGAGCGCGCGCATGCGGCCGAGCACGTAGTCGCGGCGCGTCGTCGCGCGCGCCGGATTGACGACCGGATTGAACGCGGACGGCGCCTTCGGCAGGCCGGCGAGCACGGCCGCCTCGCCGGGCGTGAGCGCATCGAGCGGCTTGCCGAAGTAGACCGACGCGGCGGCCGCGAACCCGTACGCGCGCTCGCCGAGGTAGATCTCGTTCATGTACAGCTCGAGCAGCTTGTCCTTGCTGTACGCGCGCTCGAGCTTGTACGACATCAGGATCTCGGCGAGCTTGCGGCTCAGCACCTTGTCGCGCGTCAGAAAGAAGTTGCGCGCGACCTGCATCGTGATCGTGCTGCCGCCCTGCCCCGGCTGGCCGGTGACGACGTTCGCGACCGTCGCGCGCGCGAGCCCGCCGATATCGACCGCGCCGTGCGCATAGAACTGCGCGTCCTCGGCCGCGAGCAGCGCGTGCCGCACGAGCGGCGGGATGCGTTCGAGCGGCACGAACTCGCGGCGCTCGACGCCGTATTCGGCGAGCAATTCGCCGTCGCGAGAGAAGATCCGCAGCGGCAGCGCCGGCCGGTAGACGGCGAGCGGCTCGACGGAAGGCAGCTCCGTCCAGATGCGATGCAGCGTCCACGCGCCGACCGCGCGCCGGCGATCGCCGCGCCGAGCACGAGGCCCGCGAGCGTGCGGAAATAGCGGCGGCGGCGCTTCGGTGCAGGCCCTCGAGGCGGCGTCGGCGGGGTTTGCCGCGACGGGTTCGGCGTGTGATCGGTCATGTCGAAATCCTTCCTTTGCAGATGCGGCGTGCGCGCCGCGCGGATGTTGCAGCGCACGATGCGCACGCGCGCATTGTCCGGGGAGGATTCCGATGTCGGTACAATATTTAGCTTAAATTGATTACGCTAAATTTTATTTAGGATGCCGGTTCAGCCGGCGCAAAGCGAGCGACAGATGACGATCGATCCGAAACAGGCGGCGGCTCGTCGCCGTCGCCGATACCGGCAGCTCGAACAGCGGCGGCGCGGCTGCACGTGACCGCGTCGGCCGTCACGCAGCGCGTGCGCGCGCTGGAAGCGAGCCTCGGCGCGCCGCTCTTGCTGCGCACGCGGCCGTGCCGGCCGACGTCCGCCGGCCAGCGCGTGCTGCAGCATCTGCGCCGCATGGCGCTGTTGCAGGCGGATCTGCGGGCCGAGCTCGAAGCCGAACGCGGCTCGACGATCGCGGTCGCGATCGCGCTCAACTCGGACAGCCTCGGCTCGTGGTTCCTGCCGGCGCTGACCTCGGTGCTCGCCGGCGAGCGGGTGCTGTTCGAGCTGATCGTCGAGGATCAGGAGCACACGTTCGCGCTGCTCGAAAGCGGGATGGCGATCGGCTGCGTGACGACGCAGAGCAAGCCGATGCGCGGCTGCTTCTC
>NZ_LNJT01000003.1:0-8508 GCF_001636105.1 Burkholderia sp. MSMB1589WGS
GCGGCACGAATGAAGCATCGCGGCCATCGGATTCGAGACCGTTCGGTGGCCGTCCCGCGCCTCGATTGTCGCGGCGATTCGCATCGTGCGTGTTCGCCCGGGTTGCGCGGCCGTCAGCTCGGCTTCGAAGCATGCGACACGTTCGCCGGAGGTTCCGATGTCCTATGTGTACGTCGATGGTGCCGATCCTCGTTATTCGACGCTTCAAAAGGGCTTCAACCTGCGTTGGCCGCCGACGGCCAAGGCCGGCGCGGCGGCGATCTATGTCTGCCGCACGGCGGACGACGTGATCGAGGCGTCGCGCGACGCGCTCGCAAAAGCCTGCCGGATCACGGTGCGCAGCGGCGGGCACTGCTACGAAGGCTTCGTCGCGAACCGGCTGCCGGACGACGTCGGGCGGCCGCTCGCGATCGTCGATCTCGGCCTGATGTCGGGTTTCGATTTCGATCCGCGCGGGCAGATCGCGTCGCCGTTCGATGCCGCCGGCTCGGCGCGCTATCGGGTTCGCGTCGCAGCGGGCAGCCAGAACTGGGACGGCTATGTCGGCCTGTACAAGACCACGGGCAAGACGCTGCCCGGCGGTTCGTGCTACTCGGTCGGCGCGGGCGGTCATATCGTCGGCGGCGGGTACGGGCTGCTGTCGCGCATGCACGGGCTGACTGTCGACTGGCTGACGGGCGTCGACATCCTGACGCCCGCCTCCGGCGCGGCGCGCTCGACGCGAAGCACGTGCATCTCGGCAGCGCCGACCCGACGGACCGGGCGCTCTTCATCGCGTGCCGCGGCGGAGGCGGCGGCAATTTCGGCATCATCCTGAACTACTATTTCAACGCGCTGCCCGACGCGCCGCGCACCGCGTATTGGCTGCCGCTCGCCTACGACTGGTCGGACTTCACGCAGGCGAGCTTCGGCCAATTCATCCGGGCCTACTGGGACTGGTTCAGCCGCAACGACGCGAACTGGAACGCCGCGGATCCGGCGCTCGCGAACGGCGGGCTGTTCACGCTCCTGAAGCTGCAGCATCGCTCGACCGGGCCGATCGTGCTCGCGATCCAGTACACGGGCAAGGACGGCGTGGTCGGCGGTGCGGCGGATGCGCCGTTCATCGATTTCGTCGACACGATGAATGCGGCCGCGGCCGGATGCCTGTCATCTGGGATCGGTTCGTCGCGCCGAATCTGCCGGCGCTCGGCCATCCGCTCGCCGGGGCGCGCCTGGCGCACGCGACACGGAGCGCGCTGAAGATGGATTGGCTGTATCTGACGCAGACGATCAACGGTTCGGGCGCGAACCGGCGCGGCAAGTACAAGTCGGCGTACCAGATCGGCAATTTCGGCGACACCGAGATCGACGCGCTGTGGCGATATCTGAATACCGCGGACGATCCGCGTCTGAATCAGACGCTCGTGCAGATCGATTCGTACGGGGGCTGCGTGAACGCGAACGACGAAGGCGCGAATCCGACGTCGGTCTGTCAGCGGCAATCGCTGTTGAAGTCGCAGTATCAGACTTACTGGACGAATCCCGACGAAGACGCATTCCACGTCGAATGGCTGCACGACCTGTTCTCCGCGGTGCACGCGGATCAGGGCGGCAAGCCATATCGCGACGCGAGCGGCCGCTACGAAGGCTGCTACATCAACTACCCGGACATCGACATGAAGTATCTCGAGCGCGATCCGGCGCAGATCGATCCGCGGTGGCTCGAACTGTACTACGGCGACAAGGCCGCGCGGCTGATCGCGACGAAGCAGGCGGTGGATCCGGGGAATCTGTTCCGGCATGAGATGTCGATTCCGCTGACGCCGCCGCGCGCGGTTGACCGCGCGATAACGGAGAGTTGGCCGGCGAACGCTTTCGGCCGCGCCCGCCGCCCGCCGGAGGCCGGTGCCGGCAAAGGCGTCGCATCACATCAGACAAAAACGCTCGCGCACTTCGCGTAAACCCTAGAGCAAAAACCCTGACGCCGCGCCTTCCTCGGGTCAAGTCGCCCGTTCCCGCAGCCGTAAACCAATAGGTCCGCTCCACACCCACCGCTCCTCATGCTCTCCTCGATCCGGTCCCGCATTCTCGTCGCGTGCCTTGCCATCGTCATCGGTTCGCTCGTCATCAACACGGCGCTCAACTATTTCGTCGCCAATCGCTACAACCGCGAGTCCATCAGCCAGAACCTCAGCGCGGTGCTGACCGGCCACGAAACCGGCATCGCCGACTGGGTTGCGTCGAAGACGCAGATGATCGTGTCGGTCGAAGACGCCGCGATCTCGCCCGACCCGATCCCTTCGCTCAAGCAGATCGCCGCCGCCGGCGGATTCACGAACGTCTATGTCGGCTACGCGGACAAGACCGCGAAATTCTCGGACCCGACCGGCATTCCGCCCGACTACGATCCGACCGGCCGCCCGTGGTACAAGCAGGCTGCGCAGGCGGGCAAGCGGTCGTCACGCCGCCTTACGTCGACGTCGGCACGGGCAAGCTCGTCGTCGCGTTCGCCGCGCCGATCGTGCGCGACGGCGCGCTGAAGGGCGTCGTGTCCGGCGACGTCGCGATGGACAGCGTGATCGCGAACGTCAAGGCGATCCATCCGACGCCCGGCAGCTTCGGGATGCTCGTCGACCGCGGCGGCCACATCGTCGCGCATGCCGATCCGAAGCTCACCCTCAAGCCCGTCACCGATCTCGCGGACGACCTGAGCATCGACGCGCTCGCCGCGTCGTCGTCCGACGAGAACGCCGCGCCGATCGACGCGCACGTCGCGGGCGCGGCGAAGCTGATGCGCGCGCGCGCGGTGCCGGGCACCGACTGGCTGACTGTCGTCGCGCTCGACAAATCCGATGCGATGGCCGGCATGCATTCGCTGCTGCTCGTGTCGATCGGCACGCTCGTCGCGCTCGTCGCCGCCGCCGCGCTGATCGTCGGCGCGATCACGGGCGTCGCGTTCCGGGGGCTCGCGCGCATTCGCGACGCAATGGAATCGATCGGCTCGGGCACGGGAGATCTGACGCAGCGCCTGCCCGATGCCGGCCGCGACGAAGTGGCGCAGATCGCGCGCTCGTTCAACGCGTTCGTCGGCAAGCTGCAGGACGTGATGCGCGTGATCCGCGACGCGAGCGATTCGGTGCGGCATGCGGCGGGCGAGATCGCGTCGGGCAATCACGATCTGTCGCGGCGCACGGAATCGGCGGCGGCGAGCCTGGAGCAGACGGCCGCGTCGATCGAGGAGATCACGTCGACGGTCACGCAGTCGGCGGGCGCCGCGCGCCAGGCCAACGACATCGCGACGAACGCGGCGAGCGTCGCGTCGCGCGGCGGCACGGTCGTGTCCGACGTCGTGTCGACAATGCACGAGATCGAGGGCGCGTCCGGCAAGATCAGCGACATCATCGGCGTGATCGACGGCATCGCGTTTCAGACCAACATCCTCGCGCTGAACGCGGCCGTCGAGGCGGCGCGCGCGGGCGAGGAGGGCGCGGCTTCGCGGTCGTCGCGGGCGAGGTGCGCTCGCTCGCGCAGCGCAGCGCGCAGGCGGCGAAGGAGATCAAGGCGCTGATCGACTCGAGCGTGTCGAGCGTCGCGACGGGCGCGACGCTCGTCCAGCAGGCGGGGCAGACGATGAACGACATCGTCGGCACGGTTTCGAACGTGACGACGATCATGCGCGAGATCTCGAACGCCGCCGACGAGCAGACGCGCGGCATCCAGGAAGTGAATCGCGCGGTGGCGCAGCTCGACGAGATGGTTCAGCAGAACGCGGCGCTCGTCGAGCAGTCGGCCGCGGCCGCTTCGGCGCTGCAGACTCAGGCGGTCGAACTCGCCGAGGCGGTCGGGAAGTTCAAGGTTGCGTGATCCGATTCCTCGGGGCGGCGCGCGACGCATTTTTTCAGCGGCGCCGACGCGTCGCCCGGCATCGTCGGGTTCGGCATGTCGCATGCGCCCGGAGACGAACGAGCCGCGGTGCAGCGCATCGGGTTCAGTCGCCGCCGCGCGCGAGCCAATCGATCAACGCCTGCGTGACGAATGCCGGATTCTCGAGATTCGAAATATGCCCGGCTTTCGGCACGAACACCTTTTCGCTGCCGATCAGCGCCGCGATTTCGTCGGCTTCCTCGGGCGGCCGCGCGACGTCGTTCGCGCCGCACATCACGAGCGTGCGCTCAGCCGGCAGCGCGCTGAGTTTCGCGCGCGCGTCTTCGCGGCCGAACGTGATCTTGCCGAGCGGAATCACCGAGTCGCGCAGCCTTTCGGCCGTGAACGCCTGCAGCGCGCGCCGGAAGCCCGCAGGCAGCTCGCTCGCGAGATCGATGCCGGGGCGGAAGAAGATCGGCACGATCGCGTCGAGCAGCGGCGCGGGAATCGCGCCTTGCGCGTCGATGGCCGCGAGCATCTGGAAATATTTGTTGCGCGTCGCGTCGGGCTCGACGCCGACGTAGGTGTCCATCAGCACGAGACGGTCGATCCGTTGCGGCGCGCGATGCGCGCCGTCCGAGCTTCACGCCCGCCGTCTCGAGCAGGTTCGCGAGCACGTCGGTGCGCGGCGTGCCGTACGATTCGCCGAACAGGTACTTCGGCGAATCGCTGCGCTGATTCGCCTGCAGATAGCGGATTACGAAATCGCGAAATGCTCCAGCATCCTGATCGACGCCCCAGAACGTCTGGTTCGTGTTCGGCGCGATCGCCTCGGAGAAGCCTGTGCCGATCGCGTCGACGAACACGAGATCGGTCGTGTCGAGAAGCGTTTGCTGGTTGTCGACGAACGGGAACGGCGTCGGGCTGTTCGCGTTCGGATCGCCCGTCACGAGGCGCTTCGGCCCGAACGAGCCGAGATGCAGCCAGACTGTCGACGAGCCGGGGCCGCCGTTGTAGAAGAACGTGACGGGCCGCTTGCCGGGCGGCTGGCTGTCTGCCGTGTACGCGACGTAGAAGAACGACGCTTCTGCGGCGCCGCTTTGCGGGTTGCGCGCGGTCAGGTGGCCCGCGGTCGCGGTGTAGTTGATCGCCTTGCCGTTCACCGTGATCTGATGATGCGTGATCGCCGCGTTCTCGGTCACGGCGGAGGGCGACAGCGAAGCGCTCGCACTCGACGAATAACGGTTGGGATCCCGATAGGGTTTGTCTGCGCCGGACGAGGTGTCGATGCTGGTCGAACTGTCCGCGTTCGCGGCGGCGCTCGCGCTCGAACCGGCGTCATCTCCATTGCACGCTGCGACGAGCAGCGAAGAGAATACTGCGGCTAATAACAGCTTCGTTTTACGTGCTGGCATAGTCGTTTTCCTTCTCTCATGTTGTTTTCCTGAGCAGCCGGATAGGCGCCCCACCTTGCTCGATCGGCCCGATAAGCCACGGCGTCGGCCAATATACGCGACAAGTTCCGATTTGAAAAATGGCGAAACATTTGAAAGAAACGCGGCTTACTTTATTCTTTCAGGCGCGATTTCCCATTTGAATGGAATCAGCGTGGAATCGGACTTTGGAACGGCGTTTTGTGAATTCCATTGCACCCAAACCCGCAGTCAGACGGATTTTTTATTGCTCGATTCGCACTGCGACGCAGAATTGATCTGGCAATCGAAATAAATCAGGGAATTACCCGAATTCCGGACGTATCGATTTTGAAAGATTTATGGAAAGCGCGAATATCGGGATGATGCGCCGCAAGAAAGCACGCGCCCGGTCGGCAAGCGCGCATGCGGCGAGCGAGCGCGCCGCGGCCGCGCTCACTGCGACGCGGGCAATTCCGCCGCGCCCATCCGCCGCGCGATCACGCCCGCACGCTGCGCGAGGTAAGGCGAGCCGCGGTGCATATCGAAATACTTCGGATTCGGCAGCATCACCGCGAGCCGCGCCGATTGCCAGGCGGAAAGCCGGCTCGCGGAAATCCGGTAGTAGTACTGCGCGGCGGCCTCCGCACCGTACACGCCGCGGCCGAACTCGACCGAGTTCAGGTAGATCTCGAAGATGCGCTCCTTGTCGAGCAGCGTTTCGAGCATCCACGTGATGATGAGCTCCTGCCCCTTGCGGATGTAGCTGCGCTCGCCGGACAGGAACAGATTGCGCGCGAGCTGCTGCGTGATCGTCGAGCCGCCCGACACGATGCGGCCGCGCGCGCGGTTCTTCTCCCACGCCTGCAGGATCGCGTCCACTTCGTAGCCCGAATTGTTCGCGAAATCGGCGTCTTCGGACGCGATCACCGCGCGCTTCAGGTTCCGCGAGATCCTGTCGTATGGCACCCACCGATGCCGGATCGCCGCCGCGGGCTGCGCGCTCGACAAGCGCCACGCGTCCGCGCGCATGAACGCGCTCGAACCCGGATCGAGCACCGACCACATCGCGATCTGCGCGACGTAATAGAGCTGCGTCGCGAGCCACGCGCCCGCAAACACGCCGCCCGCATACGCGAGCCAGCGCGCGACGCCGCGCTTGCGCGCGCGAGTCGCGCCGCGCGCCGGCGCGTAGCCCGGACCGGGCGAAACGGGACTGTTGCGCATCCCGCCTTCGCCTCTCGCGCTCAGTGCGCCGCGGACGCCGCGAGGGCGGCGCGCAGCGCGGCGAGCACAGGCGCGCCGTCGGGCCGCACGCCGCGCCAGAGGTGGAACGATTCCGCCGCCTGCTCGACGAGCATTCCGAGCCCGTCCGACGCGCGCGCGCCGAGCGTCGCCGCATGCTCCATGAAGACGGTCGGACGCGTGCCGTACATCATGTCGTACGCGAGCGTCGCCGGACCGAACGCCGCGGCGTCGCACTCGGGCAGCGCCGCGTCGAGGCTGCCCGCCGTCGCGTTGACGATCACGTCATACGGCTCGCGCGCGACCCGCTCGGGCCCGCCGCCCGCGAGCACGCAGCCCGCGTCGTGCGCCGCTTGCGTGAACTGCCCGACGAGTTCTTCCGCCTTGCTCGCGGTCCGGTTGACGATCGTGAGCGACGCGGGCCCGCGCTCGAGCATCGGCAGCACGACGCCGCGCGCCGCGCCGCCCGCCGAGCAGCAGGATTCGCGCGCTCGTCAGGCTCACGCCGAGATTCGTCTCGATGTCGCGCACGAGGCCGACGCCGTCGGTGTTGTCGCCGAAGATGCCGTCTGCGTCGAAGCGCAGCGTGTTGACCGCGCCCGCCGCCGCCGCGCGCGGCGACAGCGTATCGGCAAGCGCATAGGCCTCGAGCTTGAACGGCACGGTGACGTTCACGCCGCGCGCCGCCCTGCGCGATGAATTCGCGCACCGCGGCCGAGAAGCCGTCGAGCGGCGCGAGCAGATGCGTGTATTCGATTGCCTCGCCCGTCTGTTCGGCGAAACGCGAATGGATGAACGGCGATTTGCTGTGCGCGATCGGATTGCCGATCACCGCGTAGCGATCGCGCGCGCGCGCTGCCGATTCGACGGTCGTGCTCATTTCGATTGTTCCTCGCCGTTCGCCGGCGATTCGCCATTGCCATTGCCGTCGCCGCTCGCCGCGCCGCCCGCCTCGGCGAGCGCCTCCGCTTCGCTTTCCGCCGATACGTCGGCGGCGTCGAGCAGCACGTCGTCGGCCGCGTCGGCGTCATCGTCGTCGGCCGGCTCGCCGCTCGACACCGTCGGCGCGTCGAGCACGCTCACGAGCCGCACCGACGCCCGATCGTCAATTCGTCGACCGACATCACGTCGAGCAGCACCCGCGTGCCGCGCGCATGCACGCCGAGCGCGGGCACGTGCAGCAGCAGCGGCACTTCGTCGAGGCGCACGAGATCGCCCTTCACGACGGCCGCGCTCACCTGCTTGCGGCCTTCCTGCTTGATCCAGCGCAGGCACCAGAAATACTCCATCCGGCGCTGGTGATCGGCGTAAGCGGCGTACGTGTCGTCGAAGCCCTGCACGACCGCGTACAGATCCGCGTCCTTCTGCTTGAACGGCGCGGCGAGCTTCGCGGTCACGCCGTGCTGCACGCACGCGAGCAACTGCCACTGGTTGACGAGGTCGACGTAGCGGCGCAGCGGCGACGTGCTCCATGCGTACTGCGGCACGCCGAGCCCCTCGTGCGGCGCGGCGCTCGTCTGCATCCGCGTGCGCTTCGGCCCGCTCGGCATGCCGAACGCGCGCTGCGTCCGGTAGATGCCGGGCACGCTGTGATCGTGCAGGAACGCGCCCCACGTCGAGTTCGCGAGAATCGCGAGCTCGGACACGATCAGATCGAGCGGCGAGCCGCGCCGGCGCGGCGTGATCGACACGTGCTCGCCTTCGACGTAGAAGTTGTAATCGGTGTTGCGCTGCGCTTCGCGCCTGAGCCCGTAGCCCGCGCGCGCGACCTGGCGCCGCTCGAAGAGCGCCTGCGCGAGCGGCCAGAGCACCGCGATGTCGTCCTTGTGCGGATAGTCGCCCGCGCCCGCGGCGAGCGCGTCCTCGGTGACGAGCTCGTCGAGCGTGTTGTGCCGCAGGTTGCTCTTCACGTAGACGAATTCGGCGCGCGTCTCGTTCGCGACGATCTCCTGCGTGTCGCGCTTCACGATGATGTACAGCGACAGCGCCGGACGGTAGTCGCCTC
>NZ_LNJT01000004.1:0-165895 GCF_001636105.1 Burkholderia sp. MSMB1589WGS
GCAGAGCATCCCCTGGCTCTCGACGCCGCGCAGCTTCGACAGCTTGATCGCGAACGGCGCGCCGCCTTCTTCGGCGGGGCAGCTTCGCGCCGACGAGCGCGACCGGCACCTTGATGCCCGGCGCGACATTCGGGCGCGCCGCAGACGATCTGCAGCGTCGCGCCGGTGCCGGCGTCGACCTGGCAGACGTTGAGCTTGTCGGCATCCGGATGCTGCTTGACCACCTCGAGCACGCGGCCGACGACGATCTTCTCGGTCGGCGGCGCGGCCGGGCGCAGCGACTCGACCTCGAGCCCCCGCCATCGTCAGCGCGTGCGACAGCTCGTCCGTCGTCAGTTGCGGATCGACAAAGGTTCTCAACCAGGATTCAGGGAATTGCATGGATATCCACGTTCGAAACAGGTTAGATCGAGGCCCGCGCGCCGCCTCGACAGGCCGGCCGGGCGCGGAGCGAGACGGTCGCGCCGTTACGCGAACTGCCGCAGGAAGCGCAGGTCGTTCTCGAAGAACAGACGCAGGTCCTGCACACCGTAGCGCAGCATCGTCAGCCGCTCGAGGCCGCTGCCGAACGCGAAGCCGATATAGCGCTCGGGATCGAGCCCCATGTTGCGGACCACGGTCGGGTGCACCTGGCCGGAGCCGGAAATCTCGAGCCACTTGCCGGCGTTCTTGCCGTGCTCGAACATCATGTCGATTTCCGCCGACGGCTCGGTGAACGGGAAATACGACGGACGGAAGCGCACGAGGATGTCGTCGCGCTCGAAGAATTTCTTCAGGAAATCGGTATAGACGCCCTTCAGATCCGCGAAGCTCACGTTCTCGTCGATCCACAGGCCTTCGACCTGGTTGAACATCGGCGAGTGCGTCGCGTCGCTGTCGACGCGGTACGTGCGACCGGGGGCGATCACCTTGATGGGCGGCCGGTTCATCCGCGCGTAGCGAACCTGCATCGGGCTCGTATGCGTGCGCAGCAACAGCGGACGGCCGTCCGCGTCCTTGCCGTCGACGTAGAACGTGTCCTGCATCGAGCGCGCCGGATGGTTCTCCGGGCTGTTCAATGCGGTGAAGTTGTACCAGTCGGTTTCGATCTCCGGGCCGTCGGCCACGTCGAAGCCGATCGAGCGGAAAATCTGTTCGACGCGCTCCCACGTGCGCATCACGGGATGGAGGCTGCCTGTCCCCGCTCCGCGGCCGGGCAGCGTGACGTCGATCGCCTCGGCGGCGAGACGCTGGTTCAGGAGCGCGTCGGCGAGCGCCTGACGGCGCGCGTTGAGCGCGGCTTCGACCTGCTGCTTCGCGACATTGATGCGCGCGCCTTCCATCTTGCGCGCTTCGGGATCGAGCTTGCCGAGGCCCTTCAGCAGCTCGGTCAGTGCGCCCGACTTGCCGAGAAACCGCGCCTTCTCGTTCTCGAGCGTGGTGATATCCGCAGCCCCTTCGAACGACTGCTGCGCGTCGGCGACAATCTGGTCCAGATCCATTGATCCCATCACTTCCAACGTCAGTTGTGCATGTCGAGCGAAACGCCCGACCCAACAAAAAAGGGGCTCGGAAGAGCCCCGTTTTCGCTGCAGCGGCCGCGACTACCGGAACATCGCTGCAGCTCACCACGCAGTGCTAATTTCGCAATTAGGCTGCAACGGCGGCCTTCACCTGCTTCACGATCGCGGCAAAGGCTGCCTTGTCGAACACCGCCATGTCGGCCAGCACCTTGCGGTCGAGTTCGATCGACGCCTTCTTCAGGCCGTTGATGAACACGCTGTAGGTCATGTCGTGCTGACGCACGGCCGCGTTGATACGCGTGATCCACAATGCGCGGAACACACGCTTCTTGTTGCGGCGGTCGCGGTACGCATACTGACCGGCGCGCATCACCGCCTGCTTGGCGATGCGGTAGACGTTATTGCGACGGCCGCGATAACCCTTGGCCAGGTTGATGATCTTCTTGTGACGGGCCCGTGCGGTTACCCCACGTTTGACTCGAGGCATGTTTCTCTCCTGTGAGTATCGGTTGAGGGGTTACGCGAACGGGAGCATCGCGCGGACGGAGTTCAGATCGGAATCATGAACTGCCGTGGCGCCGCGCAGGTGACGCTTGTTCTTCGTGGTTTTCTTGGTCAGGATGTGGCGCTTGAAGGCTTGACCGCGCTTGACGGTGCCGCCCGGACGCACCACGAAGCGCTTCGCAGCGCTCTTCTTGGTCTTCATCTTAGGCATGACGAACAACTCCAGTTTATTTGATGGAGGTGGGTGTGCGGTTGGCTTGCGCCCTCAACCCGCCCTTCGGAACCCAGTCCACTTGTGTACGGCGCGTGCGCTCGCGCGACCGCCGCTGTTTCGGGCGGCCGCCCTGACCGGGCGACGCGCCGAACCACTTCATCGAACCGCCGCGCTCGCGCGGCACGCTCGTTACTTCTTTTTCTTCGGCGAGAGCACCATGATCATCTGGCGCCCTTCCATCTTCGGCATCTGCTCGACCTGACCGACTTCGTCGAGATCGCCGCGCAGACGCTCGAGCATCCGCATGCCGATTTCCTGGTGAGCCATTTCACGGCCGCGGAAACGCAACGTGATCTTCGTCTTGTCGCCTTCCTCGAGGAAGCGCATCAGATTGCGAAGCTTGACGTTGTAATCGCCGTCATCGGTCCCCGGGCGGAATTTCACTTCCTTGACCTGGATGACCTTTTGCTTGAGCTTCGCCTCGTGCTGCTTCTTGGCTTCCTGGTATTTGAACTTGCCGTAATCCATCAGACGGCAAACCGGCGGAGACGCCTGCGGCGCGATTTCCACCAGGTCAACATCCAGTTCTTCCGATTTACGGAAAGCCTCGGCGAGTTTCACGATGCCGATGGGCTCACCATCGACCCCGACCAGACGCACTTCCGGCGCAGTGATTTCACCGTTGATGCGATGCGACGACTTATCAGTAGCGATGTTACGTTTCCTCTAAAAATTAAAAAAACGAGCCGCGCTGCCAGGGCGGTTACTTGAACGCCTGGATGTCCTCACGCAGACGCTCAACGAAGGCTTCGACGGGCATGACACCCAGATCGACGCCGCCACGGGCACGCACGGCTACCGTTTGTGCTTCACGCTCCTTGTCGCCTACGACGAGCAGGTAGGGAACTTTTTCGAGCGTGTGCTCGCGTATTTTATAGCTAATTTTCTCGTTGCGCAAATCGGCCGATACTCTAAGCCCTTGTTTTTGCAACGATTGAGCAACAGTCTGAGCATATTCAGCCTGACTTTCGGCGATATTCAGCACAACCGCGTGCGCCGGCGCGAGCCAGACCGGCATTGCACCAGCGTGGTGCTCGATCAGAATCCCGAGGAAACGCTCCATCGAACCGACGATCGCCCGGTGAAGCATCACCGGCCGGCGGCGGCTGTTGTCCTCGGCGACGTACTCGGCGCCGAGCCGCTCCGGCAGCATCATGTCGAGCTGCAGCGTGCCGCACTGCCACGAGCGGCCGAGCGCATCCTTGATGTGGTACTCGATCTTCGGACCGTAGAACGCACCCTCGCCCGGCAACTCCTCCCACTCGAGGCCGCATGCCTTCAACGCGTTGCGCAGCCCTTCCTCCGCGTGATCCCACGTCTCGTCCGAACCCATCCGCTGCTCGGGACGCAGCGACAGCTTGATGTCGATGCGATCGAAGCCGAAATCCGCGTAGACGCTCATCGCGAGCTTGTTGAACGCGATCGCCTCGGAGTTGATCTGGTCTTCCGTGCAGAAGATGTGCGCGTCGTCCTGCACGAAGCCGCGCACGCGCATCAGCCCGTGCAGCGCACCCGACGCCTCGTTGCGGTGGCACGAGCCGAATTCGGCGTACCGCAGCGGCAGGTCGCGATACGAGCGCAGCCCGTGCTTGAACACCTGCACATGGCCCGGACAGTTCATCGGCTTGATCGCGTAGTCGCGCTTCTCCGATTCCGTCGTGAACATGTTCTCGCGATAGTTCTGCCAGTGACCGGACGCTTCCCACAGCGAACGATCCATGATCATCGGCGTCTTGATCTCGAGATAGCCGGCCGCATCGAGACGTCGGCGCATGTACTGCTCGACCTGCTGCCAGAGCGTCCAGCCCTTCGGATGCCAGAACACCATGCCGGGCGACTCTTCCTGAAGGTGGAACAGGTCGAGCTGCTTGCCGAGCTTGCGGTGATCGCGCTTCTCCGCCTCTTCGAGCATGTGCAGATACGCGTCCTGGTCTTCCTTCTTCGTCCAGGCGGTGCCATAGATCCGCTGCAGTTGCTCGTTCTTCGAGTCGCCGCGCCAGTACGCACCCGCGACCTTCATCAGCTTGAAGACCTTCAGCTTGCCCGTCGACGGCACGTGCGGGCCGCGGCACAGATCAGTGAAGCCGCCGTGCGAATACAGCTTGATCTCGTCGCTCACGGGAATCGATTCGATGATCTCCGCCTTGTACTTCTCGCCGATGCTGCGGAAGTACGACACAGCCTCGTCGCGCGACACGACGCGGCGCGTGACGGGCTCGTCCCGCTTCGCGAGCTCCTGCATGCGCTTTTCGATCTGCTCCAGATCCTCGGGCGTAAACGGGCGATGGTAGGAGAAATCGTAATAGAAGCCGTTGTCGATCACAGGCCCGATCGTCACCTGCGCGTCCGGATGCAGTTCCTTCACGGCGTAGGCGAGCAGGTGGGCGGTCGAGTGGCGAATGATGTCGAGACCGTCGGCGTCCTTGTCGGTGACGATCGCAAGCGACGCATCGCGATCGATCAGCGCGAACGTATCGACGAGTTCGCCGTCGAGCTTGCCGCCGAGCGCAGCTTTCGCAAGACCGGGGCCGATCGACGCCGCCACTTCGGCGACCGTCACCGGATGCTCGTATTGGCGAACCGAGCCGTCGGGCAAGCGTATCGAAACCATATAGCAATCTCCGTGATGCCGTCAGTGACCGGCAGACTATCAACGCGCGAACGCGGCAATGAAAACGCGCGACAAAAAAAATGCGGCCCCGCTTTCGAGGGGCCGCATTCCGATACTCCAAAACCACAAGGCGAAAACGTTCCTCGACTAGCGTCGCTCCGAATAGGTTTCGGTCAACGTTCGCGGTGTCATAACCGTATTCGCCTTTTGCGTAGAAATTTTCTACTGCCGCCGATGCCCGGCGAACCAGGCATTCAGCCGAATGTCGTTGGTAGGCTCGATTGGATTCGAACCAACGACCCCCACCATGTCAAGGTGGTGCTCTAACCAACTGAGCTACGAGCCTGAAGAAGCTGAAATTATATGGAGCTCTTTTCGTCTTGGCAAGTGTTTTCGTGCATATTGTTCGGGGAAGTTCGCAAGCCGTTGCCGCATCGCCGCCCGCGGGCGGCGCTCACGCCTTGCGGGCCGCCCGGACGACGCCCTGAACCTCGCCGAGCAGCGTGCACGCGCGCTGCACCTGCGACGCGCTCGACACCTCGACCGTGAATTGCATGAAGGCCGCGTTGCGGCGACTTTGCGTCTTCACGCCGATCACATTCATCTTCTCGCGCGCGAATACTTCGGAGATGTCGCGCAACAGCCCCTGCCTGTCGGACGCCTCGATCATCAGATCGACCGGATAGACGGACGCGCCCCGCCCGCCCAGCACGTCGGCGGACCAGGTGGTTTGCAGCACGCGCTCGGGCGCGCGCTCGGCCATCCGGCGGAATGTCGCGCAATCGCTGCGGTGGATCGACATCCCCTTGCCGCGCGTGACGAAGCCGCTGATCGGATCGGGCGGCGCCGGGCGGCAGCAGCGGGCGAGTTGCGTGAGGAGCGCGTCGACGCCGACGACGAGCACACCCGTCGACGCGCCGCGCGCGACGTTCGCGCCGCTCGCGCGCTTCTCGAAGCTCGCGGGCGCCTCCGGTTCGGGCTCGGGCGCCGGCGCGTCGGATAACGCCTGCTCGACGTTGCGCAGGCTGAACTCTTCCTTGCCGACGACCGAAAACAGATCGTCCGGCGACTTGAAGCCGAGCTTCGCCGCGAGGTGCTCGAGATTCACCGACGTCTTGCCTTCGCGCTGCAGCGTCTTTTCGACGAGCGCGCGGCCGTGCGCGACGTTCTCCTGCTGATCGATCGCGTTGAACCACGCGCGCACCTTCTGGCGCGCGCGCGAGCTGCGCAGATAGCCGAGCTGCGGATTGAGCCAGTCGCGCGACGGGCCGCCCTCCTTCACCGCGACGATCTCGACCGTCTGACCGTTCGCGAGCGGCGTGTTGAGCGGCACCATCGCGCCGTCGACGCGCGCCCCCCGGCAGCGATGGCCGAGTTCGCTGTGCAGGTGGTACGCGAAATCGACTGGCGTCGCGCCCTGCGGCAGCGCGATCACGCGCGCCTGCGGCGTCAGCACGTAGATGTGATCGTCGTCGAGCGTCGTCTCGCGCAATTGCGCCCACGCTTCATGGCCGCTCACGTCCGAGCCGCCGCTGTCCGCGATCTCGTCCTTCCACGCGAGCAACTGACGCAGCCACGCGATCTTCTCGTCGTATTTCTCGCTCGCGGCGAACTGGCCGCCGTAGCCGCGCGCGCCCGCCTCCTTGTACCGCCAGTGCGCGGCGACGCCGTATTCGGCGAAGCGGTGCATTTCCTGCGTGCGGATCTGCACTTCGAACGCGCGGCCGTCGTCGCCGATCACGACCGTATGCAGCGACTTGTAGCCGTTCGGCTTCGGCCGCGAGATGTAATCGTCGAATTCCTTCGGTACCGGCTGCCATAGGTGGTGAACGATGCCGAGCACCGTGTAGCAATCCCTGATGTCCGGCACGATCACGCGAAACGCGCGCACGTCGTAGAGCTCGGAAAAGTCGAGCTCCTTGCCGCGCATCTTGCGCCAGATGCTGTAGATGTGCTTCGGCCGGCCGCTCACTTCGGCCGGGATGTGCACGGCCGCCAGCTCGCGTTGCAGCCGCTCGATCGCGCCGGCGACGTAAGCCTCGCGCTCGACGCGCTTCTCGTCGAGCAGCTTCGCGATGCGCTTGTAGGTGACGGGATCCTCGAAGCGGAACGCGAGATCCTCGAGTTCCCACTTCAATTGCCAGATGCCGAGCCGGTTCGCGAGCGGCGCGTAGATTTCGAGCGTCTCGCGCGCGACGTCGGGCGGCGGCTCGATTTTCGCGGCCGCATAGTAGCGCAACGATTGCAGCCGCGACGCAAGCCTGATCAGCACGACGCGGATGTCCTGCGCGAACGCGAGCAGCATCTTGCGCAGCGCCTCGATCTGCGCGCGCCGCTCCGCCTGCGCGTCGCGGCTCGCATCGGCGGGCGCGCTCTGCGCGGCGCGCAGGCTCACGGTGCCGAGACGCAGCAGCTTGCGCACGTCGGTGACGAGGCGCGCGACCTCGTCGCCGAAGCGCCCGGCGATCTGCTTTTCGGGGTCGCTCAGATACGGCGCGAGTGCGAACAGCGCCGCCGCCTGCGTCGCGGGCGGATCGACGTTCAGCCGCTGCATGATCGCCGACGTGCCCGTCGCATGATCGGCGAGCAATTCTCCCGACGACAAGCGCGCGTCGCCCGCGTGCTCGCGCACGAACGCGAGAACGTCGTCGAGCGACGGCGCCGCGGCGGTAGCGGAGGATGCGGAACCGGCTGTCATCGTCGGGTATTGCAGGCTGCCTGAAAAAACGTGTCGTGCGTCGGCTCAGTTGCGTTGCGCGGCGACCACCACCACTTCGACGAGGCAAGCGGGATTCGCGAGCTTCGCCTCAACAGTCGCGCGCGGCGGCGTCGCGCCCTGTGCGACCCATGCGTCCCACACTTCGTTCATGCCCGGGAAGTTCGCCATGTCGGAGATGAAGATCTGCACCGACAGCAGATGCGACTTGTCGCTGTCCGCCTCGCCGAGCAGGCGGTCGATGTGGGCGAGCACTTCGCGCGTCTGGCCCTTGATGTCCTGCGCCGTGTCCTCGGCGATCTGGCCCGCGAGGTAGACGGTGCCGTTGTGAATCGCGATTTCGGAAAGGCGGGGACCGACGTGGTGACGAGTAACTGCCATGAGAATTCCCGGTTGAATGGTTGATCGGTGGGCGGCGCCGCACGCGGCGAACGCACGGTGCCGAACCGCGTATTATGACGCGAGCGGCGCATCCCTGACGAAAAATTGGCGAGCGATCGCGATCTGCTCGACGCTCACGAACGCGGGCGCGTGGCCGGCCTCGGGGATCTCGACGCTCGACACCGCCCGCCCGCGCGCCTTCATCGCATCGAGCGTTTCGCGCGACAGCAGGTCCGACTGCGCGCCGCGCACGACAAGCAACGGCCCCGCGAACGCCTCGAGCGCATGCCAAAGCCACGCCTCGCCCTGCGCGTTCGTCTCCGGCGTGGCAGCCTTGAACGGCTCCGCGATCCGCGGGTCGTAGCGTGCGCGCCACGAGCCGTCCGCATCCTGCACGAGGAGCGGCCGGTTCAACGCGCGCCACTCGTCCGGCGTGAGCGGGCCGAACGACAGCGACAGCGACGTCAGGTAATCGACGCCCTCCTGCTCGGTCGCGAAGCGCTTGTCGAGCCCGACGTACTCGTCGATGCGCTCGAGCGCGGCGGGCTCGATGCGCGGCCCGACGTCGTTGACGAGCATCCTGCCGATCGGCGTGCCCGGCAGCCCGCCGAGCGCGAGGCCGATCAGGCCGCCCATCGACGTGCCGAACCAGTCGACGCGCTCGACGTCAAGACGCGCAATCAGCGTGACGACGTCGGAAACGTATTGCGGCACCCCGTAGAACTTCGGATCCGGCAGCCAGTCCGACCGGCCGCGTCCGGCCACGTCGGGGCAGACGACGCGATAGACGTCGGACAGCGCGGCCGCGAGACGGTCGAAATCGCGGCCCGAGCGCGTCAAGCCATGCACGCAGACGAGCACGCGCGGATTCGCGGGATCGCCCCATTCGGTGTACGCGACGTGATGCAGGCCCAGCGGACTCGCGCATTGCACGCGACGCTCGCGCGGGGAGACGGAAGTGGCAAGGTTCGATGACATCGGCGCTCCTGACGAACGATCGATCGGCACGGTCGAGCGCTCGGCGCTCCGGTTGCGACGAAGCGCCGAACAGATGAAGCGATTGTAAACCGCTTCGTTGCAGGCGGCCGGTCGGCCAAACGGACGGTCGCGCGACGCAAGACGGCCCGTGCGACCTATGTCAAGACAGAAACGGTCGATCGATCCGTTCCGGCAATCGCACGCCAGGAAAGTCAGATTCGCACCAGATCGATCGGCGTTGCGTGCGTTCGACGAATCGCCGCCCTTTCCGCTCGCGCGACGCATCTCGCCCCGATGCCCGACGCAACCAATCAAAACGCCCCGCGTCTTCGCAAACGCGGGGCATTCTCTTTCACTGCCGCATGCGCATCGCGCGCGGAACCCACATCGGATTCCCCCAGCCGACGAAGCGCGGCAGCCGTGCGCCCCGCCGCCCGCGCGCCTTCGCGCCGCGTTACACGACCGCGCTCACGTCGAGCGGCGCGCCCGTCTTCGCCTTGATCTCGTCGACGGTGACGCCATCGGCAAGCTCGAGCACCTTCAGGCCTTCCGGCGTCACTTCGATCACGCCGAGATCGGTGATGATCAGGTCGACGACGCCGACGCCCGTCAGCGGCAGCGCGCATTCTTCGAGGATCTTGTGCTGATCGCCCTTCGCGACGTGCTCCATCAGCACGACGACGCGCTTCACGCCCGCGACGAGATCCATCGCGCCGCCCATCCCCTTGATCATCTTGCCGGGGATCATCCAGTTCGCGAGGTCGCCGTTCTTGCTGACCTGCATCGCGCCGAGGATCGCGAGGTTGATGTGCCCGCCGCGGATCATCGCGAACGAATCGGCCGACGAGAAGATCGACGAGCCCGGCAGCGTCGTCACAGTTTGCTTGCCGGCGTTGATGAGATCCGCGTCGACTTCGTCCTCGGTCGGCGACGGGCCAATCCCGAGCAGGCCGTTCTCCGATTGCAGCCACACTTCGATGCCCTCCGGCACGTGATTCGCGACGAGCGTCGGCAGCCCGATGCCGAGGTTCACGTAGAAGCCATCCTGCAATTCCTTCGCCGCGCGCGCGGCCATCTGGTCACGATTCCAAGCCATCTCAGTCTCCTTTCGCGCGCACGACGCGTTGTTCGATGCGTTTCTCCGGCGTCGCATTGAGCACGAGCCGCTGCACGAAGATGCCGGGCGTGTGGATCGCATCCGGATCGAGCTCGCCGTTCTCGACGATCTCCTCGACCTCGGCGACCGTGATCCGGCCCGCCATCGCGCACATCGGATTGAAGTTGCGCGCGGTGCGGCGGTAGATCAGGTTGCCGGACTTGTCGGCCTTCCACGCCTTCACGAGCGCGACGTCGGCCGTGAGCGACGGCTCGAGCACGTAATGCTTGCCGTCGAACTCGCGCGTCTCCTTGCCTTCGGCGATCACAGTGCCGTAGCCCGTCTGCGTGAAGAACGCCGGAATGCCCGCGCCGCCCGCGCGCAGCTTTTCGGCGAGCGTGCCTTGCGGCGTGAACTCGAGCTCGAGCTCACCCGACAGATACTGACGCTCGAACTCCTTGTTCTCGCCGACGTACGACGAAATCATCTTCTTGATCTGCCGGGATTCGAGCAGAAGGCCGAGGCCGAAGCCGTCGACGCCCGCGTTGTTGCTGATGCAGGTGATGTCCTTCACGCCCGAGTCGCGCAGCGCCGCGATGAGCGCTTCCGGAATGCCGCACAGGCCGAAGCCGCCGACCGCGAAGGTCTGTCCGTCATGGACGACGCCCTCGAGCGCGGCAGCCGCGCTTGGGTAGACTTTGTTCATCTGAATGTCCCTTCCTCAATGGAAACCGGCTCGACGGTCCGCGCGGCTCGCGCGCGCGACGAACCCGTCGCACCATTCTAAGCACGCGCCGCGAATGCTGCCGCGACGCCGCACTTTTTTCTATTGTCCGTTCGCGGCATGAGCCGCGACACGTGCGAAAGGGTACGATGCGCGCCGAATGCGGCACAATACGCAAAACTACATAAGCATTCGCCGCCGCTTGCGCGGCGCCCGATCACCGCCCGCCAGCATCCATGCCCGCCATCGACTACAAGACCGCCTTCCATCTCGCGCCGATCGGCCTCGTGCTGTCGCGCGACCGCGTCATCGAGGATTGCAACGACGAACTCGCCGCGATCTTCCGCTGCGCGCGCATCGATCTGATCGGCCGGTCTTTCGAGGTGCTCTATCCGTCGTCGGACGAATTCGAGAGGATCGGCGAGCGGATCTCGCCCGTGATGATCGCGCACGGCAGCTATGCGGACGACCGCATCATGAAGCGCGCGGGCGGCGAGCTGTTCTGGTGCCACGTGACGGGCCGCGCGCTCGACCGCACGGCACCGCTCGCGGCGGGCGTGTGGACGTTCGAGGACCTGAGCGCGACGCGGCGCGTCGCGGTCGAGCTGACGCCGCGCGAGCGCGAAATCGCCGCGCAGCTCGTGACGGGCAAGACGAGCAAGCAGATCGGCCGCGTGCTCGACATCAGCTCGCGCACGGTCGATATCTATCGCGCGCGACTGATGCGCAAATACGGGACGGGCAACACGGCCGAACTGCTGCAGCGCCTGCTCGGGCAGTGAAAACGCGCATCGCGGCGGCAGCAGGGAAACCGGGCACGACAATGAACCGGGCGCTTGCCGCCCAAGCCGAATCATTGCCGCCCAAAACTCAACAAATTCCATTTCCCGATACCGATTAGATCGGATTTCAGCCCTACACTTTTTCGGGAAAATTATTTACCCTTGAGCAACACCATCCAACTCAATTCAGGAAATCGTCAATATCGCGCAAAAAGCAGTACATTCGCATTTTACCAGGCAATAAAACTCACCTCCGCAACGAGAATATCGGCATCTCGTCCGGACGCCCCCATGTCGCCCTGATCGAATCGGGATGATCGCGCGATTTCGCGCCGCGCCTCGATCGATCGACGCCGTATCGCGACAGCTTCATGAAACCGACCACGAGAACGCAGCCGTTTCCGGCACATGCATCAGGAATCCGAAAGATCTGACGGCGGGCCGTCGCGCAGCCCGCCCCGCGCCGGCTGCGCCGTCAGCCTGTCAAATCGCCCATTCAATCCATCAGGCCAAGTTGAATCATGATTAACGCAAGAGCAGGATTTTTATTTTTCATTTTCATGATCGGCCTGACCGGATGCCGGCCGACATTCGCTCAAACCAATACGCCGGTAACCGGCATCGATCTGGGCGGAGAAATCATCGAAATCATCAAGCAGAATCCGCAAAATCCGACACAAGCGATCAACAACTACATGTCGGGCGTCGCCGCGATGAACGTGCGCTGGGTGCGCATTCATCTCGACTGGTCGGCCATCCAGCCGGCGTCGACGTGGATCTTCACGAGCGACCCCAATCCCGGCCAGAGCAGCGGCCTCACCTGGGGCGCGACGGACATCGTCGTTCGGGCGGCCAGAAATTATGGAATACGAATTCTCGGCGTGATCACGTCGACGCCGCGCTGGGCGGTCAATTCGCAATGCCCGAGCAACTACCGGCAATCGAATGGCGACGCCTACACGCTGTGCGCGCCGAATCTCACGTCATACACGAACTTCGCGCGAGCCGCCGCCAAGCATTACGGCAACGACAGCTACGGCGGGAAAATCGACGCGTGGGAAATCTGGAACGAGCCGAATTGCGGCCCGAACTTCATGCCTCACGATCCGGTCCTTTATACGCGGCTCCTGAAGAGCGCCTATCCGGCGATCAAGCAGGCCAATCCGTCGGCGCTCGTCTATGCGGGCGGCAGTTCGGGGTGCCTCACGTCCCCGAACAATGGAACCGGCGCGCTCCCGACGACCGGCGTGGCCGGCCTCGTGAATTCGACGGACGCCCGATACCCCGCGCCCACGCAATGGGAGCCGCGCGACTGGCTGGCCGTGATGTACGCGAACGGCGCACGGGGATATTTTGACGGCCTCGCGCACCACCCCCACTGCCACAGCGACGACTGGCAACTGCCAGGCGACCAATGCCCGAGCACGACAGTCAACTCCGCATACCCGGATTACTCGAATCCGTTCAACATCATGTGGCACACGTTTGCGTCGCCTTCGTACGGCTGGCCGTCCCCGACCGGCAAGACATTCGCCAGCTACACGGGAACGAGCCTGCGCGACCAGATGAACGCGAACGGCGACGGAGGAAAGCCGATCGTGATCACCGAGTTCGGCGTCGCGACGACCACGTCGGACGGCGCAACCGATTTCACTGGCCAGTTGGGCGGCAGCGCGCAGCAGTACGCGAACGCCAATTTTCAGACGATCGCGCCAGCGTACCTGACGCAGGCGAATCAGGAACGTGAGTACAAGGCGCTGATCGCATGGATCGCCAACCAGCCCTATGGCCAATACGGACCGGTTTACGCGTACTGTTACTCGGACATGGCGCTGGCGTCGCCGTATAGCGCGAACATCTACGAGCCGTACTTCGGCCTGGTGACGATCACCGCGTCGACGGGATCCTCCGGCACGGTGGGCGCGCCCAAGATCGCCGGCACGTATCAGGCCCCGTCGGGGCAGTACTACCCGGCCTGGCCCAACTTCGGCGTGGCCGCCGCCGCGGCGGCCAATCAGACGCCAGGCTATGCGCCCGTCGGCCCCGGCTGGTGACGCATCGGGCAAGCAGCCGGGAAGCACCGCAGCCGTTGCGTCGAACAACGCGGGAACTTTCTTGACGGAAACAGCCCGACTGTGGCGGCTCAGTCGCAAGAGGAACCGATTCGGCGCGGGATGCCCGCGGCGAATCCAGAGCTTGCCCTGAGCCACACCCCTGCAAATTCAAAATCCGGCAACGGTTTCGCTCAGCGAATCAAAACTTGCGTCGCAAGCAGCGATGAAGTCACTTGTCGTGAACAAAACACTGACTACCCGACATCGCGATGCCCGGCGGGCGCATCAAAAATAATTCATCGAGTTTTCAGCCAATTTCCAACCTGTTTACCTACTATGCTGCTTGTATAAATGGAATCAAACGAGACATACCAAGGCTGCCCTAAAGCAACAAACCTCGATCGAGAAACCGATTCCAGTCGGGCGGAATAAACATCACGCGCATCTCAGCCGTCACTGGAAGAGTGGAAGATGGCCACGCACGCACCGCACATGCAACACGCACACGCGCATTCGATCGCCCTGCGGAACGGGTTCATGCGGCTGCCGGGTTGCCGGACATAACCACACTGTCATGGCGGCGCCCGCCGTGACTGAACGACTTTCAGCACCCTTTGAAAGCAGGAACATGTTCTCGACCCGCGAATTCCGCCACATCAAGATTACAGGCCGTTGATATTCGGCTCCTTGTTCATCGAACATTACAAAGGAGGCCAAATCGCCAATCATTTAATAAGAACCATGCTTCCGGTTTCAAGAAAATCCTTTCCATCCATTGAAAAGGTGAAACAAAATGGCAAAATTAGCAACTTCAAATCAATTCGGCATACCCAATCAGACTGATGTATTTTCCGTCGACGGCGGCGGCTCGCTGCGCGTTTCCTGGGTAGTCAGCGCCGGAGCCTGGAACGGCCCCGCTCAGATCAGCCCGGCCGCGCTCTTTCCTCCCCGCGCGGCCGTTGCGGCGTCGAACCAATTCGGCATCCCGAATCAGACCGACGTGTTTGCCGTCGGCAGCAACGGCGCGTTGAACGTTGCGTGGGTCGTCAGCGCCGATCGCTGGAACGGACCGACCCCGATCAGCGCGGCCGGCCTGTTCCCTGCGGGTGCGGCGGTCGCGACGTCGAACCAGTTCGGCATCCCGAACCAGACCGACGTGTTTGCCGTCAGCAACAGCGGCGCCTTGAATGTTGCGTGGGTCGTCAGCGCCGATCGTTGGAACGGACCGATTCCGATCAGCGCGACGGGCCTTTTCCCTGCGGGCGCGCCGATTGCCACATCGAACCAGTTCGGCATCCCGAATCAGACCGACGTGTTTGTCGTCGGCAACGACGGCGCGTTGAACGTCGCGTGGGTCGTCAGCGCCGGCAGTTGGAACGGCCCGACTCCGATCAGCGCGGCCGGCCTGTTCCCTCCAGGTGCGGCGATCGCCACGTCGAACCAGTTCGGCATCCCGAATCAGACCGACGTGTTTGTCGTCGGCAACGATGGCGCGTTGAACGTCGCGTGGGTCGTCAGCGCAGATCGCTGGAACGGACCGGTTCCGATCAGCCCCCCTGGGCTCTTCCCTCCCGGCGCGGCAATCGCCACGTCGAACCAGTTCGGCATTCCGAATCAGACCGACGTGTTTGCCGTCGGCCGCGACGGCGCCCTGCGCGTAGCGTGGGTGGTCAGCGCCGGCAATTGGAACGGACCCGCGTCGATCAGCTCGACCAACCTTTTCCCTCCCGGCGCGGCGGTCGCAGCGTCGAACCAGTTCGGCATTCCGAATCAGACCGACGTGTTTGTCGTCGACAGCGACGGCATCCTGCACGTTGCCTGGGTGGTCGGCGCCGACAACTGGAACGGGCCGATTTCAATTGGATGATGACCGCATCCGGGCCGGGTTCTCGCAAGATGAGACGCGTCCAGGAACGGCCGACCGATGCGACTTCGGTCGGCCATACGAAGGCGCAGAGAAAAACGGCCTGAATACTTGATCAATTTCTCAAGACGAAATCCGGCAATGCAGTGTTCGTCAAGCACTGCATTGCCTACTTCCGCAAAAAACCATCAGTCTGCGCAAAAAGGGATGGAATCAGGGACGTCCGTGACGCGTGTCGCCACTTAATCGATCTTCGCTTGCAGCGCGCTTTCGATCGTGCTCCGAAGCAGGTCCGGCAGCGGCGCCGACTTGCCGAGCGCGTAGTCGACCCACACGCAGCGCGCGGCGCCGCGCGCGTACACGTGCTCGGGGTCGTCCGAGCGGGTCAGCTCGAACGCCGTGTCGAAGCTGCTGCGGCCCGGCTTCGCGGCCGACAGACGCGCGATCACGTCGCCCGGATAGTGCAACTGGCGCAGGAATTCCATCGACGCGTTGACGACGACGGGCCCCTGCCCCTCGCCGTTGCCGCCCGCGATGCCGAGCTTGCCGAACCACGTGACGCGCGCTTCCTCCATGTAGCGGAAGTAGACGGTGTTGTTCACGTGGCCGAACGCATCCATGTCGCCCCAGCGGATCGGCATCGACATTTCGAAAACAGGGGTGTAATCGCTCATCGCACTCATCTTTTCTGCAAGGTGAAACCGTTCGGCGCGGCCGCTCACGCGAGGCCGAGGCCGTCGTCGGCCGACACGATCGAGCCGTTGATGAACTGCGACTCGTCGGCGGCAAGGAGCAGCAGCAGCCCGTCGAGATCCTGCGGCTTGCCGACGCGCCGGCGCGGCAACATCGCCTGCAGCTTCTGGCCCTGCTCGGTTTCCCATAGATAGTGATTGATCTCGGTATCGATGTAGCCGGGGCAGATCGCATTGACATTGATGCCGTGGCGGCCCCATTCGAGCGCCATCGCCCGCGTCATGTGGACGACGGCCGCCTTGCTCATCGCGTAGAGGCCGATCTGCGAGAACGGCCGCAGCCCGGCGACCGACGCGATGTTGATGATCCGGCAGGCCGGCTTCGCGTTGCCGTTGCCCGCGCGCATCATCATCCGCTTCGCGACTTCCTGCGCGACGAAGAACGCGCCGCGCGTGTTCGTATCGAATACGTATTCGAAATCGGCGGGCGTCACGTCGACGAGCTTCTGCATCGTCGACACGCCCGAATTGTTGACCAGGATGTCGATCGTGCCCGCTTCCGTTTCCGCGTGCGCGACGGCCGCCTTGATGCTCTGATAATCGGTGACGTCGAGCGACACCACATGCGCGGCGCCGCCCGCCGCCTCGATTTCCGCGCGCAGCTCCTTCAGGCGCTCGACGCGCCGGCTCGCGAGCACGACCTTCGCGCCCGCCTGCGACAGCACCTGCGCGAAGCGCTGCCCGAGACCGCTCGACGCGCCCGTGACGAACGCGACCTTGCCCTCCAGATTGATCGAACGGCCCATGCCGACTCCTCTTTATTCCGATGGCAACATGCCGCACCAGTATGAACCGTTCCCGCGTGCGACCCAATCCCAAAAATAGAACGATCGTGCTAATCTAGGGTCCCGCAGTTGCGGCAAGCGTTTTATTTCGCCGACAATACGGTCCCGAATATAAGCATTCTAATGGTTAGAGGAGCGTCCATGACCCCCGCAAGCCTCATCGAGCAATACGGCCCGCGCGAATCGATGGAATACGACGTCGTGATCGTCGGCGGCGGCCCTGCAGGCCTGTCGGCGGCCATCCGGCTCAAGCAGCTCGCCGCCGAGAAAGGCACGGAAATCGGCGTCTGCGTGCTCGAGAAGGGCTCGGAGATCGGCGCGCACATCCTGTCGGGCGCCGTGATGGACCCGCGCGCGATCACCGAACTGTTCCCCGACTGGAAGGAAAAGGGAGCGCCGCTCACCGTCGGCGTCACCGAAGACCGCTTCCTGTTCCTGACCGAGAAGAGCGCGTTCCAGGTGCCGAACTGGGCGCTGCCGGACAACTTCAAGAACCACGGCAACTACGTGATCAGCCTCGGCAACGTCACGCGCTGGCTCGGCCAGCAGGCGGAAGCCCTGGGCGTCGAGATCTTCCCCGGCTTCCCGGCCGCCGAAATCCTCTACAACGACGACGGCTCGGTCAAGGGCGTCGCGACGGGCAACATGGGCATCGGCCGCGACGGCGAGCCGACCGAGAACTTTCAGCTCGGCATGGAGTTGCACGCGAAGTACACGCTCTTCTGCGAAGGCGCGCGCGGCCACCTCGGCCGCCAGTTGATGGACAAGTTCAAGCTCGCCGCGAACAGCGATCCGCAGACGTACGGGATCGGCATCAAGGAGCTGTGGGAGATCGATCCCGTCAAGCACAAGCCGGGCCTCGTGATCCATACGGCCGGCTGGCCGCTGTCGTCGGACACGTACGGCGGCTCGTTCCTGTATCACATGGACAACAACCAGGTCGTCGTCGGCTTCGTCGTCGGCCTCGCGTACTCGAACCCGTACCTGTCGCCGTTCGAGGAGTTCCAGCGCTACAAGACGCATCCGGCGATCCGGCCGTTCCTCGAAGGCGGCAAGCGCGTGTCGTACGGCGCGCGCGCGATCGCGGCGGGCGGCCTGCTGTCGCTGCCGAAGACCGTGTTCCCGGGCGGCGCGCTCGTCGGCGACGACGCGGGCTTCCTGAATGCGTCGCGGATCAAGGGCAGCCATGCGGCGATCAAGACCGGCATGCTCGCCGCCGAAGCCGCGTTCGACGCGGTGCAGGCGGGCCGCCAGGCCGACGAGCTGACCGCGTACCCGGACGCGTTCAAGACGTCGTGGCTGCACACCGAGCTCTACCGCGCGCGCAACTTCAAGCAGTGGATGAGCAAGGGGCTGTATCTCGGCACGCTGATGGTCGGCGTCGAGCAGAAGCTGATGAACGGCAACGTGCCGTGGACGCTGCATCATCAGCACGGCGACCACGAGATGCTGAAGCCCGCGTCACAGTGCCAGCCCATCGACTATCCGAAGCCGGACGGCAAGCTGACGTTCGACCGTCTGTCGTCGGTGTTCATCTCGAACACGAACCACGAGGAGAACCAGCCCGCGCACCTGACGCTGAAGGACGCGAGCGTGCCGGTGAACGTCAATCTGCGCACGTATGCGGGGCCGGAAGCGCGCTTCTGCCCAGCCGCCGTCTACGAGTTCGTGAAGAACGACGACGGCAGCGACCGCCTCGTGATCAACGCGCAGAACTGCGTGCACTGCAAGACCTGCGACATCAAGGACCCGACCCAGAACATCGTGTGGATCACGCCGGAAGGCGGCGGCGGGCCGAACTATCCGAACATGTGACCGGGCATCCGCGCATCGCGCGGACCAGTCGCGCCGCGCGACGCACTGCCGCGCGACAAAGCGAAACGGGCGCCTCGGCGCCCGTTTCCGTTTCGATCCCGTTTCGATTTCGGCGCGTCGCGCCCGCCTGAGTATCGGCCGCGCGACGCCCTCAGGCAGGGCTCATTCCGCTCCCGGCGCGCGCGCGGCGATCTTCGGCGTCGCGGTCGACACGTCGCCGCACTGCGCGCGATGCCGCAACGCGTGATCGATCAGGACGAGCGCGAGCATCGATTCGGCGATCGGCGTCGCGCGAATCCCGACGCATGGGTCGTGACGGCCGAACGTTTCGACGACGGCGGGCGCGCCCGCCGTCGTGATCGAGCGGCGCGGGGTGCGGATGCTCGACGTCGGCTTGATCGCGATCGACACCATGATGTCCTGCCCCGTCGAGATGCCGCCGAGCACGCCGCCCGCGTGGTTGCCGACGAAGCCGTCCGGCGTCAGCTCGTCGCCGTGCACCGAACCGCGCTGCGCGACGCTGGCGAAGCCCGCGCCGATCTCGACGCCCTTCACCGCGTTGATCCCCATCATCGCGTGCGCGATGTCCGCGTCGAGACGGTCGAAGAGCGGCTCGCCCCAGCCGACCGGCACGCCCGACGCGACGACGTCGATCCGCGCGCCGATCGAATCGCCGTCCTTGCGCAGCGCGTCCATGTAGCCCTCGAGCTGCGGCACGATGTCGGCGTTCGGCGCGAAGAACGGGTTCTCGCGCACGTGCGACCAGTCGACGAACGGAATTTCGATTTCGCCGAGCGCGCTCATGTAGCCGCGCACCTCGACACCGAAGCGCTCGCGCAGCCACTTCTTCGCGATCGCGCCGGCGCCCACGACGGGCGCCGTCAGCCGCGCCGACGACCGGCCGCCGCCGCGATAGTCGCGCACGCCGTACTTCTGCCAGTACGTGTAGTCGGCGTGGCCCGGACGGAAGGTTTCGGCGATGTTGCCGTAGTCCTTGCTGCGCTGATCGGTGTTGCGGATCAGGAGCGCGATCGGCGCGCCCGTCGTCACGCCCTCGAACACGCCGGACAGGATCTCGACCTGGTCGGGCTCCTGACGCTGCGTGACGTGGCGCGACGTGCCGGGCTTGCGGCGGTCGAGCTCGAGCTGGACGTCCGCCTCCGTGAGCGCCATGCCCGGCGGGCAGCCGTCGATCACGCAGCCGATCGCGGGGCCGTGCGATTCGCCGAAGGTCGTGACAGTGAAAAGCGTGCCGAGGGTGTTGCCGGACATAGGGCCGTCCAAAAGAGAAGTCAGTCGGGGGAAACCGATATTATGCCAGCCCGTTTCGGGCGATGCGGCGATGCGGCGCGCGAGACGATCGGCGCAGATCCAGCTCGCCGGCAAGCGGGCCGCCCCATGCTCCGTCCGATGCCGCAGGGTCGGAGCGCGCCACTCTGCCCGCGCCGCCTACTTGCGCGCGCCGCGCAGCTCGGTGACGACGGCCTGCAGCGCCTCCGGCGTCGCCGCCACGGCCGGGATCGGCTCGCCGACCGCGAGCGTCAGGCGGCTCATCACGCCGCGCTTCACGGGGCGCGGCCAGCGCGCATCCTCGTGCCGCGAGAACACGCTGCCCCACAGTCCGCGCAGCGCCATCGGCACGACGGGCACGCTTGCGCGCGTGAGGATCTCGGTGACGCCGTGATGGAACGTGTTGACGTCGCCCGTCTTCGTCAGCTTGCCTTCCGGGAAGATGCAGACGAGCTCGCCTTCGCGCAGCGCGGCCTCGCACGCGTCGTACGCGCGCGCGAGCATCTCGGGATCTTCGTGGCGCGGCGCGATCGGGATCGCCTTCGCGTGGCGGAACGCCCAGCTCGCGAAGCGCGTGTTGAAGATCCGATGATCCATCACGAAGCGGATCGGCCGCGGGCTCGCCGCCGCGAGCACGAGCGCATCGACATAGCTCACGTGGTTGCAGACGAGGAGCGCCGCGCCCTCGTCCGGAATCCGCTCCGCGTGCACGAGGCGGACCCGGTAGAGCGTGTGCACGAGCGCCCATGCGATGAAGCGCAGCAGGAACTCGGGCACGAGCGAGTAGATGTACGTCGCGACGACGGCGTTCAGCAGCGCCGTCACGAGGAAGATCCCCGGAATGCTGACGCCCGTCTTCGTGAGCAGCATCGCCATCAGCGCTGACACGATCATGAAGAGCGCGTTCAGGATGTTGTTCGCGGCGATGATCCGCGCGCGGTGCGTGGGCGCGCTGCGGCTCTGGATCAGGGCGTAGAGCGGTACGCTGTAGAAGCCGCCGAACATCGCGAGCAGGAACAGGTCGGCAAGGATCCGCCAGTGCGCCGCATGGCCGAGGAATTCGCCGACCGTCAGCAGATGCGTCTGCGCGGGCAGCGCGTGGCTCGCGAAGTACAGCTCGATCGCGAATGCGCTGATGCCGAGCGAGCCGAGCGGCACGAGCCCGATCTCGACGCGCCGCCGCGACAGCCGCTCGCACAGCAGCGACCCGAGGCCGATGCCGAACGAGAACGTCGCGAGCAGCACGGTAACGACGTCCGGATTCGCCGACAGCACGTCCTTCGCGAAACCGAAGAACGACGTGAGGAACGTCGCGCCGACGAACCACAGCCACGAAATGCCGAGGAGGCTCAGGAACACCGTCCGGTTCTCGCGCGCGAGCTTCAGGTTGCGCCGCGTCTCGGAAAACGGATTCCAGTTGATCGCGAGATTCGGCTGCGGCGCGGGCGTCGCCGGCACGCCCGCCGCGGCGACGCGCCCGACGAGCGCGATGCCGACGCAGCAGACGGCGAGCAGCAGCTCGCCGCGCCCCGAGATGCCCGCCGCCGCGCCGCCGACGATCGTGCCGATCAGGATCGCGACGAACGTGCCCATCTCGACGAGCCCGTTGCCGCCGACGAGCTCATGGTCGTTCAGATGCTGCGGCAGGTACGAATACTTGACGGGCCCGAAGAGGGTCGAGTGCATGCCCATCATGAACGTGCACAGATAGAGCAGCGGCGCGCCGTGCGTGACGAAGCCCGCCGCGCCGACCGCCATCAGCGCGATCTCGAAGCTCTTCACGAAGCGCGTGAGGCGCGCCTTGTCGTACTTGTCGGCGATCTGTCCGGCCGTCGCCGAGAACAGCACGAACGGCAGGATGAAGATCGCCGAGATCAGGAACGCCGCCGTCTTCGGATCGACGCCGCTGAATTTCGCCGTCTGGTAGGTGACGAGCGACGTGAAGCCGATCTTGAAGACGTTGTCGTTCAGCGCGCCCATGAACTGCGTCGCGAAGAACGGCGCGAAGCGGCGCTCGCGCAGCAGATCGAACTGCGACGGATGGGCGTGGCGCTTCTCGCGCCGCGAGGTCGACGTAATGGATGGGTCGCTCATGCGTGAGTGCGCCCGCGTGTCGCGTCGGCACGATCGCGCACGCAGGCGAAGGAAGAGTTGACGGAGAGCGCCGGGGCGGACGCGGCACGCCCGGCGGCGTGCGCGCAGCCGCGCGCGGGCTCAGCTTGCGAGCGGCTTGCGTTCTTCGCTGTCGGGTTCCGGCCAGTCTCGGATGTACGCCTTCAGCATCCGGTTCTCGAAGCTTTGCGCCTCGACGACCGTCTTCGCGACGTCGTAGAACGAAATGACGCCCATCAGCACCTTCTTGTCGAGCACCGGCATGTAGCGCGCGTGCCGCTCGAGCATCATCCGGCGCACTTCGTCGATGTCGGTCTCCGGCGTGCACGTGAGCGGCTCGTCCATCACGGTGCGCACGAGCACATCGCCGATGCTGCCGCCGTTCGCCGTCAGGCGCAGGATGATCTCGCGGAACGTCAGGATCCCGACGAGATCGCCGTACTCCATCACGACGAGCGAGCCGATGTCGTGTTCCGCCATCGTGTCGACCGCACTGCGCAGCGGCGTATCGGGCGTCACGGTGAACAGCGTATTGCCTTTGACTTTCAGAATATCGCTGACGCGCATCGTTGTCCCCTATTGCAACCTGTGCATAATCGGCTTTCGATCCTAACGGAAAGCCCCGCAAAAGGAAAGCGCGCGGCGGCCTGCGGTGACGGCGGCTGCCGCGGTTGCGGCGGGCGGCGGCCCGCCGCACAATGAAGGACGTGACGCGCCGCGCGGCCGCCGCCGGCGCCAAGGAGACTGTCATGGCACATTCCGCGCACACCGAGCATTTCGCGAGCTTCGCCGAGTTCTACCCATTCTATCTGGAAGAGCACCGCAACCTCGTGTCGCGGCGGCTGCATTTCGTCGGCTCGCTCGGCGTGATCGGCTGCATCGCGATGGCGCTCGCCACCGGCCTCTGGTGGTGGCTGCCCGCCGCCGTCGCCTGCGGCTACGGCTTCGCGTGGACCGGGCACTTCTTCTTCGAGAAGAACCGGCCCGCAACGTTCCGGCACCCGATCTACAGCCTGATGGGCGACTGGGTGATGTTCAAGGACATCTGCACCGGCAAGATTTCGATCTGACCCGCTCGGGCGGGGCGCAGAATGAGCGCCGCAGGCAAGGCCCGCGCCCCTCTCGCGCGTAACGCCGTGACGGCACGGCCCTCGTCCGCCTCGGCCTCGCGTCACGCGGTGCGCGGCGGCAGCGCGGACGTCGAACGCGCCGCGTCCTGCGCGCCGCGCGACGTGCGCTTCCTGCCGCGCGCGATCAGCTCCGCGAGCGACAGATCGAGCTTCTCGCTCACGAACGCGTCGAGGAGCGCCGCGCAGTCGACCTCGGTCTTGCCGCGCTGCGCCTGGTAGACGAGCTCCGAGCGGTCGATCACGAGCACGTCGAACAGATTCGCGACCGTCAGGCGCTCCGGGTTCGCTAGCATCACGTAGCGCGGCGCGGCGTCGCTGCCGCTTTGCAGCCGCGCGACCCATTCGCGCTCCTCGAGCGTCGACAGGAGCCGCTGCGCGGTCTCCATGTCGCAGCGCGCCATCAGCGCGAGCCGCGCGGCCGTATGGCCCGGCTTGCCCGCCTGCTGCGCGTCGGCGAGCCGCGCGAGCAGTTCGAGCGAATCGAGCAGGTCGCTGCCCGGATAGTGGATCCTGTGGAACTGCCCGACCCGGATCGCCGGCAGCGCCGACGCGATCATCGCGCCCGCGAGCGTGACGAACCAGCTCAAATACAGCCACAGCAGGAACATCGGCACGGTCGCGAACGCGCCGTACACCGCCGTATAGGTCGGAATGCGCCGCACGTAATAGCCAAAGCCGCGCTTTGCGAGCTCGAACGCGACCGCCGCGCACACGCCGCCCACCACCGCGTCGCGCCACGCAACCGTGCAGTTCGGCAGATACACGTAGAGCAGCGTGAACGCGAGCACTGTGAGCGGCAGCGATGCGGCCGCGAGCAGCCATTCGAAGATCGGCGGCATGCTCGTCGACCCGGTGAACGCGAGCGATTTCGTGAACAGATATGACGAAATCGACAGGCTCACGCCGAACAGCAGCGGCCCGAGCGTGATGAGCGCCCAGTACGCGAGCACGCGCTGCGCGAACGGGCGCGGCTTGCGCACGCGCCAGATCAGGTTGAACGCGGATTCGATCGTCATCATCATCATCACCGCGGTGACGACGAGCACGATGAGGCCCGCCGTGGTCAGTCCCTTCGCCTTCGACGCGAACTGGTTCAGGTACTTGAAGATCTGGCTGTTGAACTGCGCGGGCATCAGGTGATCGGCGAGAAAACCCTGCAGCGAGTTCTGGAACGAAGCGAACATCGGGAACGCGGTGAAAAGCGCGAAGGCGACCGTCACGAGCGGCACGAGCGCGAGCATCGTCGTGAACGTGAGGCTGCCCGCGACCTGCGGGATGCGGTCTTCCGCGCTGCGCTTCGCGGCGAAGCGCGCGAGGCGCTTGATGGTGTCGAGATCGACGCTCAACTTCGGCAACGGCTTTCTCCTTTTGCTGCGCGCGCCGCGCGCGCGTCGCGGCGCGACGGGCCGAGCCGCGACGCTTCGCGGCGGCTTCAGCCCCTATAATAGCCGCTCACTCAAGAAGCCTATGAAAGACATCCTCGTGCTCTACTACAGCCGCCACGGCGCGACGCGCGAACTCGCGCTCGCGATCGCGGCGGGCGTCGACAGCGTGCCCGGCATGCAGGCGCGCATCCGCACGGTGCCGCCCGTGTCCACCGTCTGCGAGGCGACGCAGCCCGACATCCCCGACGACGGCCCGCCGTACGCGGAGCCGCGCGACCTCGACGAATGCGCGGGGCTCGCGCTCGGCTCGCCCACCCGCTTCGGCAACATGGCCGCGCCGCTCAAGTACTTCCTCGACGGCACGACGCCGCAATGGCTGTCGGGTGCGCTCGCCGGCAAGCCCGCGTGCGTGTTCACGTCGACGGGCAGCCTGCACGGCGGCCAGGAGTCGACGTTGCTGTCGATGATGCTGCCGCTGCTGCACCACGGCATGCTGATCGTCGGCATTCCTTATACCGAGACCGCGCTGTCCGTCACGCAGACGGGCGGCACGCCATACGGCGCGTCGCACTTCGCGCGCACGGCCGACGCCGCGCACGAGCGCATTTCCGCCGACGAGAAGATGCTCGCGCACGCGCTCGGCGCGCGGCTCGCGCACACCGCGTCGCTGCTCGGCGCCGCATCCGCATGAGCGCACCCGTTGCCGCGAAGCCGCTCGCCGCGCGCGCGGCCGCGCTTTGCCTCGTCGCGCTGATCGCGCTGTGCGCCGCTTGGGAGACCTGGCTCGCGCCGCTGCGGCCGGGCGGCTCCGCGCTGATCCTGAAGGCCGTGCCGCTCGCGCTCGCGCTGCCCGGCGTATGGCGGCGCAGCGTGTACACGCTGCAGTGGGCGTCGATGCTGATTTTGATTTATCTTGCAGAAGGCATCGTGCGCGGCATGACGGACGGCGGGCCGTCCGCGCGGCTCGGCTGGATCGAGGCCGCGCTCGCGCTCGGCTTCTTCTGCGCCGCGCTCGCCTATGTCGCGCCGTACAAGCGCGCCGCGAAACAAGCGGCGAAACAAGCGGCGAAGCAGGCGACAAAGCACCCGCAAGACCGCGCGAGCGCATCCGAGCGCTCCCGCTCCTGATTATTTCGATTGCCTGACCTCCGAACGAACGCCATGACCTCATCTTCCGCTTTCGTCGACGCGTGCCGCCAAGCGATCGGCGCCGACCACGTGCTGACCGATCCCCACGATACCGCCCCGTTCCTGACCGACTGGCGCCGCCGCTACCAGGGCGCCGCGTGCGCCGTGCTCAGGCCCGCGAACACCGAAGAGGTCGCGGCGCTCGTGAAGCTCGCGCTCGAGCATCGCGTCGCGCTCGTGCCGCAAGGCGGCAACACGGGCCTCGCGGGCGGCGCGACGCCCGACGCGAGCGGCGCGCAGGCAGTGCTGAGCCTCGCGCGCCTGAACCGCGTGCGCGCGCTCGATCCGCACAACAACACGATCACCGTCGAGGCGGGCGTGATCCTCGCCGACGTGCAGGCGCGCGCGCTGGAAGCCGACCGGCTCTTCCCGCTCAGCCTCGCCGCCGAAGGCAGTTGCACGATCGGCGGCAATCTCGCGACGAACGCTGGCGGCACCGCGGTGCTGCGCTACGGCAATGCGCGCGAGCTGTGTCTCGGGCTCGAGGTCGTCACGCCGCAAGGCGAGATCTGGGACGGCCTGCGCGGGCTGCGCAAGGACAACACCGGCTACGACCTGCGCGACCTCTTCATCGGCGCCGAAGGCACGCTCGGCATCATCACGGCCGCGGTCATGAAGCTGCATCCGCGTCCCGCCGCGAAGGTCACGGCGCTCGCCGCGCTCGAATCGCCGCACGCGGCGCTCGATTTCCTCGCGCTCGCGCAGCGCGCGGCCGGCCCGCTGCTGACCGGCTTCGAGCTGATGTCGGATTTCTGCATGAAGCTCGTCGGCAAGCACTATCCGCAATTGCGCTACCCGTTCGACGCCGCGCACGCGCAGACCGTGCTGCTCGAATTGTCGGACAACGAAAGCGAGGCGCACGCGCGCGCGCTCTTCGAAAAGATGATGGAGGAAGCGTTCGAGGCGGGGCTCGTCGTCGATGCGGTCGTCGCCGGGAACCTCGCGCAGTCGCGCGCGTTCTGGGATCTGCGCGAGCACATCCCGCTCGCGCAGGCGGACGAAGGGCTCAACATCAAGCACGACATCGCGGTGCCGATCTCGTCGATCGCGCACTTCATCGACGAGACCGACGCGGCGATCCAGGCGGCCGCGCCCGGCGCGCGGATGGTGACGTTCGGGCATCTCGGCGACGGCAACCTGCACTACAACGTGCAGATGCCCGAAGGCGGCGATCCGAAGGCGTTCCTCGCCGCGCACCAGGCGCCCATCAACCGGATCGTCTACGACAGCGTCCACAAGCATCGCGGCACGATCAGCGCCGAGCACGGCATCGGCCAGTTGAAAATCGACGATGCGCAGCGCTACAAGGCCGCCGTCGAGATCGGGCTGATGCGCGCGCTGAAGACGGCGCTCGATCCGCTCAACCTGATGAACCCCGGCAAGGTGCTGCACTGACGCCGATGACCGAGACATGAAGGAGGAGGAGCCGCCCGTGAGGATTCGCGTGCTGTCCGACCTGCATCTCGAATGCAACGAGCCCGATGCGATCCCGCACGCGCAGGCGGATCTCGTCGTGCTCGCGGGCGACATCCACAATCATGCGGAGGGATTGCGCTGGGCGGCGCAGACGTTCGATCCGGCCGTGCCCGTCGTCTACGTGCCCGGCAATCACGAGTACTACGACGGCGAGTTCGGCGCGCTCGAAGCCGCGATGCGCGACGCCGCCGCCGCGCTCGACCACATCCATTACCTGAACAACGACGTCTACGTCGATCCGGCCGGGCGCTTTCGCGTGCTCGGCACGACGCTCTGGAGCGACTTCGAGCTGTTCGGCAGCGACGCGGCGGCGCTCTCGCATTCGATCGCCGCGTGCGAGCGCGTGATGCTCGATTTCAAGGGCTTGATCCAGGTGGACTGGCCGGGCGACGCCGGCGGCGAATCGACGGAAGAACCGACGGAAGAACCGGCGGCCGACGCGAACGCGCCCGCCGCCACGGCGTCCGGCCCGGGTCCGCGCAACTTCGCGCCGCGCGACGCGCTCGCGCTGCATCGCACCGCCCGCGCCTGGCTCGAGCGCGAGCTCGCGAAACCGTGGCCGGGCGCGACGATCGTCGTCACGCACCACGCGCCGCTTCGCGCGAGCCTCGCCGCGCGCTACGCCGACGATCTCGCGTCGGCCGGCTTCATCAGCGACCTGAGCGCGCTCGTGCGGCCGCCCGTCTCGCTCTGGATTCACGGGCACACGCACACGTCGTTCGACTACGCGACGGCGGAAGGCACGCGCGTCGTCTGCAATCCGCACGGCTACATTCGGCGGCGCACCGGCGAGCGGGAAAATCCGTCGTTCGAATGGGGCAAGGTCGTCACGCTCGCGTGACGCGAGCGCGCGACGAAGCGAGTGGAGCGGAGTACCGCGTCCGCAGCGTTCAGAGCACGGTGCGGCGGCCGTCCCGATGCGGCCGGTGCGTGCGCACGCGCACCGGCACCGGCGCGCGGCGCTGTTGCGCGTCGATCGCGCGCAGCAGCTCGCGCGACGCGGCGATTCCGATTGCGCCGAACAGCGCGAGCGCGCCGAAACCCAGCAGCAGAGGCGTATTCATCGATTGCTCCCCGATCCGTCGATTGCATCAAGCGATTGCATGGGAAGACAGTAGCAAACCCGGCACGGCCTGAGCGTAAGAAAGTGTTGCGATAGCGTCAAAATGCGTCAATTCCGTCGCTCGCCGCGCGCGCATCAGGTCTGCACGGTGAAGCGCTCGAGCGCCGCTTCGTCGGCTTCGAGGATCGACGGCAGCTCGTCGCGCAGGAAATCCACCCACGTGCGGATCTTCGCGTCGAGATACTGGCGCGACGCATAGAGCGCGTAGATGTTCATCACGTGCGACCGGTATTCGGGCATCACGCGCACGAAGTCGCCGTTGCGCAGCCCGGCGATCGCCGAATAGAGCGGCAGCACGCCGATCCCCATTCCCTCGCGGATGCCGGCCGCGAGCGCTTCCGCGACGTTCACGCGAAACGGCGGCGGCGCGAGCGTCACGCTCTCCTCGCCGTGCGGCCCCATCAGCTTCCATTCGTCCCAGTACAGGCCCGGCGCGACCATCCCGAGGCACACGTGGCTCGCGAGATCCTGCGGCCGCTGCGGCGCGCCGTGCGCCTCGATGTAGCCGCGCGACGCGCAGACGACGCTGAACGTCTCGCCGAGCCGCTGCGACACGAGCCCCGAATCGGGCAGCTCGCGGCCGACGACGAGCGACACGTCGAAGCCTTCGTCGAGCAGGTCCGGCAGCCGCTGCGCGAGCGTCAGGTCGACCTGGACTTCCGGATAGCGTTTCCGGTAGCGCGACACCGCGGGCACCGTGTAGTGCTGGCCGAGGCTCGTCATGCAGTGCACCTTCAGCTTGCCGGACGGGCGCG
Organism: Burkholderia sp. MSMB1589WGS; assembly: GCF_001636105.1. Lineage (NCBI taxonomy): Bacteria > Pseudomonadati > Pseudomonadota > Betaproteobacteria > Burkholderiales > Burkholderiaceae > Burkholderia > Burkholderia sp. MSMB1589WGS. Next base: position 29,298 of record NZ_LNJT01000004.1, read on the forward strand.
CGTGCGCGTCGCTCGCCTCGGCCTCCGCCTGCTCGACGTACGCGAGGATCTGCTCGCAGCGCTGCAGATAGCGCTCGCCCGCCTCCGTGAGCGCGATGCGCCGCGTCGTCCGGTTCAAAAGGCGCGTGCGCAGGTGCGCCTCGAGATCGGACACCGCGCGCGACGCATACGCGGTCGTCGAATTGAGCTGCTGCGCCGCCGCCGTGAAGCTGCCCGCATCGACCACGCGGGCGAACACACGCATGTTTTGGAGCGTATCCATGCTGTTTCCCTATTGAATCCGGGAGGATTGTTGCACAAATATCCAACAATATTATCTCAATTCCCGTAAGAATGCGTTGCACCATTGTCGGTTTATTTGGCAATTCGCAAAAAAATATAATCGCATTCGACTCATCTTTATCCGAAAGGGAGAAAATCGTGCAGTCTCCGGCAACAAGAGGGACGTTTGCACTCGCGGTTCTTGCAATCTCATCAATAATGGCCGGATGCGCAAGCATGGGCGATGTTGCACCGCAAGCCAAGCAGATCGATCCGGCGTCGCTCGACGCGGGCGCGGCGATCGCGGCGGCCGACCGCGACGCGGGCTGGCCCGCGGCCGACTGGTGGCGCGCGTATCGCGATCCGCAGCTCGATGCGTGGATCGCCGCGTCGCTCGCCGGCAACCCGTCGCTTGCCGCCGCGCAGGCCCGCGTGCGCGAAGCGCAATCGCTCGCGCGCATCGCGCACGCCGAGGAGCTGCCGCAGGTGAACGGCAATCTGTCGCTGATGCGCCAGCACTGGCCGGACAACGTCTACTACGGCCCGGGCCCGCTCGCCAACGCCGACACCTGGAACAACACGGGCACGCTGAGCCTGTCGTACCACCTCGACCTGTGGGGCAAGGACAAGAACAACGCCGAGCGCGCGCTCGACGCGGCGCGCGCCCGCGCGGCCGACGCGCGCGCCGCGCAGCTCGAGCTCGAGGCGAACGTCGTGCGCGCATACATCGATTTCGCGAAGAATTACGCGCTCCTCGACATCGCGCACGCGACCTACGACCGCCAGAACGAGCTCGCCGAACTCGCGCGCAAGCGCTTGCGCGCGGGCATCGGCACGCAGCTCGAAGTCAGCCAGGCCGAGGCGCCTCTGCCCGATTATTCGCGGCAGATCGATTCGTACGAAGAGGCGATCCAGCTCGGCCGGCATCAGCTCGCCGCGCTCGCCGGCAAGGGGCCGGGCGCGGGCGCGTCGCTCGCACGGCCGAAGCTCGCGCTCGACGCGAACGCCGGCCTGCCGTCCGCGCTGCCCGCCGAGCTGATCGGCCGCCGGCCGGACATCGTCGCCGCGCGCTGGACGGTCGACGCGCAGACGCGCGGCATCGACGTCGCGAAGGCCGCGTTCTATCCGAACGTCGACCTGATCGCGTCGCTCGGCGGCTTCGCGGTCAGCGCGCCGTTCGCGACGTTCCTGCGCGCGATGAACGGCGGCTGGTCGGCGGGCCCCGCGCTCACGCTGCCGATCTTCGAGGGCGGCCGGCTGCGCGCGCAACTGGGCGTCGCGTCGGCGGGCTACGACGAGGCGGTCGAGCACTACAACCAGACGATCGTCGGCGCGCTCAAGGACATCGCCGACAACGTCGTGCGCCTGCACTCGCTCGACTCGCAGCAGAAAGACGCGGCGCGCGCGGTCTCGCTCACACGGCGCTCGTATGATCTGTCGCACACGGGCTTCAGCCGCGGGCTCACCGACTACGTGAACGTGCTCATCGCGCAGAGCCAGTTGCTGAGCGCGCAGGAGAGCCAGACGCGCGTCGAGGCCGCGCGTCTCGCCGCGCACGCGTCGCTGATGGTCGCGCTCGGCGGCGGGCTCGAAACCGCGGGCGACGCGCCGCATGACGCGCCTGCGGGCGATGCGCGGCGTGCGGGCGCTTCGGGTGCTTCGGGTGCTCCGTCCGCATCGGCGAGCGCCGTCCGCTAACCGAGGAGCCGATCATGTCCGCCGCCTCCCCCGCTTCCGCGCCGCCGCCGCAGTCGGCCGGCGCCGCATTCGTCGCGTCGATGAGCGACTGGGCGCGCACCGACGGCGCCGCGTGGCTCTATCTCGCGAAGGCGCTCGCCGCCGCGTTCCTCGCGCTCGGCGTATCGATGGTGCTCGACCTGCCCGCGCCGAAGACCGCGATGACGACCGTCTTCATCGTGATGCAGCCGCAAAGCGGCGCGGTGTTCGCGAAGAGCTTCTACCGGCTCATCGGCACGTTCGTCGGCCTGACCGCGACGCTCGCGCTCGTCGGCCTGTTCCCGCAGCAGCCGGTGCTGTTCCTGCTCGCGGTCGCGCTGTGGGTGGCCGCATGCACGGCGGGCGCCGCGCGCAACCGCAACTTCCGCAGCTACGGCTTCCTGCTCGCCGGCTACACGGCCGCGCTGATCGGACTGCCCGCGTCGCAGGCGCCGAACGACGCGTTCATGACCGCGATGACGCGCGTCTCCGAGATCTCGGTCGGCATCCTGTCGGCGGGCGTCGTGAGCGCGTTGATCTTCCCGCAATACACGGGCGAGCAGATGCGCACGACCGTGCGCCGGCGCTTCGGCGCGTTCGTCGATTACGTCGCGGACGCGCTCGCGGGCGCGCTCGACCGCTCGAAGATCGAGAGCGTGCACACGCGCTTCGTCGCGGACGTCGTCGGCTTCGAGGCCGCGCGCAGCATGGCCGTGTTCGAGAACCCGGACACGCGGATGCGCAGCGGCCGGCTGTCGCGGCTGAACAGCGAGTTCATGACCGCGTCGAGCCGCTTTCACGCGCTGCACCAGTTGATGAACCGGCTGCACGCGACGAGCGCGCAGGCCGTGGACGCGCTCGAACCGTATTTCCGCGAGATCGCGCCGCTGTTGTCGAACGACGGCGAGCACGTGCGCACGTCCGCCGACGCGGCGCGCGCGGCCGAGCAGTTGCTCGCGTATCGCGACGCGCTGCCGCGCCGGATCCGCGCGACGCGCGCCGGGCACGAGACGCAGCCGGACTTCCCGCTCCTCGACTTCGACACCGCCTCCGAGCTGCTGTACCGCTTCATCACCGATCTGCATGCGTACGCGGCGACCTACGCGTCGCTCGCCGCGAGCACGCACGAGCGCGAACACTGGATCGAGCGCTACGAGCCGCGCACGAACGCGACGGCCGCGCTGATCGCGGGCATCCGCACCGCGAGCGTGATGCTGCTGCTGAGCGTGTTCTGGATCTGCAGCGCATGGCCGAGCGGCGTGATGCTCGTGCTGAACGCGGCGGCCGTGTGCGCGCTCGCGTCGTCGTCGCCGCAGCCGACCAGGATGGCCGCGCAGATGGCGCTCGGCACCGCGTTCGCGGTCGTCACGGGCTTCGTGCTGATGTTCGGCGTCTATCCGCACATCGACGGCTTCGCGCTGCTGTGCGCGGCGCTCGCGCCGTTCCTCGCGCCCGGCGTGTTGATGTCGCTGAAGCCGAAGTACGCGGGCTGCGGCGCGGGCTACCTGATCTTCTTCTGCACGCTCGCCGGCCCGGAGAACCTCACGCATTACGACCCGATCGGCTTCATGAACGACGCGCTCGCGCTCGTGCTGTCGATGATCGTGTCGGCGATCGCGTTCGCCGTGCTGTTCCCGCCGAGCGCGCCTTGGCTCAAGAAGCGCCTGTTCGCCGACCTGCGCCATCAGGCGGTCGCCGCGTGCCACGCGAGGCTGCCGGGGCTGCGCACGCGCTTCGAGAGCGGCGCGCGCGATCTGATGTTCCAGGCGCATGGCCTGTCCGCCGACCAGCCCGACGCGCAACGCGACGCGCTGCGCTGGATGTTCGCCGTGCTCGAGACCGGCAACGCGGTGATCGATCTGCGCGACGAGCTCGCGGCGCTGCCGCGCGATCCGCGCTATGCGGCGACGATGCCGTGGCGGCGCAAGATCGAAGCAGCGCGCGACGCGCTCGCCGCGCTGTTCGGCAAGCCGGCGCCCGCGCGCTTTCACGCGGCGCTCGCCGCCGCGGTCGACGCGATCGCGGCGACGCAGCAGGCGCTCGTCACGTTCGCGCCGCCGCGCGAGGAGCGCCACCAGATGCAGCGGATCCTGTCGCACCTGCATTTCGTGCGCACCGCGCTGCTCGATCCGGAATCTCCGCTCGCCGCGCTGAACGGCGCGCGCGTGCCGCCCGACCGACAAGGAGTTTCATCATGATGCCGCGCGACCTCGCGATTCTCGACGCATACGTGCCGACCGTCGTGCTGATGTTCGTCATCGGCGCGTTCGCGACCTGGCTGATCGACCGCCTGCTCGCGTACACGGGCCTCTATCGCGTCGTCTGGCACCCGTCGCTGTTCCGGGCAAGCCTTCTCGTGTGCATTTGCGGCGGGCTGAGCCTCGCCGTCTACCGTTGATATGAATCGAACCATGCTCTTGCGAAAACTTTTCGGCTTCGTCGCGACAGCCGCCATCCTGATCGTCGCGATCCTGATCGGGCGCACGCTGTGGGTCCACTACATGGACGAGCCCTGGACCCGCGACGGCCGCGTGCGCGCGGAGATCGTCAACGTCGCGCCGGACGTGTCGGGCGCGGTGGTCGACTTGCCGGTGCGCGACAACCAGTTGGTGAAGAAAGGCGACCTCGTGCTGCAGATCGATCCGTCGCATTACCAGATCGCGGTCGAGCAAGCGCAGGCGGCCGTCGCCGCCCGCCGCGCGGAGCTGCAGATGCGCCGCGCCGACGCCGCGCGCCGCGCGGATCTCGACGCGCTCGTCGTGTCGAAGGAAAGCCGCGAGAATTCGGCGCAGACCGCGTCGAGCGCCGAGGCGCAGTACCAGCAGGCGCTCGCCGCGCTCGACGCCGCGCGGCTCAATCTCGAGCGCACGCGCGTGGTCGCGCCCGTCGACGGCTACGTGACGAACCTGCAGGTCTTCAAGGGCGACTACGCGAGTGCCGGCCAGGCGAAGCTCGCGATCGTCGACAGCCATTCGTTCTGGGTCTACGGCTATTTCGAGGAAACGAAGCTGCCGCGCGTGAAGATCGGCGCGAAGGCCGAGATGCGGCTGATGAGCGGCGGCGTGCTGAAAGGCCATGTCGAGAGCATCTCGCGCGGCATCTACGACCGCGACAATCCGCAGAGCCGCGACCTCGTCGCCGACGTGAACCCGACGTTCAACTGGGTGCGGCTCGCGCAGCGCGTGCCGGTGCGCATCCATATCGACGAGGTGCCGAAGGAACTCGTGCTGTCGGCGGGCACGACCTGCACGGTGATCGTCGAGCCCGACGGCGGCAAGCGCAAATCGTAGCTCGCGACGCGGGCGCGGGCGCGCCGAACCGCGGGCGGCGCAATCCGGATCGCGCGCGCTCAATCCACCGCGCCCACCGCGCGCGCGGGCAAGCGGAAGCGCCCGACCATCGCCTTGAGCATCTGCGCCTGCTCGTCGAGCGAGCGCGCGGCGGCGGCCGCCTCCTCGACGAGCGCCGCGTTCTGCTGCGTGCCGGCGTCCATCTGCGTGACCGCGCGCCCGATCGCGTCGATGCCCGAGCTCTGCTCGTTCGACGCGGCCGAGATCTCGCCCATGATGTCGGTCACGCGCTTCACCGCGCGCACGACATCGTCCATCGTGCGCCCGGCGTCCTGCGCGAGCACCGCGCCGTTCGCGACCCGCTCGACCGATGCGCCGATCAGCCCCTTGATCTCCCTGGCGGCCGTCGCCGAGCGTTGCGCGAGCGAGCGCACCTCGCTCGCGACGACCGAGAATCCGCGCCCTTCCTCGCCCGCGCGAGCCGCCTCGACGGCCGCGTTCAGCGCGAGGATGTTGGTCTGGAACGCGATGCTCTCGATCACGCCGATGATGTCGCGGATGCTCTTCGCGCTCTCGTCGATCTCATTCATCGTCGCAACCACGCGGCCGACCACCGTGCCGCCCGCCTCGGCGACCGACGACGCGTTCGCCGCGAGCGCGCTCGCCTGCCGCGCGTTCTCCGCGTTCTGGTGGACAGTCGACGTCAGTTGCCCCATGCTCGACGCGGTGCGCTCGAGCGCGACCGCCTGCTGCTCGGTGCGTTGCGACAGATCGAGATTACCCATCGCGATCTCGCCCGCCGCGGACGCGATCGCCTCGGCGCTCGCGGAAATCTCGCGCACGGTGCCGGCCAGGCCCTCCTGCATGTCGCGCAGCGCATGCAGCATGCTGTCGTGGTCGCGCGCGTCGAGCCTGATCGCGTTCGACAGATCGCCGCGCGCGATGCTGACCGCGATGTCCTTCGCATACGCGGGCTCGCCGCCCAGTTGCGCGCCGAGCCGCCGCACGACCCACGCGGCGATCGCGAACGCGAGCACGACGAGCGCCGCCGTCATCGCGGCGAGCATCGCGAACGATTCGCGGAATATCGCGCCGGACGCATCGAGCGTCGCCTTCGACGCATCGCCGCGCGCGTCGACGAGCCCGTCGACGAGCTTCTCGAGCTTGCCCGTCTCGACGAGCAGCGACACGTCCTGCGAGCCGACCTGCCAGCTCATCTGCGACAGGTCGAGCGGCTGCTCGCGCACGAGCTTCACGAAGTCGCGCAGATGCGCGCTCCACGCGGCCACGGCCGTGCCGAACGCCTTCAGACGCGCAGCGCCGTCGGCCGCGCCGTCCGCGTGGCGCTGCAGCGTCGCGAGCTCGGCGCCGATCACCGCGAGCCCCGTGTCGATGTCCGCGCCGAGATCGTCGCGCTCCTTCGCCGTCGTCGCGGTGATCAGCATCTTCTGCGCGCGGCTCGCGCGCAGCACCGACGCGCGCACCTCCTCGGCCGCGCGGCTCGCAACGTGCCCCTGCTCGTACACGGACTTGATCGAGCTGTTGAGCCGGCTGATCTGCGCAAGCGAAAACAGGCCGACGGCCAGCGTGCCGACGAGCAGCATCGCGAACGCGGCGCGCAGCGTCGTCTTCACCGACCATGCGCGGCGCGGGCGGTGGGGCTTGCCGGGCTCGGGCGGGCGCCCGGGGTTCCCCGTCGCGTCGTCGGGCAGGAAGTGCTTGCCGGGCAGCGATACTCCTTTCATCGATGGATCCCCGTTCTGATGCTGCGGCCGAAAAGGCGGTTTCGGCTTGACCGTCGGCGCTCGCGCGATACGTCTCGACAGCATCTACGGCAGGCGCTTTTTTTTCTTGAGTGGGGTATTACCCGTCGTTCCGGACGCAACGCCCGGCCGCCGGCCGCGCAAACGCTAAACACGCGGCCGGCGTGCGAACGCGCGCAACGGTCGCGCGCGGGGTTGTCCGATTTGCAACAAAAGTTGGCCGGACATTGCCGATGCGACACATTACACTTCGTTGACCCATCAAAGAAAAACACGTGCCGCGCCCTTACGGGCACGCCGCGCCCCTTCCGAGACACTCGCATCCGTATGGAAACCAGCCTCGACAACCGCCCGCCCGTTGCCCGTCCCGCCGCATCGCCCGCGCCGGCCGCCGCCGTCTCGCGCACCGTCTACCCGGTGCTCGGCGCGATCAGCTTCTCGCATCTGCTCAACGACATGATCCAGTCGCTGATCCTCGCGATCTACCCGATGCTGAAAGCGGAATTCGCGCTGTCGTTCGCGCAGATCGGCCTCATCACGCTCACGTACCAGATCACCGCGTCGCTGCTGCAGCCCGTGATCGGCCTGTATACGGACAAGCGTCCGCAGCCGTTCTCGCTGCCCGTCGGCATGGGCTTCACGCTCGCGGGCCTGCTGCTGATGTCGTTCGCGCCGACGTTCCCGTTCCTGCTCGCCGCGGCGGCCCTCGTCGGCTGCGGCTCGTCGGTGTTTCACCCCGAATCGTCGCGCGTCGCGCGAATGGCGTCGGGCGGCCAGCACGGGCTCGCGCAGTCGCTGTTCCAGGTCGGCGGCAACGCCGGCTCGTCGCTCGGGCCGCTGCTCGCCGCGCTGATCGTGATCCCGCACGGCCAGCGCAGCATCGCGTGGTTCTCGGTCGCAGCGCTCGTCGCGATCTTCGTGCTCGTGCAGATCGGCCGCTGGTATCAGCGTCATCCGGCCGCGAAGAAGAAGGCCCCGCACGCCGCGCATCCGACGCTGTCGCGCCGCCAGGTCGGGCTCGCGCTCGGCGTGCTCGTGCTGCTCGTGTTCTCGAAGTACTTCTATCTCGCCAGCATCAACAGCTATTTCACGTTTTATCTGATCGACAAGTTCCACCTGTCGGTGCAGGCCGCGCAGATCCATCTGTTCGTGTTCCTCGCGGCCGTCGCGGCGGGCACGATCATCGGCGGGCCGGTCGGCGACCGGATCGGGCGCAAGTACGTGATCTGGGCGTCGATCCTCGGCGTCGCGCCGTTCACGCTGCTGCTGCCGTATGCGAACCTGTTCTGGACCACGGTGCTGACCATCGTGATCGGCGTCGTGCTCGCGTCCGCGTTCGCGGCGATCATCGTCTACGGGCAGGAGCTGATTCCGGGCAAGGTGGGCACGGTCGCCGGGCTCTTTTTCGGGCTGTCGTTCGGCCTCGGCGGCGTCGGCGCGGCGGTGCTCGGCCAGCTCGCCGACGCGACGAGCATCGCGTTCGTCTACAAGGTCTGCTCGTTCCTGCCGCTGATCGGCGTGCTGACGGTGTTCCTGCCGAACGTCGAGGGCAGGAAGAAGCTCGGCAGGCAAGGCGCCTGAGGGATCGACAAGACCGAAGCAGCCGACGCGCGAGCGCGCGCCGGCCGCGCCGAACGCCATGCTTCGGATCAGGCCGCGTTCGCCTTCGCGTGCGCGGCCAGAAACCGCTTCAGGATGCCCGACGAATAGGCGCCGGCGATGTCGGTGAGGAACGTCGTGAACGACGTGCTCGCGTGGTCGTCGGCGGTGTCGGAGATCGTGCGGACGATCGCGCACGGCACGCCGTACTCGTGGCACACCTGCGCGAGCGCGGCGCCTTCCATCTCGACCGCGAGCGCGTCCGGCAGCGTGTCGCGCAGCGCGGTCACCTCGCGTTCGCTCGACACGAAGCGGTCGCCGCTGACGATGAGGCCTTCGTGCACGCGCGCGCCGTGCAACCGGAAGCGCGCGTTCAGCGTCGCGCCCTCGTCGTCGACGAAGCGCACGCAGGCCGCCTTCAACTGCGCGGCGAGCGCCGTGTCGGCGGCGAAGCGTGTGAGCCCGAGCAGCGGCACCTCGAAGCGCGGAAAGAGCGGCGACGCATCGAGATCGTGTTGCAGCAGCGCATCGGCGACGACCACGTCGCCGATGCTCACCTCGCTCGCGACGCCGCCCGCGACGCCCGTGAACACGATCGCGCGCACGTCGAAGCGATGAATGAGCGCGCTCGCCGTCGCGGCCGCCGCGACCTTGCCGACCCGCGCGAGCGTGACGACGCACGGCACGCCGTGCGCGACGCCGACATGGTAGTCGCGCTGGCCGAGCGTGATCGTGTCGACGGGCCCGCCGTCGCGCATCGCGGCGACAAGGTCGCCCAACTCCTCCGGCAGCGCGGCGAGGATGCCGAGCGGCCGGTCGAAAAACGTCTGCTGATTCATTCGACCGCCTGCAGTTTCGCGACCGCGAGCGCGAGCCATTTCTCGCCGTGCCGCTTGAATTTGACTTGCGCCTTCGCGTCGGTGCCACTGCCTTCGAGCGCCGTCACCGTGCCTTCGCCGAACTTCGTGTGGAATACCTGCTGGCCGATCCGGAAGCCGTTTTCGGCCTCGCGCTGCTGGTTCGCGAACGCGGGCAGCGGCGCGGACACCGCCGCGTCGACGACGCCCGCGCGCGCGCCGCCGCCACCGCCGCCCGGCCGCGCGAACCAGTCGCGGCCCCACCCGGCATTGTCCGAGCGGCCGCCCCAGCGCGCGCCCGCCTCGACCTTCGGCGTGAGCCACTTGAGCACGTGCTGCGGCAGCTCGTCGAAGAAGCGCGAGCGGATGTTGTAGCGGGTCTGGCCGTGCAGCATCCGGCTCTGCGCGAACGACAGGTAGAGCCGCTCCTTCGCGCGCGTGATCGCGACGTACATCAGCCGGCGCTCTTCCTCGAGGCCGTCGGATTCGAGCGCGCTGTTCTCGTGCGGAAAGAGCCCTTCCTCGAGCCCGGTGATGAACACCGAGGCGAACTCGAGCCCCTTCGCCGCGTGGACCGTCATCAGTTGCACCGCGTCCTGGCCCGCCTGCGCCTGGTTGTCGCCCGCCTCGAGCGACGCGTGCGACAGGAAGCCGGCAAGCGGCGTCATTGCATCCGGGTTCTGCGCGGGATCGGCGAGGTTCGCGGGCGCGAGCACCGCATCGGCCGGATCGGCGCCGCCCGCCGCGAGCTCCGGCGCCGCGCTCGCGCGCGCATGCAGCGGAATCGAGCGGGCGGGCGTATCGAGCCCGTAGCCTTCCTCGGAGACGAACGCGGTGGCCGCGTTCACCAGTTCCTGCAAGTTCTCGAGGCGATCCTGGCCCTCGCGCTCGCCTTGATAGAAATCGGCGAGGCCGCTCGCGCGCACGACGTGCTCGACCGTCTCGGGCAGGCTCATCTGCGCGGTTTCCGCGCGCATCTTCGCGATCAGGTTCGCGAACGACGAAAGGCTCGAGCCCGCCTTGCCCGTCACGTACGGAATCGCGGCCGCCATCGAGCAGTCGTACAGGCGTGCGGCGTCGGCGAGCTGCTCGATCGAGCGCGCGCCGATGCCGCGCGTCGGGAAGTTGACGACGCGCGCGAACGCGGTGTCGTCGTTCGGATTGTCGATGAGGCGCAGATACGCGAGCGCGTGCTTCACTTCCTGGCGCTCGAAGAAGCGCAGGCCGCCGTACACGCGGTACGGAATGCCCGCCGTCATCAGCGTGTGCTCGATCGAGCGCGACTGCGCGTTGCTCCGGTACAGCACCGCGACCTCGCTGCGCGCGAGGCCCGTATTCACGAGCGAGCGGATCTCCTCGACGATCCACGCCGCCTCCTGCGCGTCGGTGGCCGCTTCGTAGACGCGCACGGGCTCGCCGTGGCCCGCGTCGGTGCGCAGGTTCTTGCCGAGCCGGTGCGCGTTGTTCGCGATCAGGTGGTTCGCCGCATCGAGGATGTTGCCGTGCGAGCGGTAGTTCTGCTCGAGCTTGATCAGGTTGCGCACGCGGAATTCGTTCTCGAAGTCGCGCATGTTGCCGACGTTCGCGCCGCGGAACGCATAGATCGACTGGTCGTCGTCGCCGACCGCGAAGATCGCGTTGTGGCCGCCCGCGAGGAGCTTGAGCCACGCGTACTGCAGCCTGTTCGTGTCCTGGAACTCGTCGACGAGGATGTGCCTGAAGCGCGCCTGGTAGTGCGCGCGCAGCGGCGGGTTGTGCGCGAGCAGCTCGTGGCAGCGCAGCAGCAGCTCGGGGAAATCGACGACGCCCTCGCGCTGGCACTGCTGCTCGTATGCCTGGTACAGCTCGACGAACTTGCGGTTGAAGCTGTCGGTCGCGTCGACCTTGTCGGGGCGCAGCCCCTGCTCCTTCGCGTTGTTGATGAAGTACTGGACGTTCTTCGGCGGGTACTTCTCGTCGTCGACGTTCGCCGCCTTCATCAGCCGCTTGATCGCGGAGAGCTGGTCGGCCGTGTCGAGGATCTGGAACGTCTGCGGCAGCCCCGCGTCGCGGTAGTGCGCGCGCAGCATCCGGTTGCAGAGGCCGTGGAACGTGCCGATCCACATGCCGCGCGTGTCGATCGGCATCATCGCGGACAGGCGCGCCATCATCTCGCGCGCGGCCTTGTTCGTGAACGTGACGGCGAGCACCGTCGCGGGCGACGCATAGCCCTGCCGGATCAGCCACGCGATCCGCGTGATGAGCACGCGGGTCTTGCCGCTGCCCGCCCCGGCGAGGATCAGCGCCGGCTCGTTCGGCAACGTGACGGCGGCGAGTTGTTCGGGGTTCAGGTTCGCGAGCAGATCGGGCATGGAGAGAAAGCGGTCGAGCGGGTGGACGCGGACCCGACATTATAAATCGCGCGCGGCCGGCGCCGCCCGGGCGGATGCGCATCCATTTATAATTGATAGTTTCCGCATCAATCACCCCATCTTTCGGCGAATTTCCTACCATGAGCGACACCACGCTTGCGAAGAGTTTCGAGCCCCAGACCATCGAATCCCAATGGGGGCCGGAATGGGAAAAGCGCGGCTACGCGACCCCCGTGCTCGACCCGAGCCGGCCCGACTTCTCGATCCAGTTGCCGCCCCCGAACGTGACGGGCACGCTGCACATGGGCCACGCGTTCAATCAGACGATCATGGACGGCCTCGTGCGCTACCACCGGATGCTCGGCCACAACACGCTGTGGGTGCCCGGCACCGACCACGCGGGCATTGCGACGCAGATCGTCGTCGAGCGCCAGCTCGATGCGCAGGGCGTGTCGCGCCACGATCTCGGCCGCGAGAAATTCGTCGAGCGCGTATGGGAATGGAAGGAGCAATCCGGCTCGACGATCACGGGCCAGGTTCGCCGCATCGGCGCGTCGCCCGACTGGTCGCGCGAATACTTCACGATGAACGACAGGATGTCGGAAGTCGTGCGCGAAGTGTTCGTCCGCCTCTATGAACAGGGGCTCATCTATCGCGGCAAGCGCCTCGTGAACTGGGACCCCGTGCTGCTCACCGCGGTGTCCGATCTCGAAGTCGCGAGCGAAGAGGAAAACGGCCACCTGTGGCACATCCGGTACCCGCTCGCGGACGGCCCGGGCCACCTGAGCGTCGCGACGACGCGCCCCGAGACGATGCTCGGCGACGTCGCGGTGATGGTGCATCCGGAAGACGAGCGCTACAGGCACCTCGTCGGCCGGCATGTGAAGCTGCCGCTTTGCGACCGCGAGATTCCGATCATCGCGGACGACTACGTCGATCGCGAATTCGGCACGGGCGTCGTGAAGGTCACGCCCGCGCACGACTTCAACGACTATCAGGTCGGCCTGCGCCACCAGCTCGCGCCGATCGAGATCCTCACGCTCGACGCGAAGATCAACGACAACGCGCCCGCGGCGTACCGCGGCCTCGACCGCTTCGACGCGCGCAAGGCCATCGTCGACGAGCTCGACGCGCAGGGCTTCCTCGAATCGGTGAAGCCGCACAAGCTGATGGTGCCGCGCGGCGACCGCACGGGCGTCGTGATCGAGCCGATGCTGACCGACCAGTGGTTCGTCGCGATGACGAAGCCCGCGCCGGAAGGCACGTTCCATCCGGGCAAGTCGATCACCGAAGTGTCGCTCGACGTCGTGCGCCGCGGCCAGATCAGGTTCGTGCCGGAGAACTGGACGACCACCTACTACCAATGGCTCGAGAACATCCAGGACTGGTGCATCTCGCGCCAGCTATGGTGGGGCCATCAGATTCCCGCGTGGTACGGCGAGAACGGCGAGATCTTCGTCGCGCGCAGCGAGGAAGACGCGCGCGCGCAGGCCGCCGCGAAGGGCTACGCAGGCGCATTGAAGCGCGACGACGACGTGCTCGACACGTGGTTCTCGTCCGCGCTCGTGCCGTTCTCATCGCTCGGCTGGCCGGACGAGACGCCTGAGCTGAAGCACTTCCTGCCGTCGTCGGTGCTCGTCACCGGCTTCGACATCATCTTCTTCTGGGTCGCCCGGATGGTGATGATGACAACGCACTTCACGGGCAAGGTGCCGTTCGAGACGGTCTACGTGCACGGCCTCGTGCGCGACGCCGAAGGCCAGAAGATGTCGAAGAGCAAGGGCAACACGCTCGACCCGATCGACATCGTCGACGGCATTGGCCTCGACGCGCTCGTCGCGAAGCGCACGACGGGCCTGATGAATCCGAAGCAGGCGGCGACGATCGAGAAGAAGACGCGCAAGGAATTCCCGGACGGCATCCCCGCGTTCGGCACCGACGCGCTGCGCTTCACGATGGCGTCGATGGCGACGCTCGGCCGCAACGTGAACTTCGATCTCGCGCGCTGCGAAGGCTACCGCAACTTCTGCAACAAGCTGTGGAACGCGACGCGCTTCGTGCTGATGAACTGCGAAGGCCACGACTGCGGCTTCGACAAGCCGGAAGTCTGCGGCGCGGGCGATTGCGGCCCGGGCGGCCATCTCGATTTCTCGCAGGCGGATCGCTGGATCGTGTCGCTCATGCAGCGCGTCGAAGCGGACATCGCGAAGGGCTTCGCCGACTATCGCTTCGACAACATCGCGAACGCGATCTACAAGTTCGTCTGGGACGAATACTGCGACTGGTATCTGGAGCTCGCGAAGGTGCAGATCCAGAACGGCGCGCCCGAGCAGCAGCGCGCGACGCGCCGCACGCTGCTGCGCGTGCTGGAAACGGTGCTGCGCCTCGCGCACCCGATCATTCCGTTCATCACCGAGGCGCTGTGGCAGAAGGTCGCGCCGCTCGCCGGCCGCTATCCGGCGGGCCACGCGGACGGCGAAGCGTCGCTGATGGTGCAGGCCTATCCGGTCGCCGAGCCGAAGAAGCTCGACGAGGCGGCCGAACAGTGGGCGGCCGAACTGAAGGCGGTGGTCGACGCATGCCGTAATTTGCGTGGCGAGATGAACCTGTCTCCGGCGACCAAGGTGCCGCTCCTCGCGGCCGGCGACGCGGCGAAGCTGCAGGCGTTCGCGCCTTACGTGCAGGCGCTCGCGCGCCTGTCCGAAGTGCGCGTGCTGCCGGACGAGGCGGCGCTCGACGCCGACGCGCACGGCGCGCCGATCGCGATCGTCGGAGGCAACAAGCTGGTGCTGAAGGTCGAGATCGACGTCGCGGCGGAACGCGAGCGCCTGTCGAAGGAGATCGCGCGCCTCGAAGGCGAAATCGTCAAGTGCAACGCGAAGCTCGGCAACGAGGCGTTCGTCGCGAAGGCGCCGCCCGCGGTGGTCGAACAGGAGCAAAAGCGGCTCGCGGAGTTTCAGAGCACGTTGGCGAAACTCCGCGCGCAGCTCGCGCGGCTGCCGGCGTAACAGTCCGTAAGGAATCTTGCGTTCACTATAATGCTGCAATCACCATTTGTTTCGATCGAATCGATACGAGGAGCAAGGGTTCAATCATGTTGAAAGTCACCAAGGCGGTTTTCCCGGTCGCGGGCCTGGGCACGCGGTTCCTGCCCGCCACCAAGGCGAGCCCGAAGGAAATGCTGCCCGTCGTCGACAAACCGTTGATCCAGTACGCGGTGGAAGAAGCGATTGCAGCGGGCATCACCGAGATGATCTTCGTGACGGGCCGCAGCAAGCGCGCGATCGAGGATCACTTCGACAAATCGTATGAAGTCGAGGCGGAACTGGAAGCGCGCGGCAAGGAAAAGCTGCTCGATCTCGTGCGCAACATCAAGCCGAGCCACGTCGACTGCTTCTACGTGCGCCAGCCGGAAGCGCTCGGCCTCGGCCACGCGGTGCTGTGCGCGGAGAAGCTCGTCGCGGACAACCCGTTCGCGGTGATCCTCGCCGACGACCTGCTCGACGGCAATCCGCCCGTAATGAAGCAGATGGTCGACGTGTTCGACCACTATCACAGCTCGGTGATCGGCGTCGAGGAGATCCCGCCCACGGACACGAAGTCGTACGGGATCGTCGACGGCAAGGAATGGGAAGACTCGATCATCAAGATGTCGGCGATCGTCGAGAAGCCCGAGCCCGACGTCGCGCCGTCGAACCTCGGCGTCGTCGGCCGCTACGTGCTCAAGCCGCGGATCTTCGATCATCTGCGCGCGCTCAAGCCGGGCGCGGGCGGCGAGCTGCAGTTGACGGACGCGATCCAGGCGCTCCTCGCGGACGAGCAGGTGCTCGCGTACAAGTATCGCGGCACCCGCTTCGACTGCGGCAGCAAGCTCGGCTATCTGAAGGCGACGGTCGAGTTCGCGCTGCGCCACCCGGAAGTGAGGACCGAGTTCGAAGCGTATCTGCGCGCACGCGACGGCAGCGCGGCGCAGTCCTGAACCGGCGGGCACGGCGAACGGTTTCGCCCGCCGCGCCGGCTACCGACGGCCGGCCTCTTCACCGCTTCATCGACAGCTTGCTTCAAGCCTCGGCGGCATGCGTCGCTGCGTGCGGCTGCGCCGGCTGGCTGCTCGTACTCATCGCGAATTGCACACATCCCGCGCCGACCAGCAGCGCGCCGAGCACGTTCTCGAGATGGTTCTTCGCCGTATCGTCGAGCGACGTCTGCGACAGCAGATGCGTGGCGACCGCGCTCAAGCCATAGACGTTGAGAAACAGACTGGCGCGCGCGATGCCGGCGCCCGCTGCCTTGTCCGCCAGTTGCGAAGTGAAGCTCTGTTCCGACGTGTCGATCTTCGACCAGCGAATGCGCAGATCGCGGATCTGGTGGAACGCGTGCTGCGTGAGGCCATGCGTCGTCAGTTCGTTGACGAGCCGCGAACCGATCGCATCGGTAGCTTCGCCGGCAACGTTGGAGCCGACATATCCGGTCAACTCGCGCATCCCCTCTGGGAGGGTCAGCTTCCCGTCACGCAGCGCATCGACGAAGCCCGCGCCGGACGCCCCGAAAAAACCCTGACCGTCGTTGACGAGATACTGGTTCGGCACGTAGGGGATGTTATTGAGCGCCTGCGCCCGAACGGGGTGTTCGTAGTCGTCGTCATGGTTGCTTTCGAGCGGCAGCTCCAGATTGAACAGGTCGCGCGCGGTGTAGACGAACGACTTCACCGCGTTCGGCAACTGCGTCGCCAGCAGGCCGAACTGGCCGTTGCCGTTCTGGCCGCGGCCCAATGCGCCGGCGGCGACCACCGTGCCGAGCAGCGTCAGCATCTGCATCGCATGGCCCTTGTAGGTGTCGCTCGTCGCGACGCCCTTGTGGTGCTTGTGAATCATCGCCATCAGGTTGCCCGCGCCCGCGGCCGTGTACAGCACCGCGACGCCGAGCGCGCGGCTCTCCGGCGATACCTCGTAGTGCTGCAACAACGCCTCGGTGCAGGCGCCCGCGAGTTCGCGCAGGATGGTCGCGCCGCCCGTTCCGGCGAGCTCGTGGCTGGCCGCGTTGATGAAATTGGCCACCCATCCCATCACGGCCTGATTGTCGCCGTAGGCGTTGGTGACGATTCGTCCGCCCTCTTCGAGCGCCGCGTCCTTCGCACGACCGAGTCCGGCGCTCGCCTGCCCGTATGCATGGCTCAATCCGGCGCTCGTCCGGTCGTACACGGTGCTCAATCCCGTGCTTGCCTGCGCGTACGTCGTCCGCGCGAATCGGGAGCCGGCGCTCAACGCGTCCTGCGCGCCGCTCGCGACCGAGTTGCCGAACGCACTGGCCTGCCTGGACGCTGCCGTTCCCCAACCGCTGATCGCATTGACCAGACTGTTCGCGACCTCCGCGGCCGTTATCCGTCCCTGGCTCGCCTGCTGCAACGTATTCACCACCGCCGCCATTTGCTGCGGGGTCGGCGCGGGCGCGTCGCGATCCGGTCTTGTTTCAAGCGGATCGATTTGTATCGCGATATACGGCACCGATTCGGTCGCCTGCGGCTGAACCGGCATGATCGCATCCTGCTGGGAGACGGTCTCGCTCTGCGTTTCGCGCTCCCGCAGTTCGATCTCTTCAGCCACCGACGACGACTCGACACCCGCCCGTCTGCCCTGCCGCAGGAACGTCCGCAACGCGCCGGGGTTCGTCGTCTGCGAGCTACTGCGCAGTGCGGGCGGCTGGTGCAACGATGGCGAGCCAGGCATGCGCGCCAGGATCGATGGCGTGCGACGCGTATCGCGCGCATGCGGCGCTGTCCGTGTCGACGGGCCGGCAACCGGCTCCTCCGACTCCATGCGCTGCGCGCCCAAGCCGTGCGTATTCGATGAAATCGATCCCGGACCGTCCATGGCGTTTCCTTTCAAGGGTTAGGAAATCGTGACCGCCGCATGAAAACGATCCATGTCGGCACTGTGTCGGCAGTATGGGAAGACCGGTCGTGCGCGCCGCCCGCGGACGCGAAGCGGGCGCACGAAACGCGAATGAAGAGGCGCGAAGGAAACGGAGGGGCGATGCCTGATGCGTGACGGTCGCGCGTTACGGCTTGGCGCTGGCGGGTTTCACGGACACGACGCCCGGCGTCGCCCCCGCTTCGCCCTGCTTCGTCTTCACGAGCCAGCCGCCGCCGTCCGAAAACGGCACGCGCGCAAGCGCGCTTTTCACGAGCACGGGCGTCGCCCGCAGCGCGTCGGGATGGCGGTCCTGCACGGCCGCCGACACGCGATACGCGTCGTTGCCGCTGCTGCGCTCGACGAAGCGCAGCGTCAGCACGTGCCGGTAGACCGTGCCCGCGAACGGCAGCGCGAACGGCGCGGGCCCGTCGACCGCGACGCACGCCGGCTGCTGCGCGCCGCCGCAGCCCGGCATCGTCAGCGCGACGGACGCCGGCTGCGTCGCATAGGCGATCGTCACGCGGTAGCGGGCCTGCGCGCCGTCCGCTTCGTCGAAGCCGCGCTGCGCGAGCTCGCGGCGCACGAGCGTCTCCACCTGCCGGTAATCCGCGTTGTCGGCCTGCGTGGCCGTGCGCGCGAAATCGTAGGTTCGCGCGCTCGCCAGCGCCCCCGGCGCCGCCGATGCGCTGACGCCCGTCGTCACCGACGCGCACCCGGACAACAGTGCGGCCGCCAGCGCCGCCCCCGTCCACAAGACTTTCATAGCTTCTCCCATATCGCTGTTCGCCCCCGTCCTAGCCATCCGCCCGCGCGCGAGCCCCACTCGCGCCGGGCGGTCGAATGCCTGCGTCGTCACGCCGACGGCTCGTCGAGCGTCGGCAGCGACACGGTGATCGCGGTGCCGACGCCCGGCGTGCTGTCCACGCCGATGCCGCCGCCATGCCGCACGACCACGGTCTTGACGAACGCCATGCCGAGCCCGGAGCCGGCGACCTCCGGCCGCTCGTTCGTGTGAAACCGCTTGAAGCGCTCGAACAGATGCCGCTGATCGTCGAGCGAAATGCCGTAGCCCTGGTCGCGGATCGTGCAACGCATGCGCTTCGTGCCCGGTTCGACCGATAGCGTACACGCGATCACCGTGTCCGTCGGACTGTATTTGACCGCATTGTTCAACAGATTCACGAGCGCGCGGGTCATCAGCGAGCGGTCGGCGCCGACCCAGCACGGCTCGTCGCCGAACAACGTGTCGATGCGGATACGCTTCGCCTGCGCCTGCGGCCAGACTTCGTCGCTCGCGTCGATCAGCAGGTCGGCGAAGCTCACCGCTTCGAGCTGATACGTCTGCGATTCCGCGCGCGCGAGCTGAACGAACTCGTCGGCGAGCATCAGCGCGCGCTGCGCGTAGCGCTCGATGCGCGCGAGCAGCCCGCGCGTGTGCTCGGATTCGGCCCGCTGCCGCTCGATCTCGACGAGCGCGAGAATCGACGACTGCGGCGAGCGCATGTCGTGCGACAGCAGATGCAGCGCCTCCTCGCGCTGCCGCTCGGCCGCGTGCAGCGCGGTCACGTCGACGAGGCCGGCGATCCAGCCCGTCACGTTGCCCTGCGCGTTCGTGCACGGCGCGTAGCGTAGCAGATGGTCGAGGCCGCTGCGGTCGCGGACCTCGATGCCGCGCTCCATCACGTCGTTGCCGTAGTCGCGCGTCGGGTCGAGCGCGGCCGGCCAGTGCGTGCGGATCTCGACGTCCTGCTCGGCGTTGCCGTCGACCGTTTTCGTGAACGCCAGCTCGCCGAACGCGACGCGCAGCGGCCGCCCTTCCGGCGCGGGCGCGTTCAGCCGCGCGCAGTAGCGCTTCGCCGCGTGATTGGCGATCAGCACGGTGCCAGCGAGATCGGTCACGACGACGGGCTCCGGCATGCTGTCGAGGCTGTCCCAGACGAAGCGCTTCATGTCCTGCACGCGCTGCGCGGCCTGCGCCATCAGCGCCATCTGCCGCTCGAGCACGTCGCCGCCGAATTCGTTGCGCTCGCGCGGCGCCTCGGGCAGCAGGTGCGGCTCGTCGGCAAGGCGCTGCAGCTCGTAGCGCAGGTACGACATCGTCATCTCGAGACGCCGCCAGTTCCAGATCGGATACGCGGCGATCAGCCCGAAAATCGCCGGCGCGGGCGACAGCCACAGCCGCGCCTCGTAGAGGAGCGCCGCGCTCGACGCCACCGCGAGCCCGGCGAGGCTCAGCGTGAGGAGCAGCGAGCGCCACGGCGACAGCATCAGGAAGCCCGCGAGCAGCACGACGAGCGGCAGCAGCGACGCGCTGAACACGAGCCAGCCGGACACGGGCGAGATCGCGCGGCCCGTCATCAGCGTGTCGAGCACGCTCGCATGGATGTAGACGCCCGGCAGCGGGCCGAACTCGCCCGAGATCGGCGTCGCGAAACGGTCGTAGAGCCCCGACGCGGTCGCGCCGACGATCACGATCTTGCCGCGCAGCTCGTCGGGGTTCACGCGGCCCGCGAGCACGTCGACGAACGAGATCGCCGGATAGTTCTGCGACGCGCGGCTGAACGGGATGAAATAGCGGGACTCGCCGTTGTCGTCCTGTGCGATGTCGTGCGCGCGTCGCGCGATCGGCGCCGGCTGCGCGAGCTTCAACTGGCCGTTCTCGAGCGCGTGAAACACGGGCACCATCAACTGCGGCCAGCGGTGCCGGCCGTCGCTCTCGAAGAGCGCGACGCTGCGCACGATGCCGTCCGGATCGACTTCGAGATTGATGTGGCCCGCGCCCGCGACATGCCGCGCGAGCACCGGCACGGGCGGATTGACGGTGCGCGTGCCGTCGCGCTCCTCCGGGCTCAGCAGCACGGGAAGGAACGTCGGCGCGAGGTCGAGCGCCTTCGCGAGCGCCCGGTCGTCGGCGGACGGCTCGGTGAACAGCACGTCGTAGACGACGGCCGCCGGATGCGTCTTCGCGAGCGCGTCGAGGAATTCCGCGTGGATGCTGCGCTGCCACGGCCAGCGGCCGAGCGTGTCGAGGCTGCGATTGTCGATCTCGACGATCACGATGTTCGACTCGATCGGCAGCTTGCGCAGCGTGAGCAGGCGGTCGTAGATGATCCGGTCGACGCTCGCCGTCATCTGCCCCGCGACGCCCGAGAGGATCACCGCGACCCCGAGACAACCGATCGCGATCCACTCGACGAGAAAGCGGCGGCCGAGCAGCCGCCGCCGTTGCGTGCGGTCGAATCTCATCCGCCGCCCATCAGCGCGCGATCGTGAACGTGTTGACCGCGCCGGCCTTTTCGTAGAAACGGCCGCCTTCGTAGCGCTCCGCGATCACGGTCCAGTAGTAGTCGCCCGGCTTCAGGTTCGCCACGGCGATCCGCCCGCCCTGTGCGTCGACCTGGTCGACGATCGGGTTGCCCAGGTCCTTCGAGCGCGACAGCACGAAGCGAAAGCGCGTCTTGCCGGCCGACGGGCCGCCTTCCGTCGTCGACCAACGGAACGCATAGCCGCCGTCGGCGGGCGCCGCCGACGCGTCGATGCCGAAGCGGCGCCGCTCGAACGCGTAGATGCGCGGCTGGCCTTCGAGGCCATGCGAATCGGTCGCCGAGATCCGCACGAAATAGGTGCCGTCCGGCACGTCGGCGAACGTCGCGTGCGGCGCCGTCACTTGCACTTCCTTGAAGAGGTCGTACAGGCCCGCGTCGCGCGCGATCTGCACGTGGTAGTGCTGCGCGCCGCCGAGCGGCACGAGATCGAACGCGACCTGCGGACCGTCCTGGACCTTCGCCGGGTTGACGAGCCGCGGCGCGTCGAGCAGCGCGATCGGGTTGCCGACGACGCCGCTCGCACTCGTCACGTTGCCGAAGTTCGCGTGGACGAGCGTGTCGGCCGCGCGCTTCGCGCTCGGCGCGACGCCGACGGTGCCGTCGAGCACTTCGACCGTCGTCGACGCATGGCCGTCCTTGTCGTAATTCACGCGAAAGCGCGTGCCGCGCACGCCGGCGACGACCGACGGCGAGCGGATCTGGAAGCGGTCGTCCTTCTTCTTCAGATGGGTGACTTCACTGTCGACCGAGCCGCGGCGCAGATCGATCACGCGCTCGAGCGTGCCCGTGAGCACCGTGCGGCGCAGCGTCGCGAGATCGATCTGGCTGTCGGGCGGCAGGCTCAGGTGCGTGCCGTCCGAGAGCTCGAGCGTGACGAACGCGTTCGCGCCCGTGCGCAGGCGGTCGCCTTCCGTCAGCGTCGCATCGACGGCCACGGGCGCGAATTGCACGGCACCGCGCCCCGCGCTCTCGACCGCGCCGTGCGCGGCGATCACGCGCGCCGACAGCGGCTCCTTGCGCAGCCGCGCGGCGGGCAGCTTCAGCACGATGCCCGGCCGCAGGTGCTTCGGCACCGGCACGTCGTTCAGTTGCGCGACGAGCGGCCAGTCGTCCGACCCTTGCAGATAGCGGGCCGCGACGTCGTACAGCGTGTCGCCGCCGCGCGTCGTGTAATCGACGGTCTGCGCGGACGGATTCTTCGGCGACTGCGCGGCGGCGTGCTGCGCCGCGAGAGCCGTGGCTGCGGCGCAGCACGCCGTCAGCACGGACTGCGTCACGATCCCGCGTGCGCTCACTCGGCGTCCCCCTGCATCACGCGCTCGAGGCGGTAGCCGTAGCCGTAGATCGGCGCGAGCCGGTAGCCGTTCTCAGGACGCAGGCCGAGCTTCGTGCGCAGCATCGAGATGTGCGTGTCCATCGTGCGCGACGGGATGTCGGTCGCCTGCTTCCAGACGAGATCGAGGATGTGCGCGCGCGACAGCGGCCGGTCGAGATGCTGGAACAGCAGCAGCGCGAGCTCGAACTCCTTCTGCGTGAGGCTCACCGGCTTGTCGCCGACGTATGCCTGCTTCAGGTTCGCGTCGAACTTGTAGTTGTCGAACTCGCGGATCGACGACTCCGCGTTGACAGGATACGCGCGGCGCAGCAGCGAGCCGATCCGCGCGCGCAGGATCGGACCGGACACGGGCTTCACGACGTAGTCGTCGGCGCCCGCGTTCAGGATCTGCGTGATGCCCGCCTCGTCGTCGCGGCTCGTCATGAAGATGATCGGCAGGCGATGTTCGACCTGGTTCGCCCGCACCCACTTGAGCACTTCCTCGCCGGACATGTCCGGCACGTTCCAGTCGAGCACGAGCAGGTCGAAGGTCTCGCGCTGCAGCCGCTTCTTCAGCGCCTTGCCTTCCTTGAAGGCATAGCATGTATGGCCCGCGGCCGTCAGCGTCTGACTGACAAAGTCCGTCTGAGCCTGATCGTCATCCAGTACAGCAATTCTCATAGCACCCCGCAAAACGAAATCCATTCAGGCTCCCGCAACCGCCGAGCGGCAATGGGCAGGCCCGCACGAGCCCCCGATTCGTTGTAACTCGCCATTATCGGCTGAATGGTGAAGGTTGTCCGGCGCGCCACGCGCGAACCGGTATTCTATGTGATCGATCACCCCATATCTCAAAAACGGGGCACGCCTGATCGGCGTTTTCATGATGGTAGTATGAAAACGCCCGGAGAAATGTGCGTATCGCCGCGTAATTATGTCAACGCGATGACCGCGCTGCCGGCCGCACGCGCGGCCGGCAGCGCGGCGAAACGAAACAATCGTCAGACAGGATCGGTTTCGAGCGCATCGGGTGCGATCGCACGCGGCGCGTGCTGCAATGCTTCATGCAGACGGCCGCGCACGTGCTCCCATGCGGCGCCCGCGTAATCCGGCTGTCCGGCCGCCCACGCGTGCGCGAGGTCGAACACGCGCTCGATGGTGGCGGCGCACCGCGTCAGATCCGGCTGCGGGCTGCCGAGCGCTTCGCGCATCCATTCGGCGAGCCACGGCATCTCGTTCGCGCTCGAATCCGCATACGCTTCCAGCGCGGCGCGCGCATGGCGGTCATGCTCGGGATCGAGCTCGACGCGCTGGATCGGCCGCGCCCGCTCGCGCGCCCTGCCGTTCGGCTCGAACGGTATCCGAATCGTTCCCGACCTGAACAGCATGACCTCCCCCAGTTAGTCGCGGCGACACGCACGAGCCTGTTCTTTGCGATACGTCCCGCTCGCAGCCGCCGTGCGACACGGCGCGATTCCGCAGACGAGACTCGACAGCGCAGTATAGGCAACGCGCGCAGGAAGGTGGTTTAAGGATTGTCAGACACCAGGGCAATCGCATGAAGGTCCTTACCAGCCAAGGAGTTGAGCCCGGTAGTTGTCGCTGGTGGCGGCCTTGAGTCGACGGATTTTGAGGCCGGCCTTGGTCTGAGTATCTTTGCGCAGCAGGTTCATCGTGATGCGCCGCAGGATGGCAAAGTTCTGCGCCGCATTCTCGACCCGCACCCGGCACTGGTCTTCACCGAATGCCACGTCGAGCGCCCAGTGCATCGAATTCTCGATGCCCCAGTGGGAACGCACGGCGTGCGCCACGCGCACCGCATCGGGCGGTAGGCTCGTCACGTAATACCGGCGTTCAACCGACACCGTGCCGCCGATCTCGCGTGTGGCCTCGACCATTGCGATCGAGCGCATGCCCGGCCACAGCGCCGCCGCGCGCCATGTGCTCACCACGTCGCTGACGAGGCAGCGACGCGTTTCGATCCGGCCGTGGTCCTTTTCGACGGCTCGATGCTCATTCGAACAGTCCCAGCGCTCGCCGGGCGGAAGACGGTCGAGCGCGTCGAGCGTTGTGCGAATCTCCACGAGCAGCGTCGGCTGGTTCTCCTTGACCGCCAACAATCGTCGGCCGGCGTCCGGCTACGCGGATCGCGCAACTCGCCGAACGCGTCTTCGATGCTCAAGGCTTGCGTTTCCGTCATCTGATGCCTCCGCAAAAGATGGTAGTAAACGCTTGATTCGCCTCGGTTTACAACCCCGCTCGTCACTCCTTGATTGTTAACGCCCATTCATGCGATTGCCCTGCGCGGCGCGAGCCGGCGGACGGCCGCTTCCGGCGCCCGCGCGCGTCAGCGGCGGCGCATCAGGAAGACGAACGTCCTGTCCTGCGTCGTCGACGATTCGACGATTTCATTGCCCGTCTGCTTCGCGAACGCGGCGAAATCGCGCTGCGAGCCGGGATCGGTGGCGAGCACCTTCAGAATCTGGCCGCTTTCCATGTCGGCGAGCGCTTTCTTCGCGCGCAGGATCGGCAGCGGGCAATTGAGCCCGCGCGCGTCCACTTCCTTGTGAATGAGCATCGGCTTTCGACCTTCGAATGGCGCGCCGTCGCGGCGCTATCGGAACGACAGATTCTACCGCATGCGCTCCCGTCCGCCCCCGCGCGAGCGCACGCGCGCCGCCCGCCATGCGGCGCGCGTGCGTCGGGCTACAGCTCGATCGCCCGCCCGGTCCGCAGCGATTCGCGCAGCGCATGGCCGATTCTCGTCGCCTCGAGCGCGTCCGCGAGCGTCGCGCCGCCCGTGCCGCCCTCGCCGCGCACCGCCGCGACGAACGCCTGCGCCTCGATCAGGAACGCCTCCTCGAAGCGGTCGAAGAACGTCGGCGTGCAGGTGTTGCGAATGCCCGCCGCATCGTAAATCTCGACGCGGTTCGCGCGCGGGTTGCGGCCGATCGCGAGCCCGCCCGCCGTGCCGATCACTTCCGAGTGCGTGTCGTTGCCGTGCGCCATCGTGCGCGATGCGTAGAACATCGCAAGCCGGCCGCCTTCGAACTCGCAGATCGCGACGCCGTTGTCGACGTCGCCGCACGCGCGCAGGCCCTCGTGCAGCGCGACCGCGCCCGCCGCGTACACGCGCGTCGCGCGCGGCGCGCCGAGGAGCCAGCGCGCGACGTCGATGTCGTGCACCGTGCAGTCGAGGAAGATGCCGCCCGAGGTCGGCGCGAAGCGCACGAAGAAGCCTTCCGGATCGTTCCGGTCGCAAGTCTGCGAGCGCACGAGGAACGGCCGGCCGATCTCGCCCGCCGCGACGCGCGCGTATGCGTCGCGATAGCTCGGATCGAAGCGGCGCATGAAGCCGATCGTCGCGACGAGATGCGGCCGCGCGCGCGCCTCGGCGAGCACCCGCTCGCATTCGCCGAGATCGAGCGACAGCGGCTTCTCGCAGAACACGTGCTTGCCCGCGACGAGCGCCGCGACGATCTGGTCCGCATGCAGCGCCGACGGCGTGACGAGCCAGAGCGCGTCGAGCTCGGGGTCGGCCGCGAGCGCATCGAAATCCTCGTAGACGCGCGGCACGCCGAGCGCATCGCGCGCCCACGCGCATTCGTCGGCGACGGGACTGCACGCGGCCGCGAGCCGCGCGCCCGCGACATGCCGCGCGAGGTTCTCCGCATGGCGCCGGCCGAGCCGCCCGAGCCCCGCGATGCCGATCCGCACGGGTGCGGCGCGGTGGCTGATTGTCATCGCATCGCTCCTTCAGGCCGCCGTTTCATCGAGCTTCACCCCGCGCCCTTCCCGCCACGACAGCGTCGCCGCCTCGGCAAGCTCGAGCGCCTTCACGCCGTCGGCGATCGTCGTGCGCACCGGCTCGCCGCTCGTCACCGCCGCGAAGAAGTGCTCGATCTCACGCGCGTACGCCGCGCGATAGCGTTCGAGGAAGAACGCCTCGGGCAGGTCCGTCGACACCGCCTGCGCCGAGTAGCCCGTCACCTCGGTCGGCCGCACGTTGCCCGCCTGCAGCATCCCGGCGCTGCCGAGCACTTCGAAGCGCTGGTCGTAGCCGTACGCGGCGCGGCGCGACGTGTTGATCTGGCAGAGCCGGCCGCGCTTCGTGCGGATCGTGACCGCGGTCGAATCGACGTCGCCCGCGTCCGCGATCGCCGGGTCGGTGAGGCAACTGCCCGTCGCGTGCAGCGTGTCGGCGTCGTCGCCGAGGACCCAGCGGAAGATGTCGAAATCGTGGATCAGCATGTCCTTGAAGATCCCGCCCGAATGCCTGATGTAGTCGAGAGGCGGCGCGCCCGGATCGCGGCTCGTCACGACGAGCATCTCCGGCGTGCCGATCTCGCCCGCGTCGACGCGGCGCTTGAGTGCCTCGAACGTCGGATCGAAGCGGCGCTGGAAGCCGATCATGCAGACGACGCCCGCCCGCGCGACGGCCGCCTCGCATGCGCGCGCCCGCGCGAGCGTCAGGTCGACGGGCTTCTCGCAGAACACGTGCTTGCCCGCGCGCGCGGAGCCGACGATCAGGTCGGCGTGCGTGTCGGTGCTCGAGCAGATCACCGATGCGCCGATCGACGCGTCGCCGAGCGCGCCCTCGACGTCGGCAACCTGCGCGCCGTGCTGCGCGGCGAGCGCGGCCGCCGCGTCGCGGTTCACGTCGACCACGTACTTCAGCCGCACGCCGGGCCGGCGCGCGAGATTGCCCGCATGAATGCGGCCGATGCGCCCGGCGCCGAACACGGCGACGTCGATCGTCGGTACTGCATTAGTCATCGTATCCTCCAGTGTCCTTGACTTCTTCCACGTTCAACTCCAGCCGGTACGCGAGCGCGATGAAGAGCGCCTGGCACAGGCAGATCGTGCTCGTGAGCGAGCGGAACGCGAACGCACTCCCCTCCTTCACGAGCAAATGGGCGCTCGCGTCGCGCGCGAGCGGCGACAGACGGCTGTCGGTGATGACGAGCGTCTGCGCATGGTTGTGGCGCGCGGCGCGCAGGCAGTACTGCGTTTCCTTGCCGTACGGCGCGAAGCTGATCGCGATCACGACGTCGCCCTTCTTCACGCTGCGGATCTGCTCGCGGTACATCCCGCCGAGGCCGGACACGAGATGCACGCGCTTGGCCGTATGCTGGAGCGCGTAGACGATGTAGCTCGCGACCGGAAACGAACGGCGCACGCCGACCACGTAGATGTTCTCCGCGCGCTCGAGCATCGTGACGGCCGCGTCGAACTGGTCGTCGTCGAGGCCTGCCGCGAGTTCGTCGAGCCCCGCGCGCGACGCGTCGATGAACTGCCGCGCGACCGCGCCGCCCGTCATCTGGCCCGACTTGCCGTCGATCAGGTTGCGGATGCGCTGCTGGTAGCTCTGCACGGTCGGGTTCTGGCCCGTATAGGCATCCTTGAACACCGCCTGCAAATCGGAAAAACCCGAAAAGCCGAAGCGCTGCGCGAAGCGCACGACGGCGGACGGATGCACGCCGCAGCGCTCGGCGATGTCGCTCGTGCGGTCCATCATCACGCTCGAGCGGTGCTCGTCGATATACGACGCGATGCGCTTCAACTGGCGCGGCAGCGTGTCGAAGGCGTCGGCGATCCGTTGCAGCAGATCGTCGACGGCGGGCGTCTCCGGTTGTGTCGTGTCGTCCATGTGCGTTCCGTCCGGCGCGCCCGGCCACGCGCACCGTGCGCGTGGCGGCCAGGCGCCGGACGCCTTGTCCGTTGTCTTGTCGTCGTGCACCGAGTATAGGCACTGCGCCCACAAAATGGAACAAATTTTCCAACATACCAATAAATAAAATTTTCTTTGCAATTCGCGGCGAGTTGACCTAACCTTGCTCGTGAACGCGGCCCGATCTGCGTTCGCCCGAAAACGACAGATAGAGAAAGGTGGAGACATGAGACTTTGCACCGGCAAGGCCGTCCTGCGCGCATGCGTCGCCGCGATCGCCGTCGCGGCGGGCGTGGGCGGCGCGGCCCCGGCCGCCCAGGCGGCAGGCGCGCGCTTCGCGCTGATCAGCCACGCGCCCGATTCCGATTCGTGGTGGAACACGATCAAGAACGCGATCAAGCAGGCGGACGAGGACTTCGACGTCACGACCGACTACCGCAATCCGCCGAACGGCGACATCGCCGACATGGCGCGCCTGATCGAGCAATCGGCCGCGCGCGACTACGACGGCGTGATCACGACGATCGCCGATTACGACGTGCTGAAGAATTCGCTGAAGAAAGTCACCGCGAAGAAGATCCCGCTCGTGACGATCAACTCCGGCACCGAGGAACAGAGCGCGCAACTGGGCGCGATCATGCACGTCGGCCAGCCCGAGTACGTCGCGGGCCGCGCGGCGGGCGAGAAGGCGAAGGCGGCCGGCGTGAAGAGCTTCGTCTGCGTGAACCACATCGCGACCAACAGCGTGTCGTTCGACCGCTGCCGCGGCTTCGCCGACGCGATCGGCGCCGACTACAAGAGCTCGACGATCGACTCCGGCCAGGACCCGACCGAGATCCAGTCGAAGGTGAGCGCGTATCTGCGCAACCACCCGAACACGCAGGCGATCCTCACGCTCGGCCCGGTGCCCGCCGCGGCGTCGCTGAAGGCGGTCCAGCAGATGGGCCTCGCGAACAAGCTGTTCTTCGCGACGTTCGACTTCTCCGACGACATCGCGAAGGCGATCCAGAGCGGCGCGATCAAGTTCGCGATCGACCAGCAGCCGTACCTGCAGGGCTACATCCCGGTGGCCGTGCTCGCGATCGCGAAGCAGAACAAGACCACCGATCCCGCGAAGATCCGCCAGATCCTCGAGGCGAACCCGAAATTCCAGGCGCGGCTCTCGACCTACGGGCTGCAGCCGTCGTACGGGCCGAAGAACATCCGCTCGGGCCCGGGCTTCATCACGAAGGAGAACCTCGACAAGGTGATCAAGTACGCGGGCCAGTACCGCTAACGTCCATCGCATCGATTCGCGCGACGCGCGGGCGCACGCCCGCGCGCTTTACCGGCGAAGCGGAGCCGAACGCGCCGCGCGCCGGGCATCAAGGAGACATCATGGGTGTAGTCGGCAAGCACATGTCAGCGCACGCACACGAAAAGCCGCAGCCGGGCGCGGCGGCCGACGAGCGGCTGCGCGGCGAAGCGTGGTTCCAGCGCTTTCTCAACCGTCCCGAGTTCGCCGCGATTTCCGGCGCCGTGCTCGTGTTCGCGGTGTTCGCGTTCGGCGCGGGCGGCTCCGGGATGTTCAACCTCGACGGGATCATGAACTGGTCGCAGGTCGCGGCCTACCTCGGCATTCTCGCCGTCGGCGCGTGCCTGCTGATGGTCGCGGGCGAGTTCGACCTGTCGATCGGCTCGATGATCGGCTTCGCCGGGATGATGGTCGCGATCCCGACCGTCTACTTCCACTGGCCGATCTGGCTCGCGGTGCTGTTCGCGTTCGCGGGCTCGATGGCGCTCGGCGCGCTGAACGGCTATCTCGTGATGCGCACGAAGCTGCCGTCGTTCATCGTCACGCTCGCGTTCCTGTTCATCCTGCGCGGCCTGACGCTCGCGCTGTCCATCATGTTCGCCGACCGCACGATCGTCTCGGGCCTCGGCGACTACGCGCACGCCGACGCCGTCGTGCACTTTCTGTTTCAGGGCGTCGCGTTCCACGAGCTGTTCCGCTGGCTCGCGCACGCGGGCGTCGGCCAGTTGCTCGACAACGGCGAGCCGCTCGTGCCCGGCGTGCCGAAGGTGATCCTGTGGTGGTTCGCCGTCACCGCGATCGGTGCGTTCGTGCTCGCGAAGACGCGCTACGGCAACTGGATCCTCGCGGCGGGCGGCGACGCGCACGCGGCGAAGAACGTCGGCGTGCCGGTGCGCCGCGTGAAGATCTCGCTGTTCGTGCTGACCGCGTTCTGCGCGTGCCTGTTCGCCGTGCTGCAGGTGGCCGACATCGGCTCGGCCGCGGCCGACCGCGGGCTGCAGAAGGAATTCGAGGCGATCATCGCCGCGGTGATCGGCGGCACGCTGCTCACGGGCGGCTACGGCTCGGTGATCGGCGCCGCGTTCGGCGCGCTGATCTTCGGCGTCGTGCAGATCGGCATCACCTACACGAACATCAGCTCGGACTGGTTCCGCGTGTTCCTCGGCGTGATGCTGCTCGTCGCCGTGCTGTTCAACCACTACGTGCGCCGCCGCGTGTCGCAGTCGTAACGGAGTTCAAGCATGTCCACGCCAGCATCCAACGATACGATTCTCTCGCTCGAGAACGTCAGCAAGTATTTCGGCAAGGTGATCGCGCTGTCGGGCGTCACGCTGCGCGTCAAGCGCGGCGAGGTGCATTGCCTGCTCGGCGACAACGGCGCCGGCAAGTCGACGCTCATCAAGACGCTCGCGGGCGTGCACCAGCCGTCCGACGGGCAGTATCTCGTCGACGGCAAGCCGGTGCTGTTCGATTCGCCGAAGGACGCGCTCGACCTCGGCA
Organism: Burkholderia sp. MSMB1589WGS; assembly: GCF_001636105.1. Taxonomy (NCBI): domain Bacteria; kingdom Pseudomonadati; phylum Pseudomonadota; class Betaproteobacteria; order Burkholderiales; family Burkholderiaceae; genus Burkholderia; species Burkholderia sp. MSMB1589WGS. Next base: position 60,153 of record NZ_LNJT01000004.1, read on the forward strand.
TCGCGACCGTCTACCAGGACCTCGCGCTCGTGCCGCTTTTGTCCGTCGCGCGCAACTTCTTCATGGGCCGCGAGCCGCAGAAGAAGCTGTTCGGCCTCGTGAACGTGATGGATCTCGATTCGAGCGCGCAGATCGCCCGCACGAAGCTCGCCGAGATGGGCATCAACGTGCGCGACGCGCACCAGCCGATCGGCACGATGTCGGGCGGCGAGCGCCAGTGCCTCGCGATCGCGCGCGCGATCCACTTCGGCGCGCGCGTGCTGATCCTCGACGAGCCGACCGCCGCGCTCGGCGTCAAGCAGAGCTTCAACGTGCTGAAGCTGATCCACACCGCGCGCGCGAAGGGAATCTCGGTGATCTTCATCACGCACAACGTGCATCACGCGTACCCGATCGGCGATTCGTTCACGCTGCTCAACCGCGGCCGCTCGCTCGGCACGTTCACGAAGGACACGATCAGCAAGAACGAGGTGCTCGACATGATGGCGGGCGGCGCCGAGATGCAGAAGATGATCGCCGAACTCGACGGCGCGACCATTTGATCCAGGACTCGCGATGACTTTCCCTACTCCCCCCTTTGCGCAGAACCGCCCGCTCGACGTGATCTGCATCGGCCGCGTCGCCGTCGATCTCTACGCGCAGCAGATCGGCGCACGGCTCGAGGATGCGTCGAGCTTCGCGAAATATCTCGGCGGCTCCTCGGGCAACATCGCGTTCGGCTGCGCGCGGCTCGGCCTGAAATCGGCGATGCTCTCGCGCGTCGGCCACGACCACATGGGCCGCTTCGTGCGCGAGACGCTCGCGCGCGAAGGCTGCGACACGAGCCGCCTGCGCACCGATCCCGAGCGCCTGACCGCCCTCGTGCTGCTCGGCCTGAAGGACCGCGACACGTTCCCGCTCGTCTTCCATCGCGAGAACTGCGCGGACATGGCGCTCGACGAAGACGATTTCGATGAGGCGTTCATCGCGTCGTCGAAGGCGCTCCTCATCACCGGCACGCACTTCTCGACCGAGCAGGTGATGCGGGCGAGCCGCCGCGCGCTCGACTACGCGCGCCGCAACCAGGTGCGCACGGTGCTCGACATCGACTATCGCCCCGTGCTGTGGGGCCTGACCGGCAAGGCCGACGGCGAGACGCGCTTCATCGCGAACGAAGGCGTGACCGCGCACCTGCAGCGGATCCTGCCGCTCTTCGACCTGGTGATCGGCACCGAGGAGGAATTCCGCATCGCGGGCGGCAAGGACGCGCTCCCCGATGCGCTCGCGATGGTGCGCGCGGTGACGAGCGCGACGCTCATCGTCAAGCGCGGGCCGCTCGGCTGCTCGATCGTCGACGGCGACGTGCCCGCGGCGCTCGGCGCGCTGCCGATCATCGGCGGCGTCGAGGTCGACGTGATGAACGTGCTCGGCGCGGGCGATGCGTTCGCGTCGGGATTCCTGTCGCAATGGCTGCGCGGCCGGCCGTTCGCCGACGCCGCGCGCGCGGCGAACGCGTGCGGCGCGCTCGTCGTGTCGCGGCACGGCTGCTCGCCCGCGATGCCGACGCCCGCCGAGCTCGCGTATTTCCTCGCCGAGGCGAGGCGCGATCCCGCGCGGATGCGCCGCCCCGATCTCGACCCGACGCTCGCGCGGCTGCATCGGGTGACGCCCGCGCGCACGCCGCGCGACGAGGTGCTCGGCTTCGCGTTCGATCACCGCAACCAGTTCTTCGAGCTCGCGCGGCAAACGGGCGCGAGCGTCGCGCGCATCGATGCGCTCAAGCGCCTGTTCGTCGAGGCGGTCGCGCAGACGGAGGCGCAGCTCGGACTCGCCGGCCGGATCGGCGTGCTGATCGACGACCGCTACGGCCAGGACGCGCTCAACGACGCGACGGGCCGCGGCTGGTGGATCGGCCGCCCGGTCGAACTGCCGGGGTCGCTCCCGCTCGAATTCGATCACGGCCGCTCGATCGGCACGACGCTCGTGTCGTGGCCGCAGGAGCACGTCGCGAAGTGCCTCGTCCAATACCATCCGGACGAGGCCGCCGAGCCGCGGATCGAGCAGGAAACGCAGTTGCGCGCGCTGTATGACGCGGTGCAGGCGAGCGGTCACGAGCTGCTGCTCGAAGTGATTCCGCCGCACCGCGCGGATCTGCCGCAGGCGGCCGACACCGTGTACCGCGCGCTCAAGCGCCTGTACAACCTCGGCATCCATCCGGAATGGTGGAAGCTCGCGCCGCTCGACGCCGCCCAATGGCAGGCGATCGACGCGCTGATCGCCGAGCGCGATCCGTACTGCCGCGGCGTCGTGCTGCTCGGGCTGTCGGCGCCCGTCGGCGAGCTCGCCGACGGCTTCAGGGCGGCGGCCGCGTCCGCGACGTGCCGCGGCTTCACGGTCGGCCGCACGATCTTTCACGAGCCGAGCCGCGCGTGGCTCGCGGGCGAGATCGACGACGCCGGGCTGATCGCGCGCGTGCGGCAGACGTTCGAGACGCTGATCGGCGCGTGGCGCGCGGCCCGCGCGGACGCCCGCGCGCACGGCCGGCACGCGGCCGCGCCGCGCGTGGCCGCCTAGGAGCGCGCGCATGAACCGCAGAGCAATGGATGACGAAATCCTACGGAACCCGAGCGTGAACGACCTCATCGACGATCCGGCCGCGAACATCCGCGGCACCGTCCGCCTGACCGCCGCGCAGGCGCTCGTGCGCTATCTGGCCGCGCAGCGCGTCGCGGCGGGCAGCGGCAGCGGCAGCGACACAGCCGACAGCAGCGCGCCCCTGTTCGGCGGCGTGTTCGCGATCTTCGGGCACGGCAATGTCGCGGGCCTGGGCGAAGCGCTGCATCAATACCGCAACGCGCTGCCGACCTACCGCGCGCACAACGAGCAGGCGATGGCGCACAGCGCGATCGCGTACGCGAAGGCGCACATGCGCCGCCGGATGATGGCCGTGACGACGTCGATCGGCCCCGGCGCGACGAACCTCGTCACCGCGGCCGCGCTCGCGCACGTGAACCGGCTGCCGGTGCTGCTGCTGCCGGGCGACGTGTTCGTGTCGCGCGCGCCGGACCCGGTGCTGCAGCAGATCGAGGATTTCCACGACGGCGGGATCTCGGCGAACGACGCGTTCAAGGCCGTATCGCGCTACTTCGACCGGATCGTGCATCCGGCGCAGTTGCTCACCGCGCTGCCGCGCGCGCTGCGCGTGCTCACCGACGCGGCGCTCTGCGGCCCCGTCACGCTCGCGCTGCCGCAGGACGTGCAGGCGATGGCGCACGACTACCCGGCCGAGTTCTTCGCGCCGCGCGTCGTCACGTTTCATGCGCCCGCGCCCGTCGAGGCGGAGCTCGACGCGGCGCTCGCGCGGTTGCGCGCGGCCAGGCGGCCGTTCATCGTCGCGGGCGGCGGCGCGCTGTACAGCGAAGGCGGCGCGGCCGCGCTCGCCGCGTTCGCCGCGCGCCACGGCATTCCGGTCGGCGAGACGCAGGCCGGCAAGAGCGCGCTGCCGTGGGATCATCCGCTGAACGCGGGCGCGATCGGCGTGACGGGCTCGCCCGCCGCGAACGCGCTCGCGCACGACGCCGACTGCGTGATCGCGGTCGGCACGCGGTTGCAGGATTTCACGACGGGCTCGAACACGCTGTTCGCGCACGCGCGCGTCGTCGGCATCAATGCGAATGCGTTCGATGCGCTGAAACACCGCGCGTCGGTCGTGCAGGCCGACGCGCGGCTCGCGCTCGACGCGCTGGGCGCACGCCTCGAAGGCTGGCGCGCCGACGCCGCGTGGACCGCACGCGCGCAGGCGCTCGCCGGCAACTGGCGCGACGCCGTGACGGCCGTCACGCACGCGCCGCCGCGCGCGGGCGCGCTGCCGTACGACGCCGACGTGATCGGCGCCGTCCAGCGCTCGGCGCCCGATTCAGCCGCGCGCGACATCGCCGTGTGCGCGGCGGGCACGCTGCCCGCCGAGTTGCACAAGCTCTGGCGCGCGGCGGTGCCGGGCGGCTACCACGTCGAATACGGCTATTCGTGCATGGGCTACGAGATCGCGGGCGGGCTCGGCGCGAAGCTCGCGAAGCCCGAACGCGACGTGATCGTGATGGTCGGCGACGGCAGCTATCTGATGATGAACAGCGAGATCGCGACGTCGGTGATGCTCGGCGCGAAGCTGATCGTCGTCGTGCTCGACAACCGCGGCTACGGCTGCATCAACCGGCTGCAGCAGGCGTGCGGCGGCGCGCCGTTCAACAACCTGTTCGACGATTGCGCGCAAGGCCCGCTCGGCGCGCCGCGCATCGATTTCGCCGCGCACGCGCGCGCGCTCGGCGCGCACGCGGAGCACGTCGCCGACGTCGCCGCGCTCGAGGCGGCGATGGCGCGCGCCCGCGCGTCCGATCGCACGTACGTGATCTGCATCGACACCGATCCCGCCCGCACGACGCCCGACGGCGGCTGGTGGTGGGAAGTCGCGGTGCCCGAAGTCTCGCCGCGCGACGCGGTGCGCGGCGCGCGCGCGGACTACGAGCGGCACGTCGCCGCGCGCGCGGGCGCCGCTTGCGCTTCGTCTTCAACCTCTACCCCGGAATCATCGACATGAGCGCACCCGAGATCCGTATCGGCATCAATCCGCTGTCGTGGATGAACGACGACCTGCCGTCGCTCGGCGGCGAGACGCCGCTCGCCGTCGCGCTGACCGAGGGCCGCGAGATCGGCTACGAAGGCTTCGAGCTCGGCAACAAATTCCCGCGCGAGCCTCAGGCGCTGAAGGCGCTCCTCGCGCAATACGATCTGTCGCTCGTGTCCGGCTGGTACTCGGGCCGGCTCGCCGAGCGCGGCGTGCAGGAAGAGATCGATGCGGTCGGCCCGCATCTCGATCTGCTCGCGAAGAACGGCGCGACGGTGATGGTCTACGGCGAGGTGGCCGGCTCGATCCAGGGCTCGCCCGCGCCGCTCTACCAGCGCCCGCGCTTCGTCGACGGCGCGCAATGGGACGCATACGCCGAGCGCGTCGATGCGTTCGCGCGCCATACGCTCGCGCGGGGCGTGCGGCTCGCCTATCACCATCACATGGGCGCGTACGTCGAATCCCCCGCCGACGTCGACCGCCTGATGGCGAGCACGAGCGACGCGGTGGGCCTGCTGTTCGACGCCGGCCACATGACGTTCGGCGGCGGCGATCCGGCGGCCGAGCTCGCGAAGCACATCGGCCGCGTGTGCCACGTCCATTGCAAGGACGTGCGCCCGGCCGTGATCCGGCTCGCGCGCAACCGCAACTGGAGCTTTCTCGACGCGGTGATCGCGGGTGCGTTCACGGTGCCGGGCGACGGCTCGATCGATTTCCCGACGATCGTCGACATGCTCAAGCGCCACGGCTATCGCGGCTGGCTCGTCGTCGAGGCCGAGCAGGACCCGGCCGTCGCGCCGAGCTACGCGTATGCGCAAAAGGGCTACCGGACGCTGCGCGCGCTCGTCGACGCGCCGCTTTCGCCCGTCGGTCATCAGGAGGCGGCTTAAATGAGTCTGCTCGTCAAGGGCGCGGGCGACGGCACGTCGATCGCGCGCGTCACGCCGGAATCGGCGCACTGGAAACACGTCGGCTTCGCCGCGTATCGGCTGAAGGCGGGCGAGGCGCTCGAGCTCGCCGAGGCCGCGCGCGAAATGTGCATCGTCGTGCTGACGGGCACCGTCGATATCGAAGCGGGCGACGGCACGCGCTGGACCGAGCTCGGCTCGCGCGACAGCGTGTTCGACGGCGTCGCGCCTTACGCGCTGTACCTGCCGCCGAAGCTCGCCGTTACCGTGCGCGCGTCGCGCGACGCGGAGCTCGGCGTCGCGAGCGCGCCCGCGACCGGCCGCTACCCGGCGCGGCTCATCAAGCCGTCGCAGATGCAGCGCTCGGTGCGCGGCAGCGGCGCGAACACGCGCTACGTCTGCGATATCCTGCCGCAGACCGAGCCCGCGGAGTCGCTGCTCGTCGTCGAGGTGCGCACGCCGTCCGGACACTCGTCGAGCTATCCGCCGCACAAGCACGACACCGACAACGTGCCCGCCGAAAGCTCGCTCGAGGAGACGTACTACCATCGTGTGCATCCGCCGCAGGGCTTCGTGTTCCAGCGCGTGTACACCGATTCGCGCGACCTCGACGAATCGATGGCCGCCTGCGACCACGACGTCGTGCTCGTGCCGCGCGGCTATCACCCGGTCGTCGTGCCTTACGGGTATGAATCGTACTATCTGAACGTGATGGCCGGGCCGACCCGCGTGTGGCACTTCAAGAACGATCCGGCGCACGAGTGGATGCTGAGCGGCGGGCGGTAATGGCAGTCATGGCGGCGACGGCGGAGGCCGGCTCGCCCGTCAGCCGACGCTGAGCCAACGCTCGACGACGCCCGCATCGAGCGCGTTCGCCGCGCCGTCGTAGACGATCCTCCCCCGCCCCATTACCGCGACCCGCGACGCCAGCGCCGGCGCGAGCCGCATCCGCTGCTCGATCAGCAGCAGCGCGACGCCTTGCGCCTTCGCGCCGGCGAGACACGCGCGGATCTGCTCGACGGCGAGCGGCGCGAGCCCTTCGGCCGGCTCGTCGACGATCAGCACGCGCGGCGCGCCGATCAACGCGCGCGCGAGCGCGAGCATCTGCTGCTCGCCGCCCGACAGCACGCCCGCCTTCGTGCGCCAGCGCTCGGCGAGCATCGGATGGCGCTCGCGCGCGGCGGCGAGCGCCGCGCGCGCGGCCGCGCCCGACACGCCGCGCAGGCCGAGCCGCAGATTGTCCTCGACGCTCAGGAGCGCGAACACGTCGCGGCTCTCGGCCACATAGCCGACGCGACGCCGCGCGATCGCGAACGTCGGCGCGCCCGCGACGTCGATGCCGTCGATGCGCACCGTCCCCGCCACCGGCACCATTCCCATGATCGCCTTCGCGAGCGTCGAGCGGCCCGAGCCGTTGCGGCCGACGAGCGCGACGGCCTCGCCCGCCGCGATCCGCAAGTCCACGCCGTCGAGCACCGGCAGCGCGCCGTATCCGGCGCGCACGCCGCGCAATTCGAGGAGCGCGCTCATCGCTCGAACGCCTCGCCGAGATACGCGGCGCGCACGGCCGCGTTCGAGCGGATCGCCGCGGGCGAGCCGGTCGCGACCAGCTCGCCGCGCACGAGCACCGATACGCGATCGGCGAAGCCGAACACCGCGTCCATGTCGTGCTCGATCATCAGCACCGTCTTGCCCGCCGTCGCGCGGCGGATCAGCTCGATCGTCTCGCGCGCCTGCTCGCGGCTCATTCCCGCCGTCGGCTCGTCGAACAGGAACACCGACGCGCCGCTCGCGAGCGCGAGCCCGACGTCGAGCGCGCGCTGCTCCGCGTAGCTCAGACTGCCCGCGAGCGCGTCGCGGCGCGCGGCGAGGCCGATCGACGCGAGCGCCGCGTCGGCCGCGCGATCGAGCGCGGCGGCGCCGGCAAGCCGGCTGCGCCAGCGGCGGCGCTCGCGCGGCGCGTGCAGCGCCGCGCATCGCAGGTTGTCGAGCACGGTCATCCGCGCGAACACGCTCGTCTGCTGGAAGCTGCGCGCAAGCCCGAGGCGCGCGACCGCGTGCGGCGGCCGCCGCCCGAGCTCGACGCCGTTCAGCGCGATGCGGCCGTGCGTCGGCGCAAGCGCGCCCGCGATCAGATTGAAGAGCGTCGACTTGCCGGCGCCGTTCGGGCCGATCAGCGCATGGCGCTCGCCGCAGCGGATCGTCAGATCGATGCCGGCGAGCACCCGCGTCGCGCCGAACGACTTGCCGACGTTCGTCACGCGCAACGCGGGCGGCGCGCTCGCCGCGTGCACGCCGTCGCGGCCGGGAACGGCTGCGGCGGCTCCCGCGGCGGCGATCGTCGCGAACGATGGCGATGACGCGTCGTCGCGCACGCCCGCCGCACGACGCGCGCTCGTCACGTCGGCCGCACTTGCCGCATCGGCCGTGTTGCATGCGCCCGGCGCAACCGATCCGCCTGGCACGCCGCTCGTGTCCGTCCCATCGGCGGCCGACGGATTCGCGCGATGCGCGCCGCGCCGCCGCGCCGCATACGCGAGGCCTGCGGCGAGCGCCGCCGCGACCGCCGCGATCCCCCAGCCGAGCGGCGCGAGCGCATCGAATCGCCAAGGTCCGATCACGGCGCGCCGCCCGTCGTCCTGCGCGAACTGCAACGCATACGCGAGCTCGACGACGAACACGATCGCGACGCCGCCGGCGAGCGCCACGCCCGCGCCGAAGAGCGCGCCGACAGGCTCGCATCGCCCGCCGAGGCGCGCCGCGCGCCGCCGTCGCGCGCGCCACCAGCCGCTCGCGCCGCCCGGCGCGGCGAGCACGACGGCGACGAACAGCAGCCCGAGATACAGCAGCCACGCGCGCGACACGCTCGCGACGAACACGCTGAAGAAGGTCAGCAGCACCGCGCCGACGACGGGCCCGAAGAACGCCGTCGCGCCGCCGATCACCGTTGCGAACAGCACCGCGCCCGAGCGCAGCATCCCGACGCTCTCCGACGTCGCGACCTCGACGTCGATCAGCGTCAGCGCGCCCGACACGCCGGCGAAGAACGCGGCCGCGATCGCCATCGCGTAGCGCACGCGGCGCGGATCGGTGCCGAGCGCGGCGACGCGCGCCGGATTGTCGCGCACCGCGTTCGCGAGCCGCGCGAATGGCGTGCGCACGAGCATGCGCATCGCGACCGCCGCCGCGACGCACCAGGCGGCGATCAACGCATACGCATGCATCGGCTTGCCGAAATCCCACGCGGCAAGCGCGGGGCCGGCCGCGCGGTCGATCGACACGCCGCCCGCGCCGCCGAACCAGTCGGGCACGCTCCACGCGGCGGCCGCGACGAGCTCGCCGAGCCCGAGCGTGATCATCGCGAACGCGGTGCCCGCGCGGCGCGTCGCGACGAAGCCGAGCAGCGCGCCGAACGCCGCGCCCGCGACGCCGCCCGCGAGCGGCACGAACGGCAGCGGCAGGCCGTAGCGATTGAAGCCGTGCGCGGCGGCGAACGCGCCGAGCCCCGCAAACGCCGCGTGCCCGAACGACAGCAGCCCCGTCGTGCCGAGCAGCAGGTTGTACGACAGCGCGAGCACGATCATCGCGGCCGTCTGCGCGAGATAGCCGAGCATCCAGCCGCGCGGCCACGCGAGCGCGGGCACGACGAGCAGCGCGACGAGCGCGAGCCACGACAGCGCTTCCGGCAAGCGGCTTCTCACGGCGAGCGCGCCGCTAGACATCGGCGCGCTCGCCGAGCAGGCCGCGCGCGCGGCACGCGAGCACCGCGACGAGCAGCAGATACGGAATCAGCGGCGCGAGCTGCGCGAGCGTCAGCGCGCGCCACGCGCCGGGCAGCGCGATGCCCGCCCACTGCGCCGCGTCGCCGAGCGATGCGCGGCTCGCCGTCGCGAACGTCTGCGCGCAGCCGACCGCGAGCGACGCGACGAGCGCGCCCGCGAGCGAGCCGAGCCCGCCGATCACGACCACCGCGAACACGACCGAGCCGAGCGTCTGCGCCATCGCGGGCTCGATCACCGCGAGCGGCGCGCCGATCACGCCGGCGAGCGCGGCGAGCGCGGTGCCCGCGGCGAACACGAGCGTCATCACGCGCGGCACGTCATGGCCGAGCGCCTCGACGGCCGCGCGATGCGTGAGCGCCGCGCGCACGACGAGCCCCGTCTGCGACACGCGCAGCACCGCCCACAGCGCGCCGAGCATCGCGATCGACACGATCATCATGAACGCGCGATAACGCGGGAAAACGGCGCCGTAGACGGTGAACGCCGCGCCGTCGAGCACGGCGGGCACGGGCGCGGCGAGCGGCGCGAGCCCCCAGACGAGCTTCACGCCTTCGGCGATCAGATACGCGAGCCCGAACGTGAGCAGCAATTCGTCGAGATGGCCGCTCGCCCTCACCCGCCTGAGCAGCGTGCGCTCGCACAGTGCGCCGAACGCGCCGACGACGAGCGGCGCGGCGACGAGCGCGACCCAGAAGCTCGTGCGCGCGGCGATCGCGTAGCCTGCGTATGCGCCGAGCATGTAGAAGCTCGCATGCGCGAAATTGAGCACGCCGAGCATGCTGAAGATGAGCGTGAGCCCCGCGCACAGCATGAACAGCAACAGCCCGTAGCTCAGGCCGTTCAGCAAATCGAGAACGATCGACTGCACCGCGTCAGGCCGCCTGCCCGGCGAGCGGCGCGAGCGCGGCCCGCAACGGCTCGGGCAGCGGCACCGGACGGCGCGTCGCGCGATCGACGTACACGTGCACGAAGTGCCCTTGCGCGGCAGCCGACGCTTCGCCGTGGGCAAAGAGGCCGACCTCGTAGCGCACGCTCGACGAGCCGAGCCGCGCGACCCGCAGCCCCGCCTCGACGCGCTGCGGAAACACGAGCGGCGCGAAGTAGCTGCACTGCGTCTCGACGACGAGGCCGATCGTCTCGCCGCGCTCGACGTCGAGCACGCCGCGGCGGATCAGGTATTCGTTGACGACCGTATCGAAGTAGCTGTAGTAGACGACGTTGTTCACGTGCCCGTAGACGTCGTTGTCCATCCAGCGCGTCGTGATCGGCAGGAAGTGGCGATAGGCGCTGCGCGGCAGCGGAACGGGTTTGGTCGAGGACATGTCGGCGCGATGCGAAGAAACGGTTGCTTGACGATGGGTTGAGAATGGCCGGTCGGTCGCGCGGCGACGGCAATGGCGGCGGCAATGGCGACGGCGGTGATAGCGGCGATGGCGGCGGCGCGCCCGCCGCCGTCACAGCGATTCGACGAGCATGCGCCGGTAATCGTCGGCCGACGCGATGCGCGGATTCGTCTTGTGGCAATGATCGGCGAGCGCGCCTTCGATCACGTGGTCGAACACGCGCGCGTCGACGCCCATTTGCGCGAGGCCCGTCGGCAGGCCGAGGCGCGCGGTCATGTCGTGCAGCGCCTGCGGCAGGTCCGCATTCTCCGGCAGGTTCATCACGCGTCGCATCCGCGCATAGCGGCGCTCGGCGACGACGGTCGGCGCGCTTTCGTTGAAGCGCAGCACCGCGGGCAGCACGACCGCGTTCAGCGTGCCGTGATGCAGCGACGTCCTGCCGTTCACCTTCACGCCGCCCAGCGGATGCGACAGCGAATGCACGCAGCCGAGCCCTTTCTGGAACGCCATCGCGCCCTGCATCGATGCGCTCATCATCGCGAGGCGCGCGGCGCGGTCGCCCCCGTCGCGCGTCGCGCGCTCGATGTGCGCCCACGCGCGCTCGAGACCGTCGAGCGCGATGCCGTCGGCGGGCGGATTGAACGCCGGCGCGAGGAAGGTCTCGATGCAGTGCGCAATCGCGTCCATGCCGGTCGCGGCCGTGAGCCCCGGCGGCAGGCCGAGCGTGAGCGACGGATCGCAGATCGCCGCCTTCGGCAGCAGATGCCACGAATGGAAGCCGAGCTTGCGGCCGTCGGTAAGGATCAGGATCGCGCCGCGCGCGACCTCGCTACCCGTGCCCGACGTCGTCGGCACCGCGATGAGCGGCGCGACGCCTGCGCCGATCCGGTCGCTGCCGCCCTCGATCGTCGCGTATTGCGTGAGCGGCGCCGGATGCGTCGCCGCGATCGCGACGCCCTTCGCAAGATCGATCGCCGAGCCGCCGCCGACCGCGACGAGCCCGTCGCAGCCTTCGTCGCGATAGCGCGCCGCGGCGGCGAGCACGGCCGCCTCCGTCGGGTTCGACGGCGTGTCGTCGAACACCGGCAGCGCGCCCGCCCCGAGCGCCTCGAGCGCGCGATCGACGAGCCCCGCCTCCGCGACGCCCTTGTCCGTCACGACGAGCGGCCGCGCGATGCCGCTGCGCGCGCACTCGGCGCCGAGCATCGCGAGCGCGTCGTCGCCGAGATGGATGTGCGTCAGGTAATGGATGTAGGCCACGGGAAGTCTCCTTCGATCGCGCTCGTTCGAATCGCCCCGCCGCCGCGCAAGCGCGGCCGGCGCGCGGCCCGGCGCTGGACAAGCGGCCGCCGTCCGGGCGAACATGCGACGCCGGGCGCGGCGCACGCGGGGCGTGCCGCACAGAAAAGCATAGATTGCGGCAAATTCCAAGAGGCGCGGCGCAAGGACATTTTCACATCGACGAGGACACATCATGGCAGATCCGCAGCTCATCACGACCGCTTTCGACCTCCCGGGCTACCGGATCGAACGCTCGCTCGGCGTCGCGCGCGGCATCGTCGTGCGTTCGCGCTCGATCGTCGGCACGTTCGGCGCATCGATTCAAACGCTGTTCGGCGGCCACATCTCGCTCTACACGTCGCTGTGCGAGCGCGCGCGGCAGGACGCTTACGAGCGGATGGTCGACGAGGCGCGGCGGCTGGGCGGCAACGCGATCGTCGGGATGCGCTACGACGCGACCGAGATCGCGTCGGGCGTGACCGAGGTGCTGTGCTACGGCACCGCGGTGCAGGCGGCGCGCGCCGGCTGACGCGGGCATCGCGGGCAGCGGGCGGCGCGACGCGCCCCGCCGGCTCGTCACGTTGCTACGTCGTCATGGCGGGTTCCCGCCGTCATCCGTTATCGTTCGTTATCCGTTGTTCGCGGCGGCCCCAGGGAAATCGACGAATTCGAACTCGAGGCCGCGCGCGCGCATCCAGTCGGCGACCGCCTGGCCGGTGCCCGCCCGCCACGGGCGCAGCTTCGGCGGGTCGATGAGCCGATACTCGAGCAGCTCGGGCGACAGGCGAATCGTCCCGTTCGCACGCACGTGATATGCGATGATCAGTTCGTTCTTGCGGATGAATTCGTAGACGCCGACGAGCGTCACCGATTCGGCCTCGAGCGACGTCTCCTCGCGCACTTCGCGCGCGATGCCCGCCTCGGGCGTCTCGCTGTGCTCGAGGAAGCCGGTGATGAGCGCGAACATTCCCTCGGGCCATGCGGCGTTGCGCGCGAGCAGAATCCTGCCTTCGTACTCGACGATCGCCGCGACGACGGGCACCGGGTTGTTCCAGTGGACGTAGCCGCAGGTTGCGTCGGGACACGCGCGGCGCACGCGGCCGCCCTCCTCGACGGGATCGGCGCGCTCGGCGAGCGCTCGCGCGCAGCGAGGACAGAAACGGTAGTCTGCGGTGGTCATTGTCGGGGGCGAGTCGATTCGTTCTTCCGAACGCGTCGGGCGAATCCGGCCGGCTGTTCGGGTCGTGAAGACCTCATTCTAGCGAGTTCGAACGGCACGGACGCGGGCGGCGAACCGCGTTCCGGCCTTGACGACGCCCCCCGGCCACAACCCGGCAACCCGGCACCGACCATCGCGCGATCGCTCCCCGCCGGCGCCCACTCGCGCCTCCTCTTCAGCGCGCCTTCACCGATACGAACTTCCGCTCGCTCCCCCGCTGAATCAACACCGCGACTGTCTTCCCCGCCTTCGCCTCCAACGCCGGCACCATGTCCGGCGTCTCGATCAGCGTATCGTCGAATTCCAGCACGACGTCGCCCGGCCGAATGCCCGCGCTCGCCGCCGGCCCGCGCACCGCGTCGACCACCATGCCGACAGGCAATCCCGTCGAGCGGCGCTCGTCGTCCGTCAGCGGATGCATCGTCAGGCCGAGGCGGTCCGCGCCACCCGCCTCGCTGCGGCCCGCGCGCGCGTTCCCCGCCGCCGACGACACGCCCGCCGCCGCACTCGCACCGAGCATCACTGTCATCGGCATCCGGTTGCGGATCAGCGTGATCGGCGTGCTCGCCGCGGGCGGCAGCGCCGCCACGTCGCCGGTGAGCTCGGACGAGCCGCCGACGGGCCTGTCGCCGATCTGCACGATCACGTCGCCCGGCTTCAGGCCGGCCACGGCCGCGGGCGACCCCGGCTCGACCGCGTTGACGAGCGCGCCCGCCGGCCGCGGCAAGCCGAACGCCGCCGCGAGCCCGGGGCCGACGTCCTGCACGTCGACGCCGAGCCCGTTCTGCGCCGCCGCGCGCTGCGCCGGCTGCGTCCGCGTCGCCGGCGGAACCGGCGGCTGCGCCTGCTGCCGCGCTTGTTGCTGTGCTTGCTGCTGCGCTTGCAGCACCTGCGCGCGCACCTTGGCCGCCATGTCGATCGGAATCGCAAACGTCACGGCCGGATTGCGATCGCCGCTTCCGTAGATTTGCACGTCGATGCCGATCACCTCGCCCGCGCGATTGAACACCGGCCCCCCCGAGTTGTCGAGGTTGCCGGTCACGTCGGTCTGGAAGAACGGGAAGCTGCCGCCGTCGGGCAGCGTGCGCGACGTCGCGCTGACGATGCCCATCGTCACCGTGTTCGCCGAGCCGTCTGGCGTGCCGATCGTCAGCACCGGCTCGCCTGCGCGCACCCGGGACGAATTGCCGAGCCGCACGGTCGGCAGCCTCGTCGCGTCGATCTGCAGGATGGCCACGTCGCTCTGGTCGTCAACCGCGAGCACCCGCGCCTTGAATTCGCGCCGGTCGATCAGCCGGACCGTCGCTTCGCTCGCCTGGCCGACCACGTAGGCGGTCGTCAGGATGATCCCGTCGGCGCTGACGATGAAACCGGACCCGGCGCCCGCCATCGCGCGCGGCCCGTTGTCCAGCGACACGGGCGGCTGCGCGGCGGACTTGAAGTACGCGAAGAACGGATCGTCGGGATCGAGCGCCTCGAGACCGGACGCCGACATCTGCGGCTCCTGCGCGGGCACGCTCACGCTGACGACCGCGGGTCCGTATCGTTCGACGAGCGTGGGAAAATCGATCGGCCCCGCGGGACCGGTCTGCGCGATTCGCTTCGCCTTCGCGGACGGCGACAGCGTGCCCGCTGCGATCTGCGTCGGCTGCAGGCAGGCGAAGCCGGCAAGCACTGCCCCGAGCGCTGCAGCGTGAATCAGGGCGCGGCCAAGCGTTTGACGAAACACAGTGCACCTCCAAGGCAGTCGTTATGCCAGGGGCCCGTCGCGCGACGCGCGAAGGACTAGCACGCACTGATGAATCAATTATTGCATAGCGGCCGACGACCGGAAGTCCGTGCTTTCACGAAATACGCCGCATCGCTTCGATGCGCGCGGCGCGCGTCGACCGACACGGCGCGCGCCCGGCGACGACCTGGCGGTCCGCGCCGGAGGTCGGCCGGCATCGTCATCGTGGAGGATCGCGAAACGCCGCCGTGTCGTGTCGGCGATCCGCGCATTCGAAACGAAAGCGCGGCGGCGCGTGCGGCGTGTCGGCTCGCCCGACGCAAAGTTCGACACGTCGACGTGCAGTCGGCATCGACTCGGCCGGCACGCTCACAGCCCGCGGCCGCTCCGCGATCCGGCCGTCCGTCGAGCGCTCATCCGATCCCGCGGTCGCGCGTCGCCGTACGCGAGGCGCTCGACGCAACGGCTGCGAACCCCGCCGCCCCCGCCGCCAGCACCGCCGATGCAAGCCAGAGCGCCGGCGTGAACGATCCCGCGTGCGCGGCGAGCGGTACGGCCGCGAGCGGCCCGACGATCTGTCCGACGCCGTATGACGCCGTCGCATAGCCCATCAGGCCCGCTGCGCGCTCGCCGCGCAGGCGGCGCGCTTCGCGCATCGCGAACAGCGTGATCGCGTTGAACGGCAAGCCGACGAGCGCGCTGCCGAGCGCGAATCCGGGCGCCGTCGGCCAGACGATGCCGAGCGCGACGCCAACCGCCTGCACGACGCAACATGCGGCGAGCAGCAGACGGTTGTCCCAGCGGCTCGGCAGCCGCGCGCCGGCCAGCGCGCCGACGATCAGCGCCGCGCCGAACATCGGCCAGAACAGATCGGGCCAAGGCGAATGCGCGGGCAGCGCCGCACGGGCGATCACCGGCAGGAAGGTCGCGGTGATGATGTAGCCGAAGCCCGGCAGGCCGTAGAGGAGCACGAGCCAGAACGCATCGCGGCGGCTGGCGGCCGGCGATGCGTCCGGCGCGGCGACCGCTCCGCGCTGGCCGCCGATGCCCGCCGGCATGGAATTTCTTGGGGTTGCCGCTGTCGCTTCGTCGACTGCGTTGGCCGAGTCCGCCGCACGCCCCGCATTTGCCGCGCCGCGCCCACCGGCTGCGGCACCCGCATCGCCGCCGGCATGCGGGCCGCCCGCATCACGCCTCCACTCGCACGCCGCCGGCGCGAATGCGCGCCACACGAGCGCCGACAGCACCGCCGACGCCGCCGCGAACCCGATCCACCCGAGCGCCGCATGCCGCCCCGCCAATGCGAAGCCGATCAGCCCGGTCGCGACGATCCCGATCCCCGGCCCCGTATAGATCACGCCGCCCCACGCGGGCGCGCCGTGCTCGACGACGCGCCGCAACCCCCACTGCGACGCGAATACGAACGTGCACGCGCTGACCGCGCCGCCGACGAAGCGCACGAGCGCCCACAGCCAGAACGGGCTTGCGATTCCCATCGCGAGCGTCAGCGCGACCGTCGCCGCGAGCCCGATGCGCACCATCCGCGCCGGATCGACGGCGATGCGCGCGCATGCCATCGCGCCGACGAAATAGCCGGCGTAATTCGCGGACGCGAGCCAGCCGCCGTGCCGGATGTCGAGCTCGCCGCCCGCGAGCATCAGCGGCAGCAGCGGCGTGAATGCAAAACGCCCGACGCCGAGCGCGACCGCGAGCGCCGCCGCGCCCGCAAGCGCCGCGTCGCGCGCCGCGCGTTCGCCGGACAACGGATGGTTCGGCGCACCGGCCACGCCGCGGGAAGAAGGAGGGGAGCTCATCGTTTCGAGGGCGATGCGGCCGCCCCCATAGGGCCGGAAGCGTCGCGGCAAGGTCAAGGTCATGGCCAAAGTCGACTCGATGCTAACTTGACCAACCGTTCTCGAAAAATGAATAATTCAGATTCGATCCATCCCACGGAGAGAATCATGGATCTGGCGGCCCTGGCGATCTTCCGCGCGGTCGTGCGCGAGAACGGCGTGACGCGCGCGGCGGCGAAGCTCAATCGCGTGCAATCGAACGTCACGACCCGCATCAAGCAACTGGAGGAACAGCTCGGCGCGCCGCTTTTCGTGCGCGACGGCCGCCGGCTCGTGCTCACGCCCGCCGGCGAGACGCTGCTGCCGTACGCGGAGCGCCTGCTCGCGCTCGCCGACGAGGCGCGCCACGCGGTCACCGAAAACAGGCCGCGCGGCCGGCTGCGGCTCGGCGCGATGGAAAGCACCGCGGCAAGCCGCCTGCCCGCTTTTCTCGCCCGCTACCACCAGGCATGGCCCGACGTCACGCTCGAGCTCGTCACCGGCACGACCGGCAAGCTGATCAGTCTCGTGCGCGATTTCGAGCTCGATGCCGCGCTCGTCGCGACGCCGGCCGGCTCCGAAGCGTTCGGCGAGCCGTTCGAGACCGCTGCCGCGTTCACCGAGGAACTCGTGCTGCTGACGCCG
The DNA here is from genome assembly GCF_001636105.1 of Burkholderia sp. MSMB1589WGS. Lineage (NCBI taxonomy): Bacteria > Pseudomonadati > Pseudomonadota > Betaproteobacteria > Burkholderiales > Burkholderiaceae > Burkholderia > Burkholderia sp. MSMB1589WGS. The sequence continues at coordinate 77,492 of NZ_LNJT01000004.1, forward strand.
CGCGGCCACCCGCGCGTGCGCACGCCGCGCGACGTGCTGCTGCCGACGCTCGTCGCGTTCGAGCGCGGCTGCGCGTACCGCGGCTGCGTCGAGCGCTGGTACGCGGCATACGGCTTGAAGCCCGAGCGCGTGCTCGAACTCGGCTCGTACCACGCGATCGTCGCGTGCGTCGCGGCGGGCGCGGGCGTCGCGGTCGCGCCGCGCTCGGTGCTCGCCGTCCAGCGCGAGCCGGCCAGCCTCGGCGTGCATCCGATCGTCGGCATGCCGCCGATCGATACGATGCTAGTCTGGCGTCAAGGGCATTTCTCGGCGGCGCTCGCCGCGCTGCGCGACGCACTGCGCGACGCCGCCGCGGCGGCGAACGCGACCGACGTCGCGGCGAACGAAGCGGCGAAGGTCGCGCGCCGGCGCGCGCGGCGCGGCACGGCGCACGAGACGCTGCCCGCCTGACGCGCGGCATGCGCGGATGCATCGTTCGCATCGCGAATCGCCGCAAACCTCGTCGAAGCAAAAATCGCCGAGACCACTGCGTGCGGTCGGCCTGTCACCGCCGCGCCGATCGACTCGGCCCTCCTGTGGCGCAAACGCGCGGCCTGCGAAGCGCGCCGCGAGCCACGCGATGCCGTGCCCCCGCCGCGAACGGCACGAAAACGGCACGCCGATTCCCGGCGCGCCGCCCGGCCGCGTTACAGCCGCGCCTCGACCCAGCCCTTGACGCCCGCGAGCGCTGCCGGCAGGTTCGCCGGCTCCGTGCCGCCCGCCTGCGCCATGTCCGGCCGGCCGCCGCCCTTGCCGCCCACCTGCTGCGCGACGAAGTTGACGAGTTCGCCCGCCTTCACCTTCTTGCTTGCGTCCGCGGTGACGCCGGCGATCAGGCTCACCTTGCCGCCGTCGACCGCCGCGAGCACGATCGCCGCGCTCTTGAGCTTGTCCTTCAGCCTGTCGACGGTTTCGCGCAGCGTCTTCGCATCGGCGCCGTCGAGCGTCGCGGCGAGCACATGCACGCCGCCCACCTCGACCGCCTGCTGCGCGAGCTCGTCGCCCTGGCTCGACGCGAGCTTCGATTTCAGCGCGGCAAGCTCCTTCTCTAGCGACTTGACCTGATCCTGCACCTGGCCGATCCGCTGCAGCAGCTCGGACGGCTGCGCCTTCAGCGCGGCCGCCGCTGCGTTCACGCGCGCGTCGAGCGCCTGCACGTAGCGCACCGCGTTGTCGCCCGTGATCGCCTCGACGCGGCGAATGCCCGCCGCCACGCCGCCTTCGGCGACGATCTTGAAGAGGCCGATGTCGCCCGTGCGGTGCACGTGCGTGCCGCCGCACAGCTCGCGCGAGAAGCCGAGATCGAGCACGCGCACCTCGTCGCCGTACTTCTCGCCGAAGAGCGCCATCGCGCCGCCCTTCACCGCGTCGTCGTACGGCATCACGCGCACGATGCCCGGCGCGTTCGCGAGCACCTGCTCGTTGACGATGTCCTCGACGCGGCGGATTTCATCGTCGGTCAACGGCGCGTTGTGCGCGAAGTCGAAGCGGGTCTTGTCCGCGTCGACGAGCGAACCCTTCTGCTGCACGTGCGAGCCGAGCACGTCGCGCAGCGCCTTGTGCATCAGGTGCGTCGCCGAATGGTTGCGCGCGGTGCGCGCGCGGCGCCCGGCGTCGATCTCCCCGCGAACCACGTCGCCGACCTTCAGCACGCCCTGCTCGAGCTCGCCGTGGTGGCCGATCACGTCGGCCTGGACCTTCAGCGTATCGGCGACAGCGAAACGCGTGGCCGCATTCGCGAGCACGCCCTGATCGCCGACCTGGCCGCCCGATTCCGCGTAGAACGGCGTGTGGTCGAGCACGACGACCGCGCTCTCGCCCGCCTTCACCTCGCCGACCGACGCGCCTTCGACGTACAGCGCGACGACCTTCGCGTCGTCGAACGCGATTTCCTCGTAGCCGTGGAACGTCGTCTTCGCGCCCGTGTATTCGAGGCCCTGCGTCGCCCTGAACTTGCCCGCCGCGCGCGCCTGCTCGCGCTGGCGCGCCATCGCGTCGTCGAACGCGGGCTCGTCGACCGTCACGCCGCGCTCGCGGCACACGTCAGCCGTCAGATCGAGCGGGAAGCCGTACGTGTCGTGCAGCTTGAACGCGAGTTCGCCGTCGAGCGTCTTGCCGCCCGCGGCCTCGAGATCGGCCAGCGCCGCCTCGAGGATCGACATCCCGTGCTCGATCGTCTCGAAGAAGCGCTCTTCCTCCTGGCGCAGCACGTCGGTCACGCGCGGCTCGGCTTCCTTCAGCTCCGGATAGGCGGCGCCCATCTCGGCGACGAGGTCCGCCACGAGCCGGTGGAAGAACGGCCCCTTGCGGCCGAGCTTGTAGCCGTGGCGGATCGCGCGGCGCACGATCCGGCGCAGCACGTAGCCGCGGCCCTCGTTGCCGGGAATCACGCCGTCGACGATCAGGAACGAGCACGCGCGGATGTGATCGGCGATCACCTTCAGCGAGTTGTTCGCGAGGTCGGCGACGCCCGTTTCGCGCGCCGACGCCTTGATCAGATTCTGGAACAGGTCGATCTCGTAGTTGCTGTGCACGTGCTGCAGCACGGCCGCGATCCGCTCGAGGCCCATGCCGGTGTCGACGCACGGCTTCGGCAGGCGCGTCATGTTGCCCTGCGCGTCGCGGTTGAACTGCATGAACACGAGGTTCCAGATCTCGATGTAGCGGTCGCCGTCTTCCTGCGGCGACCCCGGCGGGCCGCCCCACACGTCCGGGCCGTGATCGTAGAAGATTTCCGAGCACGGGCCGCAGGGGCCCGTGTCGCCCATCTGCCAGAAGTTGTCCGACGCGTAGCGCGCGCCCTTGTTGTCGCCGATCCGGATGATCCGCTCGGCGGGCACGCCGACTTCCTTCGCCCAGATGTCGTAGGCCTCGTCGTCGTCGTGGTAGACGGTGACCCAGAGCTTGTCGGCGGGCAGCTTGTAGACGGCCGTCAGCAGCTCCCAGGCGTAGTGGATCGCGTCGCGCTTGAAGTAATCGCCGAACGAGAAGTTGCCGAGCATCTCGAAGAACGTGTGGTGGCGCGCGGTGTAGCCGACGTTCTCGAGATCGTTGTGCTTGCCGCCCGCGCGCACGCTGCGCTGCGCGGTGGTGGCGCGGGAGTACGGGCGCGTCTCCGCGCCGAGGAACACGTCCTTGAACTGCACCATCCCCGAATTGGTGAAGAGCAGCGTGGGGTCGTTGCCGGGCACGAGGCTCGACGAGCGGACGATCGTGTGGCCCTTCGATTCGAAGAACTTGAGGAATTTCTCGCGGATTTCGGCGGCTTTCATAGCGTGCGGGGACGGTCGGGCCAAAACTGGGTTGAGCGCCGGCCGCTCCGGCTCAAGCGGGCGGCGGCGGGTTTCTGAAACAATCGATTATACGGGATAGATCCGCCGTCGCGGCCGGCGGGCGTCCCGGGCGGACGGCGGCCCGCCCGGGGCGACGGGCCGGGCGGCGGTTCAGCGAGACTTCCGCGAAACGTCTCGCCGGCATTTCGTCGGAGCACGTCGCGCTCACGTCGTCGCGCCGCGCAGGTTCCGCCCGATCCGAGCAATTCGCGCGGATCGCGCCGCGATCCGCGCGCCTGCGTCGAACCGCCGCCGCGCCTGCGCCGCCCCGCTCGCGCGACAGCCGCGCACGAATCGCTTTAAGATGCGGCGGGAGACACAACCGGGCCTCGCCCCGCGCGATCGCGCCATGCCCGGCGCGACGCCCGCGGGCGCAGGCCGGCCGACAGCGCAGCCAACAGAGGAGACTGATCGAAGATGGGAGCCCTCAGCCATATCCGCGTCCTGGACCTGAGCCGCGTGCTCGCGGGCCCGTGGTGCGCGCAGACGCTTGCCGATCTCGGCGCCGACGTGATCAAGGTCGAGCGCCCGGAGCTCGGCGACGACACCCGGCACTGGGGCCCGCCCTACCTGAAGACGCCGGACGGCGCCGACACCCGCGAGGCCGCGTACTACCTCGCCGCGAACCGCAACAAGCGCTCGGTGACGGTCGACATCGCGACGCCCGAGGGCCAGCGGATCGTTCGCGAGCTCGCCGCGCAATGCGACGTCGTGCTCGAGAACTACAAGGTCGGCCAGCTCGCGAAATACGGGCTCGACTATGCGTCGCTCGCGGCCGCGAAGCCCGGCCTCGTCTACTGCTCGGTGACGGGCTTTGGCCAGACGGGCCCGTATGCGCACCGCGCCGGCTACGACTTCATCATCCAGGGGATGGGCGGCTTCATGAGCATCACGGGCGAGCGCGACGGCCTGCCGGGCGGCGGCCCGCAGAAAGCGGGCGTCGCGATCGCCGATCTCGCGACGGGCCTCTACTCGACGATCGCGATCCTCGCCGCGCTCGCGCACCGCGACCGCACGGGCGAAGGCCAGCACGTCGACATGGCGCTCCTCGACGTGCAGGTCGCGCTCCTCGCGAACATGAACACGAACTTCCTCGCGAGCGGCAAGCCGCCCGTGCGCTGGGGCAACGCGCATCCGAACATCGTGCCGTACCAGACGTTCGAGACGAGCGACGGCTGGATCATCGTCGCGGTCGGCAACGACGGCCAGTTCCGCAAGTTCGTCGAGGCGGGCGGGCGGGCGGCGCTCGCCGACGATGCGCGCTTCGCGACGAATCCGGCGCGCGTGCGCCACCGCGACACGCTCGTGCCGATCATCGCCGAGATGACGAAGACACGCACGAAGCGCGAGTGGCTCGACGCGCTCGAGGCGCTCGGCGTGCCGTGCGGGCCGATCAACGATCTCGCCGAAGTGTTCGACGACGAGCAGGTGCGCGCGCGCGGCATGCAGGTCGAGCTGCCGCATCCGAGCGGGGCGACCGTGAAGCTCGTGCGCAACCCGATCCGGATGAGCGAGACGCCGCCCGATGCGCGCAGCGCGCCGCCGCTGCTCGGCGAGCATACGGAAGCGGTGCTGCGCGACATGCTCGGCTACGGCGACGCGGCGATCGCGGCGCTCAGGGACAAGCGCGTCGTCTGAACGCGACAAGCGGGCGCGCGGCTGCGTTCGGCCGCACGTCCGCTTGCCGTGCCGAGGTTGTCGCGGCGCCCCGCGGCGCCCTCTTCGCCGATCCGGCGATCCGCAGCCTGTCGCGCGAACGCGCGACGACATCGCGCTGTCATCACCAAACGGTACAAAGTGGGCTTTCCCGCTTTTTCCGCCGAGGTTGTGCATGCCGTCACGTCGCAAGTTCCTGCTGTCCACATCCGCCGCCGCGACGCTGCCGCTCGTCAGCGCAGTCCTCACCGCGTGCAACGACAGCATCGCCGAGCCCGCGATCGGCGATGCCGAGCTCGCGCGCCAGATGATCGGCAAGCTGACGGCCGAGCTGAACGACGCGTCGACCGCCGCCGCCGTCGAGCCGTACCTGATGGACGTCGGCTTCACGTGGGATCTGCCGACGATCGCCGCCGCGCAGATCGACCGCATCGTCGCATACAGCTTCGGCAACCGCGCGAACGCGGCGAGCGGCAACACGCCGACGAACGGCACGAACCAGACCGCGCTGCCCGACCCCGGCCCCGTCAACGAGGCGCTCGCGGATGCGGTCTACCGGATTCGCCAGTTGAAGCCCGTCAAGGTCTACGCGCAGTGGGAAATCGCGCGCTTTCTCGCGTCGAAGTATCAGATGGCCGACGTCCGCTCGATCGAGCCCGTCGTCGCCGCGAACGGCTCGATCACGTACCTGAGCACCGACGGCGTCGCCGCCGCGATCGTCGCGCTGGAAGGAAGCGGCGCGGCGATGGGCAACGTCGCGGTCGTCGGCCACCGCGATCATGCGAAGCGCTGCATCCAGACCTCGCGGGCGCGCGGCATGAAGGCGGCCGCGGCCGCGGAAGTCCCGCTGCCGACGCTGTACGATCCGCAGTCCGGCCAGGCCTGGACGCGCCGCCGCGACCTCTACCTCGTCCACGACATGTATGCGCAGCTCGCGACACTGCGCGCGAACCTGATCGCGGCGGCCTACCCGAACGGCTGATTCTTCAGCGCTCGCCCGAACGCGCGGAGGGCACCAAGGGAGTCAAGGCATCAAGACGCTCGAACGCACTCAGGACCGTCATGCACCCAAAACGCAACGTCCTGAAACCCGGCTCGCGAGGACGCCGACGCGACGGCGAGCGCCCCGCCGCGAAGCAGGCGGCCGGACGAACACGCCCTGCCGTAAAACGAAACGGGGCGCGCCTGTGGCGCGCCCCGCTGCCCGGCCGTAGCGGACGGAATGACGAGTCAGGTTCGCAAAGGACGCAGCGAACGGCGAAGCAGTGAAGCGGCGGAGCGGCGAAAACGCAACCGACGCGCCGCTTCAGCGCACGCCGGCGCCGACGAGGCCGCCTGCCGCCGCACCCGCGACCGTGCCGATCGGCCCGCCCGTGATCAGGTAGCCGAGCGCGCCGCCCGCCGCCGCGCCGATGCCGGCGTTGCGCTGCGTATGGGTCATCGCGCACGCGCTGAGGCTGGCGAGCGCGACGGCGATGACGGTGGTGCGAACGAGAAAGCGGGTCTTCTTCATCATCATGATGCAGTCTTCGAGAGCGTTGCCGCGCATGGCACGGCGCGGCGGCATGAAATCCGGGCAAGAATCCGGGTGAGCGCATCTTAAAAAAGCGCAATCGGGCCGGCAAGGCGATTTACCTCCCGTTACAGCGGCAACACATGCCGCACAAATGCCGGAAAAACGCGCCGCACCGCCCGCCGCAAGGGGCGGCGCTCCTCAGGACGGTCGTCCGTCAGGTAGAATTGACGAATTCGGGCGGCGCGGCACGCGCCCCCTCCCCTTTTCTTTCCTGTTCCGCATGAGCACCGATCGCAACGACGCCACCGCGCCATCCAATTTCATCCGCAACATCATCGACGACGACAACCGCACGGGCAAATGGAGCGGCCGTGTCGAAACGCGCTTTCCGCCCGAGCCGAACGGCTATCTGCACATCGGCCATGCGAAGAGCATCTGCCTGAACTTCGGCGTCGCGCGCGCCTACGGCGGCGTGTGCCACCTGCGCTTCGACGACACGAACCCGGAAAAGGAAAGCGTCGAGTACGCGAACTCGATCGTCGACGCGGTGCGCTGGCTCGGCTTCGACTGGCAGAAGGACGGCGTCGCCCATCAGTATTTCGCGAGCGACTACTACGACAAGCTCTATGAATTCGCCGAGCTGCTGATCGAGCGCGGCAACGCATACGTCGACAGCCAGAGCGCCGACGAGATGCGCACGAACCGCGGCTCGCTGACCGAGCCGGGCACGCCGTCGCCGTTCCGCGACCGCGCGCCCGACGAAAGCCTCGACCTGTTCCGCCGGATGAAGGCGGGCGAGTTCGGCGAAGGCGAGCACGTGCTGCGTGCGAAGATCGACATGAGCTCGCCGAACATGAACATGCGCGACCCGGTGATCTACCGGATCCGCTACGCGCATCACTACCGGACGGGCGACAAGTGGTGCGTGTACCCGATGTACGACTACACGCACTGCATCTCGGACGCGCTCGAGGGCATCACGCATTCGCTGTGCACGCTCGAATTCGAGGATCACCGCCCGCTCTACGACTGGGTGCTCAACGAGCTCGCCGACGCCGGCGTGTTCGCGCGGCCGCTGCCGCAGCAAATCGAATTCTCGCGCCTGAACCTCACCTATGCGATCACGAGCAAGCGCAAATTGCTGCAGCTCGTGACGGAAGGCCACGTCGACGGCTGGGACGATCCGCGGATGCCGACGATCGTCGGCGTGCGCCGCCGCGGCTTCACGCCGGAGAGCATCCAGCTCTTCTGCGAGCGGATCGGCGTGACGAAGGTCGATTCGTGGATCGACATGAGCGTGTTCGAAGGCGCGCTGCGCGACGACCTCGACGACAAGGCGCCGCGCACGGTCGCCGTGCTCGATCCGCTCAAGCTCGTCATCGACAACTATCCGGTAGGCCAGACCGAGGAATGCACGGCGCCCGTGCACCCGCACCATCCGGAGCGCGGCCAGCGCACGTTCCCGATCTCGCGCGAGCTGTGGATCGAGCGCGAGGATTTCAACGAGAACCCGCCGAAGGGCTATTTCCGGCTGTTCCCGGGCAACAAGGTGCGGCTGCGCTACGGCTACGTGATCGAATGCACGGGCGCCGACAAGGACGAGCACGGCAACGTGATCGCCGTCCACTGCAACTACTACCCGGACAGCAAGTCGGGCACCGACGGCGCGAACAACTACAAGGTGAAGGGCAACATCCACTGGGTGAGCGCGGCCCACGCGTGCCCGGCCGAAGTGCGGATCTACGATCGCCTGTTCAAGGAGCCGCATCCGGACGCGGGCGGCCGCGACTTCCTCGACGCGCTGAATCCGGATTCGAAGAAGATCGTCCACGCCTATCTCGAGCCGGGCGCGCGCGACGCGCTGCCGGAAGCGCGCTATCAGTTCGAGCGGCACGGCTACTTCGTCGCCGATCGCGTCGACTCGAAGCCCGGCCAGCCGGTGTTCAACCGGATCGTCGGCCTGCGCGATAGCTGGGGCAAGCCGGCCTGACCGCCGCGGGCGCGCCATCGCGCATCGCCGCATTCAGCCCGGCAGCGTCCGGTGCAGTTCCGCGAGCGACAGCGTCGTGCCGAAGAGCCGCGCGAGGCTGCGGCTCGCATACGCGTCGACGTCGGCGGGCTCCGTCCAGCGGAACGCGTCCATTTCGGGAATCATCGTGCCGTCCCGCCGGCTCGGGAACATCGACGTGCACGTGCAGCGCGACAGATCCGTCTCGCCGGCGGCGGCGCGCGCGGCGAACAGGTGCAGGTCCTTGTCGTGCCGATAGGCGAAGAGGCCCAGATCGACGAGCCGGGCGGGATCGAGCACGATGCCCGTCTCCTCGACGAGCTCGCGCAGCGCCGCCTGCCGCGCGGTCTCGCCCGGCTCGCCCTGCCCTTTCGGGATGTCCCAGTGCGTCGTGTCGGTCGCGTGCGCGAGCAGCACGCGGCCAGCGGAATCGAGCAGCACGACGCCGCACGACACCGTGCGCGCGCGAGTGCGGCCGGGCTTCATCGCGCTCATCCGCGCGTCACGCCCGCGTCAGCGCTTCTGCAGTTGCCATTTGCCGGCCGCGGTCTTGCAATAGAGCGGCCGCAGCGTCATCGACTGCCCCTTCGCCTCGACCTCGGTCCTGACCTCGCGGCACGTGCGGCCTTCCTGCTCGGTCGTGGTCGGCGTGAGCTTCGCCGCGAGCTTCGTGCCGCGGCCGTTGTTGACCCAGTCGACGGTCTCGCCATCCTTGCCCTCGTCGCGAACCTTCTGCACGGCCTTCGCGAGCGACGCGGTGTCCGCCTTGCTGAAATAGCTGATCGGCGTGTCGTTCAGGAAGCTCAGGTTGTTCTGCGCATGCGCGGCAAGCGCCGCGGCCGCACATGCGGCGCCCGCCAGCGCGCGCGACAGGATCGAGACACGAGCTCGCATCGTCATGTTGTCCTCCTTTGGAAGCGATCGAATGTCCCGGCGCACGGCTTCGATCACGCGCCGGGAGAGCGCTCAAGGATAACTGCAACGAACGGTATTTGAAACCGATCGTGCAACGGTACGGCGTGTCTCGCGGACTTCGGCGACGAAATCGCGACGCGCCGGCAGACGAGGCGCGGCGATCGGTCGCGCCGGCGGCGCTCGGCGTCAGTATTGCAGCCCGAAGCCGCGCGGATAGCGCAGCGGCCCCGTCGATCCGTCCGCGTTCAGCGCGTGGATCGCGACCGGCAGCCTGCCGACCGGCCGCTCGACGCCCAGCATCGCGTCGACGGCCGCGGGCAGCGACGGGCCGCGCCATCCGCCTTCGTAGCCGTAGTACGCATACGTCGCGAGCGTCGCGTCCGCCACGTCGTCGTAGCTGATCGTGTCATACGGCGCGCGCATCGTCACGTGGATCACGGTCTTGCGCCGCGCCTTCGCGTAGTCCATCGCGTCGCGCATCTGCTGCGCCTCGCTCGGCGCCGCGGCCGCGGCGAGCGCGCTTCGGCGCGCGCGGACGTCCGTCGCCGCGTCCGCACGCTCGACGTGATCGAAGATCACCGAGCCTTCCTCCTCGCCGTTCGCGGGCGCGGCCTGCCGCATCAGCGCGGCCGACGGCGCGGGCGGGCTCACGCGCGCGCTCGGGTCTCCGTTGTGCTCGACGGGCGTGACGCCCGTCGACAGCGTGCCGACGATCACGATGTCGGCCGCATCGATCGCCTGCTGCTGCTCGGGCCATGCGATCTCGCCCAGCTTCGCGCCCGTGACGAGCGAATGGCCGAGCTCGACGAAGCGCCGCCGCATCGCCTCCGCCTGCTCGCCCCACGGCGTCAGGATGAAGATCCGCCGGCCGGCCGCCTTGAGCGGCAGCGTGCCGCGCTCGTTGCGCAGCACCGTGATCGACTTGCGCGCGATGTCGCGCTCGACCGCGCGGTGCGCGGGCCCGCCGATCGACGCCAGTTCGTCGGCCGGCCGGCCGTGGTCGGCCGCAACGATGCCGTGGCGCAGCTTCGTCAGCACGATCCGGCGCACCGAGCGGTCGAATTCGGCGCGGTCGATGCGGCCCGAATCGACGGCCGCCGCGACGCGATCGACGAGCGCCGTCAGCCGGCCGGCGTCGGCCGCCGTGCGGAATTCGACGGGCATCAGCGCGATGTCCACGTCCGCCTGGAACACCTTGACGACCGCGTCGTCCTCGTCGAAGAAATCGGCGATGCCCTTCATGTCTAGCGCGTCGGTGATCGTCACGCCCCGGTAGCCGAACTCGCCGCGCAGGATGTCGTGCTGGATGCGCCGCGACATCGTCGCGGGCGCGATCATCTGCTCGCCCGTGCGCGTCGCGACGCGCGTGTCGTCGAGCGACGGATACTGGATGTGCGCGGTCATGATCATGTCCGGCGCCTCGCCCGATTCGATCGCCTGCCGGTACGGCGCGAGATCGATCGCGTAGGCGTCGGCGCGCGACTTGATCACGACGGGCAATCCGTAGTGCGAATCGGTGTCCGTATCGCCGTGCCCCGGAAAATGCTTGAACGTGCCGATCACGCGCTCGCTCTTCATCCCCTGCGCCATGCGCCGGCCGAGCAGGCCGATCGTCGCCGGGTCGTCGCCGAACGCGCGCACGTTGATGACCGGATTGAGCGGATTGCTGTTGACGTCGACGTCCGGCGCGAAATTCACGTTGAAGCCGACCGCCGCGATCTCCGCCGCGAGCACGCGGCCCATGTCGTATGCGAGCCGGTCGTCCTTCGTCGCTTCGTACGCCGCGCCGAGCGCCATGTTGCCGGCGAACGCGGTCGCCTCGGCGCGCGGCAGGCGGAACACGTTGCCGCCCTCCTCATCGATGCCGATCAGGAGGCCGAGCGGACTATCGGCCGCGGGCGCGGCCCGGATGCCGTCGATCAGCCGGCGCGTCTGCTCGATGCCCGTCAGGTTGTTCGAGAACAGGATCACGCCGCCGATGCCGTTCTCGCGCAGCGCGTCGCGCGCGGCGTCGGGAAAATCGGTCATGCCGGCCGTGCAGGCCGGCTGTCCGTCCGGGCACCAGTAGCGGAACGCCATCATCAGCTTCTGGCCGACCTTCTGCCGGGTCGTCATCCGCTCGACGATCGCGTCCGCGCGTGACTCGATCGTCGCGTCGTCGTCGCCCGAGCACGCGCCGAGCACCGCCGTCACCGCCAGCGCGACGGGGAAATGAACCAAGCTTCTCTTGCGCATCTTCACCGAATCCTTGCCGCGCGCATTCCCGCGGCATTCACGTCGTTTCATTCGCCATCCGGCGTCCCGATCGGCTTTCGGTTCATCGGCACTCCGGAACTTCACGCGCATTCATTCACTCAGAATGCCAATTCATCGAATTCGCCAAACGAGTGACCGATATGCGACTTCTGCCGCGAACATTCGCGCCGATTCGGCAGTGCGCGCAGCATAGCACGGGGCTTTTCATGCTGCTCTCGATTTTCGGCGCATCGAATGCGCAGGCGGAAATCAATCGAATCACGGCCGAGCAATGCGCGAATATGCATGCCAAATCCGTCATCCACGACGATTCGCCGGTTCAATGCGAGCGATTGAGAAACGTGTCGTTCGATTACGTGAATTTCGACGGCCGGATTCAAAAAGGTGAAATCGTCGTGCTCGATGCGCTCGCCGAGCGCGTGCAGACGATTTTCGGCACGCTATGCCGAATGCGTTTTCCGTTGAGCAAGGCGGTGCCGATCGAGCGCTATCGCGGCGACGACGATGCGTCGATGCGCGACGACAACACGTCGGCGTTCAATTCGCGGCGCAAGACGGGCCGCAGCGAATGGTCGATGCATGCGTACGGCGTCGCGATCGACATCAATCCCGTGCAGAACCCGTACGTATCGTTCGACAGCGACGGCACCGCGCGCGTGCTGCCCGCGACGGCCGCGAAGGCGTCGATGAACCGGCTCGACGAGCGGCCGGGCAAGCCGGCGCGCCCGGGCATGGCGGAGCGCGTTGTCGACGTGTTCGCGGACAACGGCTTCCTGCGCTGGGGCGGCTATTGGGACGATCCGATCGACTATCAGCACTTCGAAGTGGGCTCGCGCGCGCTCGTCGCGCGAATGGTCGACGCGTCGACCGACGATGCGCGCCGGATGTTCGAGCGATATGTCGCGTCGTATGCGGACTGCGTCGCGCGCACGCGGCGCGCGAGCCACGCGGCGGCGCGCGCCGCGTGCGTTGCCGACGCGCTGCGCGAATGACGCGCGGCGGCCGCGCCGGGCCGTCCGTGCGCGCGGGCGTCTTCAGCGATTGCCGCTCGCCGGTTTCGCGCGCGGATCGTAGCCGTCGGTGAGCGTGCCGAGGAACGCGATCACGTCCTTGATCTCCGCATCGGTCATCGCAGGCGGATCGCCGCGCTTGCGGTCGAACGGCGGCTCGTCGTTCAGGTTCTTCCAGTAGCGCTTCGGCAAGTCGTCGAACTTCTGGACGACGCCGTGCTTCACCGGATAGAACTTCTCCGGATGCGTATCGCGCTCGGCGTAGAAGCGCAGCACGTCGTCGAGCGAGTGATAGATGCCGTTGTGGAAGAACGTCTTCTTCAGCGCGACGTTGCGCAGCGTCGGCGTGCGGAACAGCCCGCAGAACTCGTCGCGCCCCTTCAGGTCCTGACGCTCGGGCCCGCATGCGCCGAGGTCGTGGAAATTCGGATTCCGGTTCACCGCGAGCTCGCGGTTGCGCGGCACGCCGATCGCGATGAGGCCGAAATCGCCGAACTGCGGCGGCGTGCCGTCGAGCCCGCGCCGGCTCACGTGGCAGCTCGCGCAGTTGCCCTTCCTCTCGTCGTTGAAGACCTGCAGCCCGTGCAGCTCGGCGCTCGTCAGTTGCGCGCGGCCCGCCAGATACGCGTCGTACTTGCTCGTGTACGGATAGAACACGTCGGGCGTCTGCTCGAACGTGCCGAGCGCCTGCAACACCGCCTCGAACGTCGCGCGATCGTCGTCGAGCACGTGCGCGCCGAACGCCGCGCGAAACGCGCCGGCGTATGGCGCGGCCCGCACCGCGCGCGCAACCTTCGCGGGCGTGCCGTTCATCTCGAACGGCGACGTGAGCGGCGTGCGCGCCTGCTCCGCGCCGCCGTCGACGCGGCCGTCCCACGTGAGGCCGCCCGTCGGGCCGGCGTCGACGCTCTCGTCGCCCTCGTCGTCCGATTCGTGATAGTGCTCGCTGAACGCAGGCACCTTCTGCAGGTACTTGAGCGTCGGCACCGCGCGAAAGCCCTGCTGGCGCAGATCGTCGCCGCCGAATTGCGCGGGCAGCGCGTTCGGCGGCCCGAACGCGTGCTGCGGGCTGTGGCACGACGCGCACGCGAGCTTGCCGCTGCCCGACAGCGACGGATCGAAGAACAGTTGCCGGCCGAGCGCCGTCATCTGCTTCACCGCCTCGTATACCTGCGCGCGCGTCTGCGGCTGATTGTCGACGACGGCGGGCGCGCTCGACTGCGCGGCAGGCGCGGCGGCGGGCGCGGACGTCGCGGCCCGCCCGTTCGCGTCGCAGGCGGCGACGCCCGCCGCGAGCGCGATCGCGGCAGCAGTTGCGCCAAGCGCGCGCGGCATGAAGAAAGTCGAACGATTCGGGAAAGCGTGTCGCAGCGGGCGGCGCATCATCGATCCGGCGGTGTCGAGTGAGAAAGGCGCGAGCGTATGTCACACGCATGACAGTTCGATGACGGATGACCGACAGCTTAACGAAAGCGTTACAACATGTTGCTGTCAAACGTTCCTTACACAATCCGCGCAACCGGCTGTCAATGGACATTCACACGACGCGTCACTTCGCGCGACGCAATCGGCCGGCCCCTCGATACCCACATACCTCGTGCGACAAGAGAGATAACGGATGAACAAGCATTGGATTCGCGTGACGCCGATCGCGCTCGCGGCCGCGATCGGCCTCACCGCGTGCGGCGGGGACGACGTCACGTCGCCCGGCCTGTCGGCAGTCAAGAACGTCGTCGTGATCTACGCGGAAAACCGCAGCTTCGACAACCTGTATGGCAACTTCCCGGGCGCGAACGGCCTGCAGAACGTGACGGCCGCGAGCGCGAAGCAGGTCGACCGCGACGGCACGCCGCTCGCGACGCTGCCGAAGATCTGGTCCGGCCTGACCGCGGCTGGCGTGACGCCCGCGGTGACGGAGGCGATGACGGCGAACCTGCCGAACGCGCCCTTCGCGATCGACGATCCGAACGGCTTCAACACGCCGATGAGCGTGACGACGCGCGACCTCGTTCACCGTTTCTACGAAAACCAGATGCAGATCGACGGCGGCAAGAACGACCGGTACGCCGCCTGGTCGGATGCGGGCGGCCTCGTGATGGGCCACTACACCGCCGATCCGTCGAAGCTGCCGCTCTGGAAGCTCGCACAGCAATACACGCTCGCCGACAACTTCTTCATGGGCGCGTTCGGCGGCTCGTTCCTGAACCACCAGTACCTGATCTGCGCGTGCGCGCCGATCTATCCGAACGCCGACAAGAGCCCGGCGGCGAGCCAGATCTCGGTCGTCAATCCGGACGGCGTGACGCTCACGACCGCGTCGAACTCGCCTGCATCCGCGCTGTCGGGCCCGCCGAAGTTCGTGAAGTCGGGCGGCCTCACGCCGGATTTCTACGCGGTCAACACGATGCAGCCGCCGTACCAGCCGAGCGGCAACGCGGCGGCGGCGGGCGGCGATCCGAACCTCGCCGATCCGTCGAACCCGTCGACGCTGCCGCCGCAGACGCAGCAGAACGTCGGCGATCTGCTGACGAGCGCGGGCGTCTCGTGGGCATGGTACGGCGGCGCGTGGGGCGCGGCGCTGCAGGCCGCGCAAAGCGGCACGTCGGGCGTGATCTACGGCCCGAACATGACATCGCCGAACTTCCAGCCGCACCACCAGCCGTTCAACTACTACGCGAACCAGGCGCCCGGCAGCGCGAACCGCGCGCAGCACCTGCTCGACGCCGGCACGAACGGCGCCGCCCTCATCCAGGCGATCGACGCGGGCAAGCTGCCGCAGGTCACGTTCTACAAGCCGCAGGGCAACCTGAACGAGCACCCGGGCTACACGGACGTCGCCTCGGGCGACCAGCACATCGCGGACGTGATCGCGCACCTGCAGAAGAGCCCGCAGTGGAACAACATGGTCGTGATCGTCACGTATGACGAGAACGGCGGCTTCTGGGATCACGTCGCGCCGCCGAAGGGCGACCGCTGGGGCCCGGGCACACGCATTCCGGCGTTCGTCATCTCGCCGTTCGCGAAGCAGGGCTTCGTCGACCACACGCAGTACGACACCGCGTCGATCCTGCGCTTCATCACGCGCCGCTTCTCGCTGCCGAAGCTCGCGGGCCTCAAGCAGCGCGACGACGCGCTCGTCGCGAACGGCTTCAAGCCGATGGGCGACCTGACGAACGCGCTCACGCTGTCGACGGGCAACTGAGCGCCGGGCCGATTCACGAACGCACCATCGCTTCTTCGGGCGGCTTCGGCCGCCCTTTTTTTATCGATCGCGAGCATCCGGCCGGCCGCCCCTGCGAACGGACGGCCCGCGCGCGCCTCGTTTAGAATGCGCACTGCCTTTTTTGACCGCCCCGCACTCAGAGCGAGACCGCCATGATCATCAAACCGCGCGTACGCGGCTTCATCTGCGTCACCACCCACCCCGCCGGCTGCGCGGCGAGCGTCCGCGAGCAGATCGCGTACGTCGCCCGCCGTGGGCCGCTCAAGCACGGCCCGAGGAAGGTGCTCGTGATCGGCGCGTCGACGGGCTATGGGCTCGCCGCGCGCATCGCGGCCGCGTTCGGCGCGGGCGCGGCGACGCTCGGCGTGTTCTTCGAGCGCGCGCCGCTTGACGCGAAGCCCGGCACGGCGGGCTGGTACAACAGCGCGGCATTCCACGACGAAGCCGCCGCGCGCGGCCTCTACGCGGCGAGCATCAACGGCGACGCGTTCTCCGACGCGATCAAGCAGAAGACGATCGACGCGATCAAGCGCGATCTCGGGCAGGTCGATCTCGTCGTCTACAGCGTCGCCGCGCCGCGCAGGACGCATCCGAAGACGGGCGTCACGTTTCAGTCCACGTTGAAGCCGATCGGCCACGCAGTGCGGCTGCGCGGCGTCGACACGGACAACGAGGCGATCAAGGAAACGCTGCTGCAGCCGGCGACGCCCGACGAGATCGCGGGCACGGTCGCCGTGATGGGCGGCGAGGACTGGCAAATGTGGATCGACGCGCTCGACGCGGCGGGCGTGCTCGCCGACGGCGCGAAGACGACCGCGTTCACGTACCTCGGCGAGAAGGTCACGCACGACATCTACTGGAACGGCTCGATCGGCGAAGCGAAGAAGGACCTCGACCGCACCGTGCTCGCGCTGCGCGAGAAGCTCGCCGCGCGCGGCGGCGACGCGCGCGTATCGGTGCTGAAGGCGGTCGTCACGCAGGCGAGCTCCGCGATTCCGATGATGCCGCTCTATCTGTCGCTGCTCTTCAAGGTGATGAAGGCGCGCGGCACGCACGAAGGCTGCATCGAGCAGGTCGACGGCCTGTTGCGCGACAGCCTGTACGGCGCGCGGCCGCACGTCGACGCCCAGGGCCGGCTGCGCGCGGACCGGTTCGAGCTCGATCCGGCCGTGCAGGCGCGCGTGCTCGAGCTGTGGGACCAGGTGACGGACGACAACTTGTATGCGCTGACCGATTTCGCAGGCTACAAGAACGAATTCCTGCGCCTGTTCGGCTTCGAGATCGACGGCGTCGATTACGATGAGCACGTCGATCCGAACGTACGGATTCCGAATCTGATCGACTGATTCGCGAATCGTGCGGCCGCCGCACGCGCCCCGCCGATGCGCGTCACACGAGCCCGTTCTCCGTCGCGTACATGAACAGATCGACGTCGGATTTCAGCCCGAGCTTGCCCATCGCGTTGTGCTTGTGCGTGCTGACCGTCTTAATGCTGCGGCCATAGCGGTTCGCGATGTCGGTCATCGTCATCCCGGTCGCGCACAGCCGCACGACCTCGATCTCGCGCGGGCTCAGTTGCGGCGGCGCATCCGTCGCGCGCATCGCGAGCCCGCTCGCCGCGCCCGCGTGCGTGCCGACGAACGGCCGGCCCTGGCACACCGCGCCGACCGCGCGCGGCAGTTCGTCGAGGTCGCCGCGCTTGCTCAGCACCGCGAGCGCGCCCGCCTGGCGCATCGTGTGCATCAACACCGGATTGTCGAGCATCGTCAGCACGATCACGCGCACCGAAGGATGGCCGTCGCGGATCGCGGTCAGCATCGCGAGGCCGTCGGCGGCCCGCTGGTCGGGCATCGCGAAATCGGTGATGACGATGTCGCACGGCGTGGTCGCGAGCAACGCGAGCAGCCCCGCCGGATCATGCGCCTCGCCGACGATCGACACGTCGCCCATGCCAGCCAGCATGTGACGCACGCCCAACAGCACGAGCGGATGGTCGTCCGCGATCAACACTTGAACGCTCATTTACCTTCCTCCTTTTGGATCGCCGCGATCGCGCGATTGCGCCGGATGCGCAACGCAACGCAGCAAATGATTCACCATCGCGAGGATTTCCCGGACTGCGCCGCGAATCGCGCGCGCGTCGCCCGCCGTCAGCAGATGGTGGAATTCGTCGAGCAACGCATCGACGTGCGCCTGCCCGAACAGGCTGTACGTGCCGCGCGCCGTGTGACACCACGTGCGCAGCTCGCGAGCGGAGAGGCCGTCGCGCAGATCGCGCATCAGCGTGTCCCGGTCGCGCTCGAGCGCGCGGCGGCACGCGCCCAGGATCGCGTCGCGCGCCCCGCCGTGCTCGGACGACGCGCCGAAGCCCGCGAGCAGGCGCGCCGCGTCGATGCGCGACGGATCGAAGCGTAGCGCGGGCGCGGGCTCGATCGCATCGACGAGCACGCGCTCGAGCGCATCGAGCGTCGTCGGCTTGCCGATGCAGAACGTCATGCCGGCCGCGACGCAGCGCGCGCATTCGGCATCCGACACGAGCGCCGTCACGCCGACGACGGGCGTCGCGCGCACGCGCGCATCCGGATGCGCGCGGATCGCCGCCGTCAGCGCGACGCCGTCCATGCCCGGCATCCGACAGTCGGTGAGCACGACGTCGAACGCGCCCGTCTCGAGCGCGCGCAACGCTTCGTCGCCGCTCGCGCTGAAGCGCGCGCGGTGGCCGAGCGCATCGAGCTGATAGCGCAGCACGATGCGGTTCATCTCCTGATCGTCGACGACGAGCACGCGATACGCGCGCGACTTGCCCTCCGCCGCCGCGCGCGCGCACGTCGCGTCGCGCGCATCGAGCGCGGCGCGCAGGCTGTCGACGAACGCGCGCCAGCCGAGCGGATTGCCGCTCAGGCGCACGTGCGAGCCGTCGTCGGTCCAGCCCGCGGGCTCCGGCACATCGGTCACGCCGACCCAGCCGACCTGCGGCCGCGACGCATCGACGCGCGCGTCGTCGCACAGCACCGCATCGACGTGGGCCGCGCCGCGCGCGGCCACCCGCACGCCCGCCGTGCGCGCGTAGGCGGCAAGCGTCGCCGCGAGCGCGGCGTCGCCGACGTCGATCGACACGACCCGCCCCGCAAGCGCATCAGGCGCGTAGCCGCGCGCCGCGACCGCGCAGCGGATGCGCGCGGTCGCCGTCGTTCCCCTGCCTTCATCACTCGTCAACGTCACGTCCCCTCCCAGCAATCGCGCGAGCTTGCGCGCGATCGCAAGCCCGAGCCCCGTTCCCGATTCCGTGCGCCGCGCGCCGCGCGCCGCGCGCACGAACGGCGTGAAGAGTCGCGTCAACTCGTCGGCGGCAATGCCGATCCCCGTGTCGACGACCGTCGCGACGATCTCGACCGAACCGTCGACGTCGTCCGCCGCGCGCACGCGCACCGACACGCTGCCGTGCTCCGTGTACTTGATGCCGTTGCCGATCAGGTTGACGAGAATCTGCCGCAGCCGATTGCCGTCCGTCAGCACCGCGGCCGGCACGTTGGCATCGACGTGCAGCCGGATCCGCAAACCCTTGCGATGCGCGTGCACCGCGAGCATCGCGCTCACGCTGTCGACAAGCTCGCGCACGTCGACGCGCGTCTTCTCGATCGCGAATTGCCCCGCCTCGATGCTCGCGTGATCGAGAATGTCGTTCAGCACGCGCGCGAGCGACTGCCCCGAGTCCTGCACGAGACTCAGCAGCCGCTGCTGCTCCGGCGCGAGCAGCCCCTCTTTCACCAGCTCGACGAGCGCGAGCATGCCGTTCACGGGCGCGCGCAACTCATGGCTCGCGGTCGCGAGCGAGCCCCGGCTCGCTCTGAGCGCCGCCTGCAGCCGCTTCAGATCGCGATGCGCCCATCCGTAGCTCAACAGCGCGACGAGCACGTGGCTGCCCCACAGCAACGGGTGCACATGCGTCCACTTGCAGGGCTCGGTCGCGATCAGCATGCTCTCCTGCATTCGATTGGCGACCTGCGGCAGCGTCAGGAACGCGAGCGCCGCAGCGGAGATGCACACCAGTATGCGTCGACAGAATTTGCCTCCGCAAAAGCCGTCGCTTTTCATACCCTCATCCCATATGGAACCTCGCCAGAATACGCATCTCTTCCGTTGCCGGAAAAAACTCGCACATCCTTTTCTCGCGACGTTCCATTTATGGGTACGGTCGTTTATCCCATCGCACGTGCGCTTTCTCCGATTCTTCGATTCGATGGCGCGCAGTCGCGAACGGCGGCGTCCGCGCTTCGGCCGTCCCGCACGGGTGCGGGACGGCCGGCAAGCGAAAGTCGACGATCAACGCATGCGCATCGCGATATTCTCGCGCCCGATTTGGCCATGTCGGGCTTCGCACCTCGTCAAATCCACGCTTCGTTCGAAAATGAAAAAACTGATCCGGCTTTCTCGTTCACCTCCCTCTCTCCCATCCGATTCGATTCGCATGCCCGATACGATTTCAGAAAAGCGCCGATTTTCGGCTAATAGCGCACGTCCACGACCACGCTGTCCGTGTACGTTCCGACGGCGGGCGTCTGCTGATCCGGATAGAGCCGCGCGGTATACGGAAACTGCTGCGCCGACTGGCCGTCGGCCGCCGCGCCGCTGCCCGCGCGGTTCGCCGACTGCCCCCACACCGCGCCGCCGCCCGGGCCGAAGATGTCGTACTGCAGCCGGCTCGCGCCGTTCGCCATCTGCCGGCGCCCGCTCGCGTGCGGATTCGCGCCGCTGGAGAGGCCCACCGTGTAGACCATCCCCTTCGTGCAGGTGAGCGACACGCTGCCCGTCACCGGCGCGAAGCTCGCAACCGTCGGCGCCGCGCCGAAGTTCACGTCGGGCGCGGCGATCACGCAGTCGTTCGTCACGGTGATCGTCACCGGCACGACCGCCGTGCCCGAGCCCCGGTCACGGCCGAGGCAGATGCCGAGCACGCCGATCCCGCTGCAGTAGTCCCAGTTCCAGGCGATCGTCAGCGTGTCCGTGTACGTGCCCGCCGCGACGTTGCTGCCCTGGATCGTGCGGAAATACATCGGCAGCGTCTGCGCGGGGCCGCCGAAGATCCCGAGCAGGTTCAGCAGTTGGCCGCTCGCCCAGTTGTAGGTCATGCCGAGGTTGAGCTTGATAGAGTAGTTCTGGTCGGCGAACACCGAATATGGCACCGCGTCGCCCGTCGGGCCGACGAGCTTGCCGCCGTTCGCCGACGTGATCGTCGCGTTGATCTGGTCGCCGATCACGAAGAGGCCGAGCAACGCGCCCGAGCATGACAGGCCGCTGCTCGTCGTCGACGTCGATTGCGGCTGGCTCGCGACGACGAACGACGTGACCGTGCCGAACGACGCGGGAGCGGCGCTCACGACCGAACACGTCGCATGCGCGTGCAGCGCCGGAAAGAAACCGAGCGCGAGCGTCGCCGCGACGCGCACGAGGAATTGTCGGAATGGCTTCATCGAGGAATCCTGTCGTTATTCGCCGCACGCGAGCGGACCGATGCGGCTCATCTGCGCCGCGTCGACGTCGGCTGCGAACGTCGCGCGGCAGGTTCGGCCGTCGGGCGTCCTGACGCGCAGGTGATTGACCGCGGACAAGCCTTCGAGATACGTCTCGCCCTGCCAGCCGACGAGCGCGGTCTGGCCGCTCTCCTCGTGCAGCACGCGCGAGCCGACGCCGATCGGCCGACCCGCCGCGTCGACGAGCGCGATCTGCGCGGAGACGATCTTCTGGATCGGGAACGTGACGAGCGCGCCGCCGTGGTCGCGCACCGCGACGCGACGCTCGACGATCGGCACGCGCACGTTGCTCGGCAAATCGAGCGGATCGATCTCGTACTTGCCCGCGTAGTAGGACGGCGCCCACGGCACGAGCAGATGGCCGCCGCCGTCGGTCCTGCCGACGAGCTGGTTCTCGTAGCGCACCGGCACGCCCTTGCGGCCTTGCGTGTCGATCAGCGCGAACGCATCGTCGACGCGATTCGCGGGCAGCACCGCGCCGTCCATCACGACGACCGAGCCCTGCGCCTCGCCCCAGCGCGCGTAGCCGCGCCCCGCGCCGTAGCCGTAGGCGCCGCCCTGCACCTGGACGTAGCGGTTGCGCCACGTCGCATCCGCCTGCTGGTAGTGCGAGCCGCCGCCCGCATACGCGAGATTCCAGCCGAAGCCGCCGTCGCTCGGCACGCTGCGGCTGTACTGCACGCGCTCGCTGAAACTGTTGCGCTCGTCGCGCGCGACCGAGCCCGTCACGACGCCCTTGTCGCCGAGCGGCACGATCAGTTGCAGTTGCGCGGCGACACCGTGGTCGCCGATCGTCTTGTTGACCGACGCGTAAAGCGTCGCGCGCCGGAACAATGGCCGCGTATACGACAGGTTCGCGATCCGCGTGCGCGTGCCGTCCGCGCCGCGCACGTCGAAGTAGCCGGCGCCGAGCGTGCCGCCGATCGCGCCGAGATTGAGCGCGCCTGTCGCCTGCGTGCTGCTGCGCACGAGCCGGTACGTGACGTCCGCGGGCAGATCGTAGACCGACAGATCGCGAAACCCGTCCGTGCGCTGGATTCGCTGCAGCGACACGCTGAACCGCTGCGACGAATAGCTGTAGCCGAACGCGTATTGCCGGCCCGACGTGCCGGCGAGACTGCTCTGCGTCGCCGCGACGTTGAGCACGCCGAACATGCCGACACCCAGGTCGAACCCGAGTCCGCCGAGCGCGAAGCGCTCGCCGCCCTCCGCGTGCCCCTCGATCGTCAGGTAATCGGCAAGGCCGTAGCGCGCGGTGCCCGACGCCGCGAACTTGCCGTACGAGAACGAGCGGTTCCCGTAGTCGCGCCGCATCGCGCCCGCCGACAGCGAATAGTCGGAGAGCCCCTTTTGCAGCAGCGTGTTCGCGACGTAGAACGGAATCGTCGTCGCGACCTGGCGGCCGAGCGCGTCGGTCGTGACGACGGTCGCCTCGCCCGCGCCGTTGATGAACGGCACGTTGTTCATCGTGAACGGGCCGGGATTCACCTGCCCCGTCGTCGTCTTGCTGCCGTTGATGAACAGATCGACGGCGGTCGGCACCGCGGCCTGACCCGAAAACTGCGGCAGCGGATACGTGACGATGTCCGGCCGCACCTTGAAGTCGCGCTCGACCGACACGCCCCCCAGGCGCACGGCGCTCGACCACGACAGCGCGCCCGTGATCACGTCGCCTGCGGTGTACGTGAGCATCCGGTCCTGGTCCGAGTAGCGCCAGAACGTGTCGTAGCGCAGGTAGCGGTTGCTCCCGGCGCCGCCGATGCTGCCGCCGTAATCGCGCCGATAGACGCCCGTGTTCGTCACGGTGCCCCACTTGTCGAACAGACGCTGTTCGGTCCACGCGGACGTGTAGCTCGTGCCGAGCGTCGGCGAGTTCGTGTACACGTCGTAATTGAACAGGAGCCCGAAGCTGACGGCCGCGGGCGTGCGATCGTACAGCCGCCGCGAGCCGACCGTCTGCTGCGGCAGCCAGTCGGGCGGCACGGTCAGTTTCAGGCGCTGCTCGGTGCTCTCGTATTCGACCTGCACGCCGTCGAGCTTCGACAGATCGACGAGCGCGTCGGGCTCCGCGCCGGTGCGCACCGACGCCTGCGCGAGGTCGCTCGCCCGCGCGTAGTAGACGCCGTCCCGATAGCGGATCGGCACGATGCGCCCCGTCGACAGCTCATTGACGACGAGCTCGAGATACAGCGTGCCCTGCGCCGCCGCGCCCCCCCGCGGGCGGCAGCGCGCGGCCGAAGCTGTCCGCGAGCGTCATCGGCTCGTTCGCGCGCGCGCCCCCCGCCGCCGCGAATGCGATGCCCACCGCCCACGCCGCCGCGCGCCGCCGCGGCAGCCCTCTCGTTCTGTATTCGTTGTACCGCTTCAAGGCATTTCCCCGTCGCGACATCGTCGCTTGTGTCGTGATGCGGATTACCGGTTCGAAGCGGCGCCGTCCACGTCGATTGCGAGATCGGCCACGCCGTTGACGGTGGCGATCAGCTTGGAATTGGAATTGAGCTTGATGGTCTCGGGCAGCGCCCAGCGCATCTGCGTGCCGGGCAGCACGTAGCCGAGCAGGCCCCGTGCGAAATCGGCGCGCGCGCCGTTCGCTTCGAACCCCGCATGCGTGATCCGCGCATGCACGGGGCCGCGGTTCGACACGACGAGCCAGCGCGTGCCGCCGTCGTGCGCGACGTGCCAGTGAAGCACGGGCCGCCCCCGCCGTCGCCGGGTCGCGGCGCCTGTCCGGGTTCTCTTTCGTCCACAGCCCGTCGCCGTAGACGAAAAGCGGCACCGAGTAGTGCATCTGGAACTTCACGCCGAGCGATGCCTCGCCCGCGGATTGCTGCGCGCCGTCGTCCGGCTGCGGGATCTCGTCGATCAGCACGCGATACGCCTGCTCGGTGCCTGGCGCCGCCTCCGCGAGCCGCGTGAGCCGGATCAACTGGCGCTTGCCGGGCGACACCGTCGCCATCGGCGGGCTGCCCGCGATGCGCTGCTGGTTCTCGTCGTAGAGGTCCTCGCCGTTCGCCTCGCGCCAGCCGAGCACGCGCACCTGCAACGTCACCGGCCGGCGATCGCGGTTCTCGAGCCAAAGCGCCGCTGCCCGCTGGTCGCTCTCGATCACGGGATCGATCGGCCAGATCATCACGGACGCCGCCGCATGCGCATGCTGCGCCGCGAACGACGCCGCGGCCGCCGCGCCGAGCAACGCGCGACGCATCCGCGCCGCGCGCGCCGGCGCGCCAGGCGATCTCGAAACTTTCATCACGGATTCCTGATTGATTAATAACTGAGCGTGACCTGCGCGGTGTCGGTGTACGTGCCCGCGGGCACGCCGCCGCCCGGCAGCGTCAACGCGCCGTAGACCGGCAGCGTGATCGTCCCGGACACGGGCAGCGACACCGCCTGCCCGATCGCGATCGCCTGCGTGCGCCCGGGGTCCGAATACAGTTGGTACGCCACGCGCGCGCCGCCGCTCGCCAGATTGCGCTGCGTGTTGCCCGCGCTCGCGTTCGCGCCGCCGTCGATCGTCATCTTCAGCGTCGAGCCCGGCGAGCATTCGATCTGCAACGCGCCGCCGCCGACCGCCGCCTTCGCCTGCCCGGTCGCGACGGCCGGATGCGCGCCAAAGTCGAGCGTGCCGAAGTTCAGGCCGCTCGTCGGCCCGCCGCCCGCGACACCGCAACCCGCGACGATCTGCGCGCTGACCGTGAAGGCCTGGGTTCTGGGCAACAGCGTGTCGGCCCGGCCGGCAGCCGGAAACGCCGCGACGCCCAGCAGAAAAACCACTCGATGTAAGGTCGACATGACGATCGGAAATCTGGGATCGCCTCGCGGCCCGCTTGCGCGCGAGCCGCGAGGCCGGACTGAACGGAACCGACGCGTGCGCTTACCAGCCGAGCGTGACGTTCAGCACGTCGGTATACGTGCCGGCGGCGAGCGCCGACGAGCTCGTCTTGTTGATGACGCCGTACAGCGGCAACGCGAATGCGGCGCCCGGCGTCGGCACCGCGACCGATTGCGGCGTGCCCGACACATATTGCTGCGAATGCCCCGCATCCGAGTAAACCTCGTATGGTACGAAGCTGCTGCCGTTCGCGAGCGCGCGCGTGCCCGTGCCGACGGCCGAGCCCTTCGATACGTTCTGGCCGCCGTCGATCGTCACCTGGATCGACGTGACATCCGGCGAGCACGTCACTTGCGTCGACGTCGAGCCGCCGCCCTTCGCCGCGCTCGTGAGCTGGCCCGTGAAGCCGCTCGGCTGCGTGCCGAAGTCGAGCGTGCCGAAGTTCGCCGAGCCGACCGAGCCGCCGCCCGTATCGACCGCGCAGCCCGTCGTCAGCACGAGCTGCGAGTTGACCGTCCCCGTGAGCGGGCTGGTTTGCGCCTGCACGCCCGCGCAAGCGGATACGCAGGCGAGAGCCGCCCAGACTTTCCAGTGAGCCTTCATTTTGTTTCCTTCTGTGTGGTGAAAAAGAACTGTTGCTGCTTACCTGCCCGGATCACCAGTCGAGCGTGATCCCGAGCAAATCCTCGTAGGTCCCGGACGGCACCGCGCGCGTCATGCCGTTGACGATGCCGTAGAGCGGCAGCGTCACGTCGTCCTGTCGCCCGTCGACGAGAAACGATTGCGGCATGAGCGGCACGTACGGCACGCTGCGCGCCGCGTCGCGGTACACGTTGTACGGAATCCGGCCGACGACGCGCCCGTCCGCGCCATGCTTGACCAGATAGCGGGTCGACTGGTCCCCGTTGCGACCGCTGTCGATCGAGACCAGAAAGCCGTTGACGTCCGGACTGCAAACGACGCGCACCGCACCGTTCGACGTCGCGCGGCCGTCGGCCATCAGGTAGTCGGACCAGAGCGGTCCTTGCGCGCCGAAATCCAGCCGGCCCAGATCCACGCTTCCGGCGACGCCCGCGACCTCGCATCCGCGGCTGACCTGCAAATTCACCTGCATCGTGCCGGTCAACTGCCCGGCCGAGACAGTCGCGAAAAACAGCATGAATGCCGCCCCGCTCATCATCCGCACCACACGCTTGCGCATTTCGCTCTCCACACGATCGCCCGTTGATCTCGTTGTTGTTTTTCGATGGCCCAATCGCCGCGCACGGCGGCCCCGTCGCCTCGCGCGCACCATGCATGCACCGACACTCGCCGATCCGCGCCGTGATTGCAGCGGACGAGCGCGGACGAACGGCAGCGCATCGCGCGCCGCCGTCGCGGCAGGCAAAGTCGGAATTCGAATTCGGTCGACCCGGTTTTTAATTGGTTGGGGTCGACCCGATTGGTCTACTCGATTGCGGTTATTTCTGAATCACGCCCCGGTTTCATCGAAAATATAATTGAATAGATGATGAATGCCCGACGTAATTGTTACTATCAGAATAATCCGAGTTTTGAAAAATTTGACAATGTTTAAAGATTCTTTCGAACGCTCGAGCACAGCCATTCGAACATGATCGACACGGCAAAATCCGTCATATGATCGTCACCCGCGCATCGTCGCAGGGATTCGGCCAGGAAAATCAAAAGCGGAAATTATCGACAGGAATAGCGGAATTCCGCCATTCTGACCGCGCATCGCCCGGGAATGGTGGCTGGACGAAGCGGCCCAATTTCGATGCGATTCGCGCGGCTGCTCGCCCGACTCTCATTGCGAGAGCGATATTCCATTTATCGTCATTTACTCGCCTGCACGCATTGTTCGAATGACGAATTATCTCGCGGCGCTTGGCTGTGCGATTCCAATCATTCGGCATCCGGACGATCGACGGCGCGGCATCCGGCGCATGCGGTCCAGGCGAAGACGCGCGTGCGTGCCGCCCGTCGCCCGCCCTTGCCCGCTCAGTTCGGCTGAAACCGGGGCAATAGCGCCGCGAACCGATCGGCGAGCGTCCGGCGCGACCGCTTCGGCCAGATCGCCGTCAACGGAAATTCCGGCAGCGCTTGCCCGTCGGCCACCGGGCTGAAATCGACGCCTTCGAACGTCAGCGTCCGGATCGACGACGGCAGCAGCGACACGCCGCAGCCCGCCGCGACACAGGCGATCACGGTCAGCGTGCGATTCGCGTCCTGAACGACCTCGATCGGATGGCCCGCGAGCCGGAACGCGCTGAGGATCGCCGCGCGAATCGACGGCAACTGCTCGTGCGGAAACCAGATGAGCCCCGCGCGCGACAGTTCCCGCAGCGTGATCGAGCCGTCCGGCTGCCGCGGAAACGACTTCGGAATCACGGCGATCAGCGGATCGCGCCGGATCAGCTTCTCGTGGACGGGGCCGCCGATCGCGACGGGCGTATGCAGAATGCCGATGTCGATCTCGCCTCGCTCGAGCGCGACGACCTGCTCCGCATTGCTCATCTCCCGCATCACGAGATCGACGCGCGGCGCCGCCGCGCGCAACGCGCACACCGCGGCGGGCAACGTATCGAACAGCGCGGCCGACACGAAGCCGATGCTGAGCCGCCCTGCCCGCTGCGCGCCGATCTCGCTCGCGCGCCGCGCGGCGGCGTCCATCCGCGCGAGGCTCAGGCGAATGTCGTCGACGATCGCTTCGCCCGCCGTCGTCAGCGTCGCGCCGCGCCTCGAACGGTCGAACAGCTTCACGCCGAGCTCGCGCTCCATTTTCGTCAGCGCATGACTGAGCGCGGGCTGCGCGACGCCGAGGCGAATCGCCGCATGCGTGAGGCTGCCGGTATCGGCGATGGCCAGGAAATAACGTAGATGCTTGGATTCCATCTTCACTCTGCGCAATGAGACTGCTTTTTCGACGATCGTCGGCTCGCTGCTTCGCCACCGAATAGGCGGGCTGATTCGCGAATCCACGCTTTCATTCCGCACTCGCTCCGGACAGACGAATTTGACTCGTGAATTTTCAATTTATCGACCATTCAATCAAATAGAATTATCCGACCAATCATTTCGAATATTCGCCGCCACGCATCGCGTCGAACGAAAATTGCCGCACCCCACGCAACGCAAACGTTGCCGAGCCTTTCCACCCTGCACAAGCGGGTTCGACACGAAGCCCGTCATCATAATTTTCTTTTATCGATAATGCCCGGTTTCGTGATGTATTTATCGTTTGCCGCTCGATAAAATATGGCGATATGATGCGGAATTTTTCTCAATCGCTTATTGCGAAATCATTCTGGAGAGTGCGAGTGAGCTGGTACAAAGAAATATCGCCCGTGGAAAGACGCACGTTCAAGGGATGCTTTTCCGGCTGGGCGCTCGACGGCGTCGATACGCAGATGTTCAGCCTCGTGATTCCCGCGCTGCTCGCGTCGTGGAGCATCGGCAAGGGACAGGCGGGCCTGATCGGCGGCGCGACGCTCGCCGCGGGCGCGATCGGCGGCCTGCTCGCCGGCATGATCGCCGATCGCTTCGGCCGCGTGCGCGCGCTGCAGATCACCGTGTGCTGGTTCTCGCTGTTCACGTTCCTCAGCGCATTCGCGCAGAACTTCGAGCAGTTGCTCGCGCTGAAGACGCTGCAAGGGCTCGGCTTCGGCGGCGAATGGACGGCGGGCGCCGTGCTGCTGAGCGAAACGGTTCGCGCGCGGCATCGCGGCAAGGCGATGGGCATCGTGCAGAGCGCGTGGGGCTTCGGCTGGGGCGGCGCGGTGCTGCTCTACACGCTGGTCTTCTCGTGGCTGCCGCCCGAATGGGCGTGGCGCGTGCTGTTCGCGATCGGCGTGCTGCCCGCGCTGCTCGTGCTGTACATCCGGCGCGCCATCCCCGAGCCGCCGCGCGACGACGCGCGCGCGGCCGCGGCCGCGTCGGCGCGCGCGTCGGCGAAGAGCATCTTCGATCCGGCGGTGCTCCGGATGACGATCGTCGGCGGCTTGATCGGCGTCGGCGCGCACGGCGGCTACCACGCGATCACGACCTGGCTGCCGACCTACCTGAAGACCGAGCGTCATCTGTCGGTGCTCGGCACGGGTGCATATCTCGCCGTGATCATCGTCGCGTTCATCGTCGGATGCATGACGAGCGCGTACCTGCAGGACCGCATCGGCCGCCGCAGGAACCTGATGCTGTTCGCCGCGTGCTGCGTCGTGACGGTCAACCTGTACGTGCTGCTGCCGCTCGACAACGTCGCGATGCTGCTGCTCGGCTTCCCGCTCGGCTTCTTCGCGGCCGGCATCCCGGCCACGCTCGGCGCGCTCTTCAACGAGCTCTATCCGAGAAACGTGCGCGGCCGCGGCGTCGGTTTCTGCTACAACTTCGGCCGCGTCGCGTCGGCGATCTTCCCGGTGCTCGTCGGACACATGGGCACATCGATGCCGCTCGGCGTCGCGCTCGGCATCGACGCGGGCATCGCGTACGGGCTCGTGTTCATCGCCGTGTGGTTCCTGCCCGAAACGCGCGCGCGCGATTTCCAGGCGGCGCAACCCGACGTCCGGGGCCGCGAAGCGGCACTGTAGACGCGAGGCGGCGCGAGGCGGCCTATCGGGCGCCCGTCATTTCGTGGATTTTCATGGATCAGGCATCGAACGATCCGGCAGTCGAAACGATGGGCCGCCCCTTCGCAACGCGCGCGCGCGACGCACGCGATCCGCTCGTCGACGCCTGGTACGGAAACGGGCTCGCGCCGATCGAGGCCGTCGATTCGCACGCGCACGTGTTTCTGCGCAGCCTGCCGCGCATCCCGACCGCGCGGCATTCGCCGGAATACGACGCGACGCTCGAATCGTACGTCGCGCATCTGAGCGCGTGCGGCGTCACGCACGCCGTGCTCGTTCAGCCGAGCTTTCTCGGCACCGACAATCACTTCTTCGTCGACGTGCTCGCGCGCTATCCGCAGCGCTTTCGCGGCGTCGCGAGCGTGAATCCGTGCACGGCCGAGGACGAATTCGCTCGGCTCGAAGCGACGGACGTGGTCGGCATCCGCCTGAATCTCGTCGGCCTGCCGATTCCGGATTTCGCCGCGCCGCGCTGGCGCGCGCTGCTCGCGCGCGCGAACGCGCTCGGCTGGCATGTCGAGGTGCACCGGCGCGCAGCCGATCTGCCTGCGATCATTCCCGCGCTGCTCGATCAATCGTGCCGCGTCGTGGTCGATCATTTCGGGCGGCCGGCGCCGCATCTCGGCACGCGCGATCCCGGCTTCCGGTTTTTGCTGTCGATCGCCGGCACCGGGCAGGTCTGGGTCAAGCTCTCCGCCGCGTATCGCAACATCGTTTCGGGCGACGGCACTGCGTTCGGCACGCGCGCGGCGCGCGCGCTGCTCGGCGCGTTTGCGCCAAACCGGCTCGTCTGGGGCAGCGACTGGCCGCATACGCAGCACCGCGACCGGACCGACTACCGGACGACGCGCTCGGCGCTCGACGACTGGGTGCCCGATCCGCTTCTGCGGCGCATCATCCTCTGCGATTCGGCGCGCGCGCTGTTTCGCTTCGATCGCTAAACGACCGCGTGCGATGTGCCGACGCGCCGTCTCGTACGCCGCCCGCCCCCCGATGTATGCCAAAAATTTATGAATAACTCGGTCCGATCCGCTGGTTCGCGTCGACGCCGGCCGCTAGAATTTTCATCTCGATGACGATGACCCGGGCCCTTGTTCGACGGGCTCCGTGCTCGAATGCGTGCCGAACCGGCGCGCGATCGCGCGGACACCGGACGTCGCCGCGAATTTCGATTTTTCATCCTCGCACGCAGGCCTCGCTCGCGCTGCGCCCGTTTGCGCGATGCCATCGCTTGACGGCGGATGGCATCGCGATCGACGCCGAAACGGGATCGTGATTGTTCGTTTCACCCGCCGGCCGCCGCATCGGGCTTCGCTTCTTTCGATCGGCGGTCGACTTGCCGTCATTCGTCCAACACACAACTCTACATTTGCCGGCCGATACGGGACGCGATCGAATCCCGACAGGCAAGGGAGCTTTTTTTCGATGGAAACCTACCTCGACCTTCTGGTGGAACGAGAAGCCCTGATGATCAAGCTGGATGCGGCGCGCACGCAGGCGCGCAGCGCCGCGCTATCCGAAGTGAAGCGAATCGTCGAGGAATTCGAACTCACGACGCAGGAAGTGTTCGGCCGTGCGGGCGTGTTGCGCCGCCGCGGCAAGCTCAAGCCGAAGTACCGCGATCCGAAGACCGGCGCGACATGGAACGGCCGCGGCCGCCCGCCCTCATGGATCGCCGGGAAGGATCGCGCCGCGTTCGTCGCGTGACGCCGGCGCGGCGTGGCGCAACGGGGCGCGACGTCAAGCGGCAACGTTTGCTCGCACCGCGTGCGCTGCGCGCAGGCCGCAGCAAGAAAGCCCACACCGCTCGCCCGAACCGTGTGGGCTTTTTCGTTGCATTCGGCGCGGCCCGACAGACAGACGCACAATCGACGATCCCGCCGCGTGCGACGCGCAGCCGCAACGGCGTCCGGCCGTCAGAACGCCGGATGGCACTCGAACGCGAGTTGCGCGCGCCCCTGCGAGCCGCTGCCGCGATCGACGGATTCCCGCTTCACGCTCGCCTGCATGCCGCGCTGCGCGCAGTAGTTCGTCGCTTCGTTGACGGCTCGCTCGTGCGCGCCCGCCCACGACAGCAGAATGCCGCGCGAGTTCGAATCGACGGTGTAGACGTTCGGGGTTTCAGTCGCGCTGATGTCGGATGCGCTCGAGCATGCGGCAAGCAGCAGCGCGCAGAGCGCGATTGATAAGGACGACGATTTGAGAACGCGTGGTTTCAATTTTGCAAGCGTGCTCTTCGAGCAGACCGGGAATAATGAGACACGTGAAAGTATGCCGCGCTCCGCCCGATAGATCATTCCCGTTACGCTTAACAGTCCGTTTCGCTGATGCAAACAATGCGCGGCGCCTGCGTGGCGCTTCGTCAGCCTCGCCGGTTTTTTTCCTGCTTGCGTGCGCGCCGGACATCGACCACGCAACGGGGCGCAGCGGCCGGGCTGCTCACGATGTGGGACGAATCGCCCGCCTCGCGACGCAATACATGCGCGGCACTCCATAGGCATGGCCTATGCCGGGCAGAGGAAGCCCGTTCTATCGCTTCGTTCGCAGGACAGCGAAAATAGCGACATCGGCCATGCTCCACGCCTCGAGCGCACCCGACGCTCGCGCTTCGGATTCCGCTCGCCCGAACGCCAAACGCACTCAACCCCACTTTCATCGCACACGATGGACTTCTTCAGTCCGAATACGACGAGCACGACGCTTCATGGCGATGCCGGCCGCATCGACGCATTCGTCGACGCGCCGCCCGGCGACGTGCGCGGCATCGCCATCGTCACGCATCCTCACCCGCTACAGGGCGGCGATGCCGGACACAAGATTCCTCGCGCGCTCGCCCGCGTCTTTCAGCTATATGGCTGGCTCGCGATCCGGCCGAATTTCCGCGGCGTCGGCGGCAGCGAAGGCACGCACGACGCCGGCAACGGCGAAACCGGCGATACGCTCGCGATCGTCGAGGCCGTGCGCCGCGCGCATCCCGGCAAGCCCGTCGCGCTCGCGGGCTTCTCGTTCGGCGCGTTCGTGCAGGCGCGGGTCGCGCGGGCGCTGATCGACGCCGGCGCACCGCCCGCGTGCACGGTGCTCGCGGGCGTTCCGTTCGGCACCGTGCAGGGCGAGCGCCAATACGACACACCCGCCGCGCCGGACGGCACGCTCGTCGTTCACGGCGAATCGGACGCGGTCGTCCCGCTTGCGAGCGTGATGGCGTGGGCGCGTCCGCAGCGGCTGCCGGTCGTCGTCGTGCCGGGCGCGAACCATTTCTTCACCGGCTGCCTCGGCATGTTCGTGTCGGTCGTCGAGCGGCACGTCGCGTCGTTGCGATAGCGATTCGCGGCCCGCGGCCGGCCGTCACGCGGCCGAATCGGTGCGCGCACGCAACGCGATGCCGGCCCACACGCCGCTGTCCGCGAGTTCCGCGATCAGTTCGACGATCGTCTCGCGCACCGCGAGCGCGGCCGAGCTCACGGGCGACGTGTTCGACCAGCACAGGCTCGCCGGACGCCGGACCTCGGGATCGACCAGGCGGCGCATCTTCGGCCGGTTCGCCGCGTCGCGCAGCGCCAGCGCCGATGCGGGCAGGATCGTGCACGCGGCGCCCGATTGCGCGATCGACAGCAGCGTCGGCAGCGAATCGATGTCGGCGACGATGTTGAGCGGCACCTCCTCGCGCGCGAAGATCCGCTCGAGCAGCAGGCGCAGCCCGTTCGACACGCTCGGTGCGACGAGCGGCACGCCCGCGAGCGCAGCGAGTGCGCACGTGCGGGCGCGCGGCGCCACGGCGCCGCCCGGCTCGCCGAGCAGATACAGCGCCTCGTCGAGCACGGGCATCGCGGTGATGCCCGTCGTGTTCGATTCGCGAAACAGGATCGCCAGATCGAGCCGGCCGTTCGCGAGCAGTTCGTTGATGTAGCCGCTCATGCTTTCGAAGAGTTGCAGGCGAATGCCCGGATAGCGCACGCGCACCCGTTCGAACACCGGCATCGCGAGCACGGACGCCATCGTCGTCGGAAAGCCCACGGCGACGGTCCCCGATTCCGCGCCCGCGCCTTCGCGCACTTCCTGCCGCAATTGATCCATCTGCCGCAGCACGAGCCGCGCGTGACGATAGAGCGCCTGCCCCGCCGCCGTCGGCTTCACGCCCTGCGGGCTGCGCACGAGCAGCGCGACGCCGAGATCGTCCTCGAGCTTCGCGACCTGCTGGCTCAGCGAAGGCTGCGCGACGTACAGCTTCTCCGCCGCTTTGCCGAGGCTGCCGTACTCGACGATACTGACGAAATAACGAAGCTGACGGACGTCCATCGCGCTGCCTGTCGGTCGAAAAGGCATAGGATACGCCTATGTCCGGCACATTCAATCGGTATTTCCCGTGCGCCGCCGGTTCACCTAAAGTCGTCTCCATTCCAAGCCAATCCGCCCGGCCCGCCGGGCGACGGAGACGGCCATGCGCGCCACCCCAGCCGAGCGCCGCGACGACGCGCTCCAGATCGTCACCGACCTCGTTTCCCCCGCTCCCGCCGCCGCGCTCGCCGCCACGCTCGATCGCGACGCGCATCCGCGCGCCGGCGACCCGCTGCCGCCGCTATGGCACTGGCTGTACTTCTGGACGGCCGCGCGGCAATCGTCGCTCGGCAGCGACGGCCATCCGCGCACGGGAGGCTTCCTGCCGGATCCAGGCTTGCCGCGCCGGATGGCGGCGGGCGGACGCGTGCGCTTTATCGCGCCGCTCGCGATCGGCTCGAGCGCAACGCGCACGTCGCGCGTCGCATCACTCGAGCGCAAGGCCGGCCGCAGCGGCCGGCTCGCGTTCGTCACGGTCGAGCACCGGATCGAGTCGAGCGGCGCGCTTGCGGTTCACGAGGAGCAGGACATCGTCTATCGCGAACCCGCCGAGCCGGGCGCACCGTCGCCGCCGCGTCAGGCCGCGCCCGACGGCGCGCACTGGCAACGCGAGATCGCGCCCGCCGAAACGCTTCTCTTCCGCTATTCGGCGCTGACCTTCAACGGCCACCGCATCCACTACGACCGCGCATACGCGCAGCATGCGGAAGGCTATCCGGACCTCGTCGTTCACGGCCCGCTGATCGCGACGCTGCTGCTCGATCTCGTGTCGCGATCGATGCCGGATGCGGTCGTCACGGACTACGCGTACAAGGCCGTGCGCCCCGCCTTCGTCGGCCGCGCGCTCACGCTGTGCGGCCGGCTTGCGCCCGACGGCCGGTCGGCCGAGCTGTGGGCGAAGGATCACGAAGGATCGCTGACGATGTCCGCGCGCGCGTCCCTCGTGCGATAACGCATTTCGAAGATCGAACGAACCACTCATGAACCCAGCCATCGATCCCCATCAGGACATCCGCGCAGCGGTCCGCGATCTTTGCAGCCAGTTTTCCGCCGACTATTTCCGCAAGATCGACGAGGAACGCGGCTATCCGGAAGCGTTCGTCGACGCGCTGACGAAAGCCGGCTGGCTCGCCGCATTGATTCCGCACGAATACGGCGGCTCGGGCCTCGGCCTCACCGAAGCGTCGATCATCATGGAGGAGATCAACCGTGCCGGCGGCAATTCCGGCGCGTGTCACGGCCAGATGTACAACATGGGCACGCTGCTGCGCCACGGCTCGGACGAGCAGAAAGCGCGCTACCTGCCGCGCATCGCGTCCGGCGCGCTGCGCCTGCAGTCGATGGGCGTCACCGAGCCGACGGCGGGCACCGACACGACGAAGATCAAGACGACGGCCGTGCGGCGCGGCGACCGCTATGTCGTGAACGGCCAGAAGGTCTGGATCTCGCGCGTTCAGCACTCCGATCTGATGATTCTGCTCGCGCGCACGACACCGCTGTCGGACGTGACGAAGAAAAGCGAAGGCATGTCGATCTTCCTCGTCGATCTGCACGACGCGATCGGCCACGGGATGACGGTGCGCCCGATTCCGAACATGGTGAACCACGAAACGAACGAGCTGTTCTTCGACAATCTCGAGATCCCCGCCGAGAATCTGATCGGCGAAGAAGGCCAGGGTTTCAAGTACATCCTCGACGGGCTGAACGCCGAGCGCGCGCTGATCGCCGCCGAGTGCATCGGTGACGGCTACTGGTTCATCGACAAGGTGTCGCGGTACGTGCAGGAGCGCGTCGTGTTCGGCCGCCCGATCGGCCAGAACCAGGGCGTGCAGTTCCCGATCGCACGCGCGTACGTGAACGTCGAGGCAGCGAGCCTGATGCGCTACCGGGCGTGCGCGCTCTTCGATGCGCAAGAGCCGTGCGGCGCGCAGGCGAACATGGCGAAGCTGCTCGCCGCGGACGCGTCGTGGGAAGCGGCGAACGCGTGCCTGCAATTTCACGGCGGCTTCGGCTTCGCGTGCGAATACGACGTCGAGCGCAAGTTCCGCGAGACGCGCCTGTACCAGGTCGCGCCGATCTCGACGAACCTGATCCTGTCGTACGTGGCCGAGCACATCCTCGGCCTGCCGCGCTCGTTCTGACGAAGGACCGCCATGCGCCCGCTCACCGGCATCACTGTCGTCGCGTTCGAGCACGCGATCGCCGCGCCTTTCTGCACGCGCCAGCTCGCCGATCTCGGCGCGCGCGTGATCAAGATCGAACGCCCCGGCGTGGGCGATTTCGCGCGGCAGTACGACGAACGCGTCTGCGGCCTCGCGTCGCATTTCGTGTGGGCGAACCGCTCGAAGGAAAGCATGACGCTCGACGTCAAGCGGCCGGAGGCGGTCGGCATCGTCCACGGCTTGCTCGCGAGCGCGGACGTGCTCGTGCAGAACCTCGCGCCGGGCGCGATGCAGCGACTGGGCTTTGGCTACGACGCGCTGCGCGAACGCTATCCCGCGCTGATCGTTTGCGACATCTCCGGATACGGACTCGACGGCCCGTATCGCGACAAGAAGGCATACGACCTCTTGATCCAGAGCGAATCGGGCTTCCTGAGCATCACCGGCTCGGACGACGCGCCCGCGAAAGCCGGCTGCTCGATCGCGGACATCGCGGCCGGCATGTATGCGTACTCGAACATCCTCGCCGCGCTGTTCGAGCGTGAACGCACGGGACGCGGACGACACATCGATCTGTCGATGCTCGAGAGCATGATCGAATGGATGGGCTATCCGCTCTACTACGCGATCGACGGCCAGACGCCGCCGCCGCGCACCGGCGCATCGCACGCGACGATCTATCCGTACGGCCCGTTTCCGGCGGGCGACGGCAAGACCGTGATGCTCGGCCTGCAGAACGAACGCGAGTGGCAGCGCTTTTGCGACACCGTCGTGCGGCTGCCCGAGCTCGCCGCCGACGATCGCTTCCGCACGAACAGCCTGCGCTCGAGCCATCGCGATGCGCTCGCGCACATCATCCGCACGGCGTTTTCGACGCTGAGCGCCGACGAAGTGATCGCGCGCCTCGACGAAGCCGGCATCGCGAATGCGCGGGTCAACGACATGCATCACGTGTGGCAACACGGCCAGTTGAAGGCCCGGCATCGCTGGACGCACGTCGATACGCCGGCGGGCCCCGTGCCCGCGCTCTACCCGCCCGGCGTCGCCGCGCGGGACGAACCCGCGATGGCGCCCGTGCCGGCGCTCGGCCAGCACACGGACGCGATCCTGCGCGAGCTCGGCTACGACGATGGCCGCATCGCACGCTTGCGCGACGAAGGCGCCGTCTAGCGGCGCGAGACATGACCGGACCTTCCCCTCGAAGCAAGGCCGGCACGCATCGTTCATATCAGGAGACACGCATGACCCCGATCGTCAACGCGGCCGGTCGACTCGACCGCCTGCCCGTTTCACGTTTCCACTGGAAGATCCTCGGACTCATTGCGGCCGGCGCGTTCCTCGACGCATTCGATCTCTATCTCGCGAACGGCGCCGTCGCCGCGATGGTGAAGACGGGCTTCGCCGATCTGCGCAGCGGCGCGACGTTCGTGTCGGCGACCTTCGTCGGCATGATGATCGGCGCGGCGCTCGCGGGCTACGTCGGCGACAGGCTCGGCCGCCGCTATTCGTATCAGCTCAATCTCGTGGTGTTCGGACTCGCGTCGCTCGCCGCGTGCTTCGCGCCCGACATCCGCTGGCTGATCGGCCTGCGTTTCGCGATGGGGCTCGGGCTCGGCGCCGAGCTCGTCGTCGCGGCCGGCACACTCGCGGAATTCGTGCCGCCCGCGACGCGCGGCAAATGGGTGTCGCTGCTCGCGATCATCATCAACAGCGGCCTGTTCTTCGCGCTCGCCGTCGGCTACTGGGTCATTCCGAATCTCGGCTGGCGATACATGTTCGCGATCGCGGGGCTCGGCGCGCTCGTCGTCTGGTTTCTGCGGCACCGGATGCCCGAATCGCCGCGCTGGCTCGAATCCGTCGGGCGGCTCGACGAAGCGGAAAAGACGCTGCGCGACATCGAGCGCGAAGTCGCCGCGCAAGCAGGCGAGCTGCCGCCCGTTGCGCGCGTCGTCGATCTGAACGTCGGCTCGACGCCGCTCGGCGCGCTCTTCAAGGCCGGCATGCGCGGCCGCACGATCGTCGCCGCGATGACCGCGATCGCCGTCAACATCGGCCTGTACGGGTTCATCGCGTGGCTGCCGACGTTCTTCGTGTCGGAGGGGCTGTCGGTCGTGAAATCGCTCGGCTTCGTGCTGCTGATGTCGATCGGCTCGCCCGTCGGCGGCGCGTGCGGCTATCTGATCGCCGACAGGATCGGCCGCGCGAAGGGCATCGCATACGCGGCCGTCGTCAGCATCGTGCTCGGCTGGATCTATGTTTCGCTGCGCGACGCCGCGGCGATCATCGTCGTCGGCTTCTGCCTCGTGACGAGCATCTACACGATCACGACACTCGGTCTGTTCGGCTTCATTCCCGAGCTGTTTCCGACCGAAGTGCGGCTGCGCGGCACGGGCTTCGCCGGCATGACGGGACGCGCGGCGTCGATCGCGACGCCGTATCTCGCGCTCGCGCTCTATCGGCATGTCGGCGTGGGCGGCGTGATCGCGATGGTCAGCGCGGTCTTCGCCGCGCTGTGCATCGGCATCGGGATACTGCGAATCGAGACGAGCCGGCATGCGCTCGAGGACATCTCGCCGACGGCCGGGGACGGCGATCGGGATGCCGTGCGAACGGCCGCGCCTTGACGCGCGGCGCGGACGTGAGCGCAAGACACGTGGCGGCATTTCATATGCGCGGCAGCTTGTCGGGCATCTGCGCGCCGAAGCTGTCCGCGCCGGCAAGGCGCACGCACGATACCCCGGCGCAAGCGATTCGTTTTCTCGACGCGATGATCGTCGTCAGGCCAACGCGATGACGCGGGCGACAATATTCTCTGGCATCGCCTTCGTTGATCTGTCGTGTTCGCGTCGATTATCAGCGTGTTCGAATCTTGCGGGAACGCGAACGACACCCGCCCCGAACCGCGCGATGGTCGTGTTCGTTGCGCCGCATCCGCGCAGCGTGCCCGCCGTCACGCCTGCGCCCCGCCGCGGCGGCGCGCGGCTCGCGCGAGCAGCCGCTGCGCACGCAGCACGACCGGGCGATCGACCATCTTCCCGTCGACCGCGATCGCCCCCGCTTCGGCACGCGACGCCGCGTCGACGACGCGCGCCGCCCAATCGAGTTCGCGCTCGCTTGGACCGTAGCACGCATGCACGATTCCGACCTGCGCCGGATGAATGCAAAGCTTCGCGCCGAAGCCGTGCCGCTTGCCGTTCAGCGCATCGGCCGTCAACCGATCGGCGTCGTGAACATCGGGCGTCACGCCGTCGACGGGCGCATCGAGCCCGGCAACGCGCGAAACGAGCGCCAGTTGCGCGCGATGCGGATGCAGCGGATCGCGATCATCGTCCATCCCCATTTCGGCGATGAAATCGAGCGTGCCGAACATCAACCGCTGCACGCACGGCGCTTTCGCGATATCCAGCGCCGCCCACATGCCGCGCGCGGTCTCGACGAGCGGATAGACCGGCAGTTCGCTCCGCGCGTGCGCGACCACGGCCGCGACATCGTCCGGGCCTTCGGCTTTGGGGATCACGATGCCCGCGACGCCGTCGAGCGCGGCGAGCTTCGCATCGCGCTCGAACCACGGGGTATCGCGGCCGTTGATCCGCACGAGCACCGGCCGGCTGCGGGACACCCATGCGGCGACGGTTTCGCGCGCGGCGTCCTTCGCCGCCGGCTCGACCGCGTCCTCGAGATCGACGATCACCGCGTCGGCGCCGCTCGACAGCGCGCGCTCGAACCGCTCGGGCCGGCTGCCCGGAACGAACAGATAGGACTGCGGGGAAATCGCGGTGTCGATCGGCATGTGGGTCTCCTGCTTCGGGTGTCGACAATATCGGCGAGGTCCGGCCGGCTCATGCAATGAGTCAGCCGAGCTCGTTCACGAGTTCCGGTGCGAGCGTGAACCGATCGCCGACAAGACCGGAATCGGCCACGCCGAAGATCGGCGCGTCCGGATTCTTTTGATCGCGACAATCGCCTTCGAGTTCTTCATCCCCGTCAGATGCTGGATCGCGAGCGCCGTGCGAAGCGTTTCCCGAGCCTGCACAACGCCCATCGACACCGCGATCACCTCAGTCGCCGCGCCCGCTTCCTGCGGGCGCACCGCTTCTTCAACGGTGACTTCACCGGAATGCGCGTCGCACAATCACGTCGCTCATTACACGCGGATACAGCGCGCACGGCAACTATCGATTGACTCTGCCTGTCATAGCCCACGCCTATCGCCTCACGGCATGCGCCGGACGCGCAAGAATTCAGCCCGCGGCCGGAAGACCGGCTCGATGCGACGCGCTCAATGGATGGCGGGCCTGCGAAACGTCCGCGCTCGTTCGTCCAAAACACCGAGGCTCATCGGCTCACGACAATGCGATTCGCGTCAACCGACGAAACCCGTCACGAGCAACAGATTCGTTCCGCCGATCAGGACGAAGAGCGTCCATGCGATGATTTTCGCGCCGCGCCCGATCGCGTAATCGCGCATGACCGATCGGTCGCCGGCCGAACGGATCAGCGGCCACATCGCGAACGGCAATTGCAGGCTCAACAGCACCTGGCTCCAGACGAGCAACTGCCCGACTGCGCCGTCGCCGAGCCACAACACGCCGACGAGCGCGGGCACGAGCGCGAGCCCGCGCGTGATCAGCCGACGCTGATAACACGGGATCTTCATGTGCAGGAAGCCGTCCATGATGACCTGGCCGGCGATCGTGCCCGTCAGCGTCGAGCTCTGGCCCGACGCAAGCAGCGCGATGCCGAACAGCCACGCGGCCGCGCCGCCGACGACCGGCGTGATCAGCGTGTAGGCCTGCTCGATGTCGACGACGCCCGTCCGGCCGGTCGCATGGAATGCCGCGCCGGCGAGCACGAGGATCGCTGCGTTGACGAGCATCGCAACGACGAGCGAGATCCACGTGTCGATGCGAACCATCGCGAGCGTTTCCTCGATTGCGTCTTTCGTGCCGCCGACGACGCGCCGCGTCTGCACGACCGACGAGTGCAGATACAGGTTGTGCGGCATGATGGTCGCGCCGACGATGCCGAGCGCGAGCACGATCGCATCCTTGCGATCGTGACCCGGCACGCCGGGCGCGAGGCCATGCAGCACGGCCCGCCAATCGGGCGGCGCCATCGCGACCTGCGCGACGAAGCAGAACACGATCGTGCCGATCAGCCCGAGCACGATCGCCTCGACCTGCCGGAATCCCTTGCCTTGCAGGCCGAGGACGATCATCGTGTCGAGCGCGGTGAAAACGATGCCCCACGCGAGCGGCACGCCGAGCAGCAGCTTGAACGCGAGCGCGCAGCCGAGCACCTCGGCGATGTCGCACGCGATGATCGACACTTCGGCCGTGATCCACTGAACGACCCGGCCGAATGGCCCGTAGCGCTCGTAGCTCGCCTGCGCGAGATCGCGGCCGGCGGCGAGCCCGAGCCGCGCGGCGAGCATCTGCAGGAAGATCGCCGCGAGGCTCGAGAACGCGACGACCCACAGCAGCGCGTAGCCGAACTGCGAGCCGGCCTGAATGTCGGTCGCCCAGTTGCCGGGGTCCATGTAACCGATCGCGACGAGCAGGCCCGGGCCGGCGAAGCGGCGCAGTCTGGTGAAACGGGAGACGTTGGCGTCGATCGTGATGCTGCCTTTGACTTCTGCCGGGCAAAACGGCGCTGTGGGGACGGTGGGAAGCGGCATGGGAGATGCTTGGGGGCCTGTGTGCGTGGCGGTCATTTTACGCATTCACGGCGGCGGCGCTTCCGGGCCGTTTGAGGCGCGGCGAACGGGGTTGGCTTCGGTGTTGCGCGAGTGGAATTCGAAGCTAGTCGTTTACCGGCTGGCGCAAATGCCCGTTGAACGCGCGCGCTCGAATGAGTTCATGCACGGTGCGGCGTCCGCAAGGCTTGGCCTGCTTGCTCATTTCGTCCATCTGCGTGTAAAACTCGGCCAACTTCTTCAGTTTCTCGGATGCCTCTTGGAACCAGGTCGTGCCCGATCGTTGGGATTGGGTCCCGGTTTTGACCCGATCCCACTGCGCGAATGGAGGACGAATCGATGCTCGACCAGCTCGGCCTGATTCCGCTCGGCGAAGCGGGGACGCGCGGGCTGCTCTACGCGTGGCTGATGGTCGCGATTCCGATCGGCATCGCGGTGGTCGTTCACCTGCTGATCGCGCCGTCGCCGCGCACGCTCGCGTGCAAGCGGCTCGCGGCGCGGCAGTTGTCGGCCGCGGCCGCGGGCGCGGATCGCGCCGCGCTCGACGCCGCGCTGCGCGAAGGCAATCACCCGATCGATACGTGGCTCAAGCGGCCGAAGCCCGAAGGCTCGTCGTCGCGCGCCGATTGCGGGGCGCTCGCGCAGGCCGCCGCGTCGAGCACCGCGATACTCGTCGCCGTCGATCTCGCGACTCGCGAGCCCGATGCGCGGCTGCCCGAATCGTACGTTGCGCCCATCGACAAGCCCATCATCACGATGCGCTCGCATTTCTGTCGCAACGCGTCGAGTGCCTGGTCGGTGCTTTCCACCCAGTCTATCGCCGACGTCCGGTCCATCGCTTCCGGGCTGATTCCGTGCCCCGCGAGCCGCAGGCCGAGCACCGTGTAGCCGCCGCGGCGATGAAGCTGCTCGCCGACGTACCGGACGCTCTGCGTCGAGCCGGTATAGCCGTGGGAAATCAGGATGCCAGTGGCGTTGCCGTCGAACAGGAACGGCTCGGCGCCCTCGAGGACGGGAGAGGAATCCATGAGTATTCTCGTGCGGGTGAAGTGGCTCGGATCAAATTTCGGGGATCCGCTTCGATGGGGCTTTGGCGGGATACGTTCGCATTCGAACACGAATATTCGATATGATATTAATTGTTGTTCGCTCGTTTCGTTTTCGAATCTATCGTAAACCCTCAGCCCTTACTGTCGGACTCTCGTCGCGTGCGATCCGAATCAAGCGCCCCGCGCCCTCTTCGCCCGCCGCGGCCAATCCGTAACGCACGATCCATTCGGACGCGCACTTCCAGGCATCCGAAACGAAAAGCGCCACATGGTCGCCCCACAGCGTTTCATTCATCGCCATTTTCACGAGATCAATTCATTTGACAACCTCTAGAACCAATCGAATTCCAAAAGATTCGATTGAATTGAATGATTGGCGAATTCATTTCTCAAAATGAACTCGGCGGCGAATCTATCCAGTGGCCAAGGGGATCGGCGAAGAACGGAGCGACAGGCGGCTCCGGTGGAGCGCGCCCTAACATCGGGCCTCTCGTGCGCGGCAAAAGACCGGCGAAAATACTGATGCAGTCCGATGCGTCGACATCCGTCACGCATTTTCCGATCGGGGCCGCCGCGCATCCGGCTCAATGGCGTCAAACGCGCCAGGACTTTTTAATAGGTCTCTAAGGTAAACCTTAAATTGACCGACACCGCGCGACATGCTGTATTTCTCAACGCGCAATTGCCCTCATCGACAAAAATCGAAACGCGACGGATGAACGACGACGCCGCATAAAAAGGCAGGACTGGGAAGCAAAACGGCCGTGGGTATCGACAACATTCCCCATTCAAGGAGAGCCAGCATGACCAGGAACGCAAGACGCACATGGCAACGAATCACCGCTCTGATCGCACTATGCGCGGCCGCGCTCGCGGCTCATCCCGCGCGC
Organism: Burkholderia sp. MSMB1589WGS; assembly: GCF_001636105.1. NCBI lineage: Bacteria > Pseudomonadati > Pseudomonadota > Betaproteobacteria > Burkholderiales > Burkholderiaceae > Burkholderia > Burkholderia sp. MSMB1589WGS. The sequence goes on from NZ_LNJT01000004.1 coordinate 121,563, forward strand.
GCCGACGTTACCGCGGGACCGGGCGCATGGAGCAGCCAGCAAACGTGGGGCGCGGATACGGTCAATGGCGGCAATCTGACCGGCTACTTCTATTGGCCCGCGACCCAGCCGACGACGCCCAACGGTGAGCGCGCGCTCGTGCTCGTTCTGCACGGTTGCCTACAGAGCGCATCGGGCGACGTCATCGACAATTCGCAAGGCGCGGGCTTCAACTGGAAAAGCATCGCCGATCGATACGGCGCGATCATCCTGGCGCCCAACGCAACCGGAAACGTCTACAGCAACCATTGCTGGGACTATGCGAACACGTCGCCGAATCGCACGAACGGCCACGTCGGCGTACTGCTCGATCTCGTCAGCCGCTTCGTCGGCGACGCGCAATATGCGATCGATCCAAACCAGGTGTACGTGGCGGGCCTGTCTTCCGGCGGCGGCATGACGATGGTGCTCGGCTGCATCGCGCCGGACGTCTTCGCCGGCATCGGCATCAACGCCGGGCCGCCGCCCGGCACGACCACGCTGCAAATCGGCTACGTTCCGGCCGGCTACACGGCGCAAACGGCGGCCAATCAGTGCAAGGCGTGGGCAGGCTCGAACGCGGGCAAGTTCTCCACCCAGATCGCAGGCGCCGTATGGGGCACGTCGGATTACACCGTGGCCCAGGCGTATGGCCCGCTCGACACCGCCGCCTTCCGGCTCGTCTACGGCGGCGCGTTTACGCAGGGGTCCAAAGTATCCATTTCCGGCGGAGGCACGAACACGCCCTACACGGACAGCAACGGCAAAGTGCGCACGCACGAGATCGTGGTCTCCGGCATGGCCCACGCGTGGCCCGCCGGCGCAGGCGGCGACAACACCAATTACGTGGACGCGACGCACATCAACTATCCGGCCTTCGTGATGGACTACTGGGTCAGATACAACCTGCGCGCGAGCACCGGGTCGGCGCAGCCCGGCACGCCGCCGGCGGGGCTGACCGTCACGGGCGCGACGCAGACGAGCGTGTCGCTGTCCTGGAACCCGGTCGCCAACGCGAGCAGCTACAACGTCTATCGCAACGGCAACAAGGTGGGCTCGTCGACGTCGACGGCCTACACCGATTCCGGCCTGATCGCCGGCACGACCTACTCCTATACGGTCACCGAGGTCGATCCGAGCGCGGGCGAGAGCGCGCAATCGTCCCCGGTGTCGGCGACGACGCAATCGAGCTTCGCCTGCACCGAGACGACGGCCACGAATTATGCGCACGTGCAGGCCGGCCGCGCGTACGATTCGTTTGGCATCGCCTATGCGGCCGGATCGAACCAGAACATGGGGCTCGACAACGTGTTTTATACGAATACGCTGGCGGAGACGAAGGCCGGCTATTACATCATCGGAGATTGTCCGTGAGTCTGGCGTTCATGCGAGCTCGGCACGCATTGCTCCTACGGGCCACGCCCTCAGCGCCAATGCGTGCCGGCACGAGAAACCCGCCACGGCCGGATTTAGTCCAGTCCACCGCCTCCCGGCTTCAACGGTGGCGGCGTCTTCCGGAATTCCCGGTCACCGGACATGCTCGCTCCGTCGTCCCGTTCGCGTTGAGTGGCATCAGTGTCGAGACTTGATGCATGTTCCTGCTTGCCGGTCCGACGCACCACCGCTGCCGCATCAAACAATCGCTCTGCAGCGATCCGAGCTGAGCGTGCGCTCGGCGCCAACTCGGTATCGAATGTCCGGCCCAGTGAACCGGCGGATTTCGTCGCCGCGTCGAAATGATGTCCGACCTCGTCAACCGGAAAATGGCCTAGCCGATCGCCGATACCAGCGAGTTGATTGCGCAATGAATCGAACATGTTCGGTACGGTCGGCAGTTCGACCATCGCGTGATGGGTGTCGATATTGACCGGTGTGGCGTGCGGAAAAAAGTCGAGCGCGATGTAGCGCTTTTCGGTCAACTGATTTCCGACACGCAACTGACCGCGCAGCCCCTGCCTGACCAGGTCGCGCAGCAGGCCCCTGCCGGCTGCGTTATCGCCGTTACCCAACGCACGCCTGTAGCCTTGGCCGAGTCGTGCCGGATATATGTTCGTCGTGACGACTGTCTCCGAGCGCTGACGAGCGATATCGAAAGCAACCGCAATCCCCGTGATCTCGCCAATTTCGACACCGTGGAAGTCGACTGGAGCGCCCACGAACAATCCTCGAGATGACGCTGCGAACCGCATTAGAACAGATGCGGCAGGTCCGTCACCCGCTCGGCGGAGCGCGTCGGCTCGGCTGGCAAACAAAGTGAACGGCTCGCCATCCGACACGCGACGGCCGCCCTCATCCGATGAGTCCGGGTTATCGAATCCGATCCCGCCCGACCAAAGCGCCTGCAGCGACGACACGTCCAGCTTGAAGCCTTCGGAACCGAGCCGTGCATCAATGCCGCTCGCATGCCACCAACGTGTGTTCGCCGTGACGTAGCGGTCGAACGGCTCGGCAATCCAAGCGCTGATGTCGACACCGCCACCCTGCGCGGGCAGTGACGTGGCGAGCACGCTCCCAGCTCGCATCTGCTTGAAATAAACAGGCGACCCAACCCTCAACGAGCCCATTGACGCGGCATGAAGAGCGAATCGCGTACCGTTGGAGTCATGCAGTGCTGGAGGTGGAGCCTCGCGTCCGTCGAAGTCGCGACATTGCCGGGGCGCGCTCCCTATGTCGACTCCAATGTACGGACCCGAGAATGCCGTATCGAGACGAGATACGCCCGTCAGGTCGACGCTCGGGCGAACGATCCAGAACCTCGCGTCACACGTGGTAAAGCGAGTTGCGTTGCCGTCGAGACGGAGCACGGCAAGCACCCTCATCCGGTCTGCGGATATGTTCAGCGCGGTCAGTCGGCCAATTTCGACGCCGCGGTAGCGCACAATTGTCTTGCCCGGCTCGAAACCTTTCGCATTGACGAAGCGGACCGTGACCGCAGCCTCCGACTGGGGCCACATTTCGGTCAGCAGGACGACGAGCAGCGCTGCGAGCGGAACACAACACGCAACCAGAAGCCAGCGCGCGCCCACCGCTATAGCGTCCCGGTGACGACGTTGCGTACGCTCTTGGCAATCCGACGAACACGAATCAGGTACGGCCTCAGACACCGCAGGATGCCATTCGTCATGCTGCCCCGCTGGCGATGCGTGGCCCCACAACCGCTCGTTGCAAGGCGGCAACGACGTTGTCGTCGCGGTTCTGAATGAGCTGTTTCCATCGCTCGCACGCCGCTGTCGAAGCGCCGCGCGCGATCATCGGGACAGGTCCTGGATGTCCGCCGGAAAGCCCAACACCAGCGTCAGATAAAAGAGCGCGGCAAACACGCCGGCCATCGTGCCGAATATGTCCCGCGCAATCGCACCGCGCATCAGATGAGCAGGAATCCCGATGATCAGATAGGCCGCCAGGAACACGATTGAAACCATGAGCGGAGGTGGCGTGACAAGAACGAGATGGGCGATTGCGCGCATGTTCATACTCCACATCAGTAGTGGTCGGCTCAGCGAGGCGCGTGAGCGCCGGCTCGTCGCCTCGTGGCGTGCGGCGCATCCCTATTGCAATTGACTGACGAGCGCGTCCGCGCCCTTGTCGATTCCGGTCCGGGCCGCGCTGAGCGAGCCGAATGCAGCGGGCAGATTCATCGCGTTTGGATATTGCTTCGTCACATAGGCGATCAGCAGCCGACCGCTCGTGCTGTCGTAGACCTCGACCGCATAGGAGACCGAGCCGCTGAACGCCCCCTTGCCACCCCGGATTGCCTGCACGCCGTTATAAAGGTTGCCGGCGATGTCGAAATGCATGGCTTGCCCGACCACCGCCGTCGTCTTTTCTGCACCCGTGAGCGTGAGCCGGACGCGCAGCGCCGCAGGCGACGGCTGTGGTGCAATCTGGAAGCGTTTCGCGAGTTTTTCGGTGAACGTCTTGCCCATGTAGTCCGCGAGCGTCGCCCTGTCCTGGGCATTCAAGTCGCCGAACTGATTGTCCTGGCCAGCGTAGATAACGACTGGGTCGACAATGACCTGCCGATATTTCGACCAGTCCACCTGTGCTGCGTACCGATACGGCACCTTTGCGGCGTCGCCGGTCCGGTTCTGCGTCAGTTGCGACGAGGATGACAGACCGGAATACGCAACGGGCTGCACGCCGGCGCACGCCGTCAGCGTGAGCGCCGCGGCGCTCGAGACGAGAAAAGAAATGAATCGGGTCCTGTTCATATCGGATTCCTTGAGAAGGCGCTTGGCGCCGCCAGCGATGAAATGTCGAAAGGCTTGACGTGGCCGAAGCGTAACATCGCCTCGCTCAGATGTAAACCGTCTACCCGGTTTGTTTTTGAACGAATGATCGACAAGGTACAATGAGTTGTTTGCGGTCCGGGGCGTTGCCTGCGGGCTCGCTCCGCCCTACTGCCCCGTCACCGCGCGCGAGCGCGCGACGCCATCACGCCCCGTAAATGGACAACCAGACCCGCTCGGAAATTTCCCGCAAGAAGGCCATCGACGCCGCACTCAGCATCCTGACGCGCGACGGCGTTGGTGGATTGACGTTTGACTCGCTATCGCGCGAAAGCGGCATCAGTAAGGGCGGCTTGCTGCATCAGTTTCGTACCAAGCAAGGCGTGCTCAAAGCGTTGCTGGAATTCCAGCAGCAGCAATTCGAACAGTTTGCACACGATTACCTCGTGAACGAGGGTGTGTCGAAGGCTGAACCGAACCTTTCTGCGCAGATTGCCATCTTCCGTGAGGCCATCAATCAACCGAACTCGGTCGCGCGTGCAGTGCTGGCGGCGATCATTGAAAGTCCGGAACTGCTGGAAGACCGAAAGGGAACCGATGCCGCCAGGCTGAAGGCACTGGATAAAGAATCCACCGATTTCGAACTCACGCTGCTGCGTTACTTCGCGGCGAGCGGCATTGCGTTCAGCGTATTGCTCGGCTTGACGCCGCTGACGGGCGCCATGCGGAATCGGCTGTTCACTCGCCTGCTCGATGACGAGAGCTGGAAAACGCTGACGGTCAAGCGAAAGTCGCGGTGATGCGACGATGCCTGGCTGCCCGCGTACTTCGGTCGATCAGGCGGCCGGCGCATCGTACGTGTAACGACTTGCATTCGAAAACGACCGTGCTTGAAATCAGCGGCGTTTTCTGCTCGAAATAGCTGCAACTGACGGAACTCAGATCGGCAACCCGGCCGCCTGATCGACCGTAGCCGCGGTGACCCTGTTCGGCCCGATCCGTGCCGGCAAGCTCCAAAAGGGTGACAAGGAAAACCAGTATGTCGATGAGGCAGAGGCGCGTCGACGTGGCTGGGGCTCGGTGTACCGCTCGAGCTATCAACCGGTGCTGGCATGGCTGGAGGAGCAGTTGAACGAAGCGATGCACCTGAACGAAATGCAGGGGCAATGGATCGACACCGGCCCCGACGGCAAGAAGTGTACGCTCAAGCCCCTGCTGGATACCGAACCGGCCGACTATGGGGCGACCGATGCCGGAGCGCAAGGCCGGGGGCAGAAGATCACGAAAGATCCAGAGGCTTTCAAACACTTCCTGAAATACCGATACCGGGTGTATGCGATCGGTTACAACTGGCTGCAATCGAATGAGAAGTCGGCTCAGGACGTGATCGAGGGCATGGATTTCAAGGACAAGAAGTCCGGCAAGTCGATGCGGCTAATGGGGTCAAGGAGATCATCGCGGAGAACGACAGCGGCAAGGCGATCATCCTCGCAATGGCGAACAAGCTACGTCGCACAAGCCCACACTGGATGCGGCATACGCGCACGCCGCGCACGCGCTCGCGCGCGGGGCTGAGCTGATCATGGTGCGCGACAACCTGCGGCACGCGTCGATCTCGACGACATCGACGTATCTGCATGGTGACGAGGTCAAACGGGCCGGCCAGTTTGACCTGGCATTCGAGGGGATATCCAAGTAGTCAGTGCCGTCTCCTCGACAAGCATCAGTGGCAGATAATGTGAGCAGGCGGAAATGGAATGCAAGCACAGTTGCAGTTAATCCAAGCACGCGTGATTCGTCAGTTGCAGCTATTTCGAGCAGAAAACGCCGCTGATTTCAAGCATGGTCGTTTTCAAATGCAAGTCGTTACAGCTAGCCATCCGGATGAATCCGGTCGGAACCTTTGCGAGCACCCGGTTATCTCGTGCCGCTTTCACGCTGTCCGATGATCAGAAACGAATCTCGATTCCTGCCCGCGATCCACTGAGGCGGCCTCCCTCGACCGCTCCACGTCGCGCCCGTTTCCGGGTCGCGGTATTTTGGGGCGATCGGACCACGAAGGAGTTTCCCGCGTCCTCGATTCGGCTTTGCTCGACCGAAGATGTCCTCTGCGGAAATTCCATACTGAAGGATGGTTTGTCGTATCGCCTTGATCGCGTCCGCTGCTTCCCTTTTTCGCGCAATCTCGGCCTCCTCCGCAATCGACTTCAATCTGGCCCGGAGCTCTTGAAAGGATTCAGAATTCAGTTCGCTCATTTTTATACCATCTATATAGATTTACACCTCAAATCATCAGATTCAAACAAGACACCATGTCCTCGAACACAATCAACCTTCACATTTACTTACGCAGAATAAAAAGGCTGGGCACCGCATTTCAGTTTAACAAGGCAGCACACAGCAAAGCCATCTGCACCGAGGGCCAACTCATCTTTTCGCAGATGGAAAACAAGGAAAAATGTGAGCTCCCTAAAAATGGATCTCACATCAGCTTTCAATTAATTGCAATCAAATCGATTCGCCAAGACAATAACTACACCGGCACGACTTACGTTTTTTGCGGAGACCAACAGGCCGCCGCGATAAAGCTGAGGGCCGCAGTTCCCATCACGTAAAATGCAGGAGCAAGGTTGTTCTGTGTCGCCGCAATTGCCCAGGTAAGAATCGCCGCCGAAAATCCACCAAACGTAATGACAGCGAGATTGTACGAAATTGAAATTCCCGTGGAAACAATTTGACGTGGAAACGTATCGCTCAATGCCGCCAGGATTGGCCCTTCATAGCTCGCAATGACGAGCCCGAAGATGATCTGGAACAGCAGCAGCGAATGCAAACCGGGGCTCACATTCAGGAGTCTGAACATGGGGTACGCAGCCACGACGGCAATGACGAGCGCCCCCATGAGAAATCGGCGCCGCCCATATCGATCAGACAGATGACCAAAAATGGGCGTTACAAAGAGAACAATCGACGCCCCGACGAGAACAGCGATAAACCCTGTCGATGCCGGCAAATGCAAAACCTTTGTCGCATACGTGGGGATATAGAAGAGCAGTACATATGAGCAAACGGTCCAAAATATCACAAGACCAAATCCTATCAAGGTTTCACTCTTCCACCGACGCACGATCTCGAACACCGGCGTGCGCTCTCGGATACGAGAAGCCTCCTCCGTAGATTCATGCACCTGGTTGCGAATATAGATCCCGAGCGGACCAAGACACAAGCCAATCAAGAATGGTATGCGCCACCCCCATGACTCGACTTGCTCAGCGCTCAGATACTTGACAAGCACAACCGCAAGAACCGATGCAAGGATAATCGCAAATCCGATGCTCGCCTGAATCCAACTGGTGTAATAGCCCAGCCGTTCGACGGGCACATGATCTCTTAGAAATCCGGTAGCACCGCCCATTTCCCCTCCAGCGGAAAACCCTTGCAATAGGCGTGCGCATACGATCATCAATGGCGCCAAAATACCGGCACCCTTGTAAGTTGGCGCAAAAGCAATCAAGGCCGTACCGATGGTCATCAACGTTATCGTCATAACCAGGGTTGCGCGGCGCCCGATTTTATCCGCCATCCCCCCCAAGACAATACCGCCCACTGGCCGCATAAAAAATCCGACGCCAATCGTGGAAACAGACAGCAACAGGGACAGATTGTCGTCCGATGTCGGAAAGAATATTTTTGCAATGATGACAGAAAAGAAACCATAGGAAATAAAATCGAACCACTCGAACCCATTTCCTATGATCACGGCGACGACTGCCTTGGTCCTCTCCTGTACGGCGATGTCTCGCTTTCCCCCGCGCAAGCCAACAACGGTTTCCATATTCTTGTGCCCTCGGATTTTGATGTTCTGGCGCCTTTGGCAACGATCAACGGCGCAGCCAATGGTACGAGTTTTTCTCGCCTCCTTACTCTGAATTTTTTTCTGGCGAGGCTGAGTTTCTGGAATGCCCGGTCATCTCTTCAATGGCACCCGCTTCAGCAACCACTCCCGGAAATGCGCCACGGCCGCCGTATCGCGGCGGTCGTCGGGCCAAACCAACTGGTACGCTCCGCCGAAGCTCGCGCTTGCGTCCGATGCAAGCACCAAATCGGAGCTTTCAACCAAGGGCGTGATCATTTGGTTCCATCCGAGGAGGACACCATGACCTCGCAGCGCAAGCTGTAGCAATACGGGATAGCTATTGGCCGTTATTGTGCGCGATGGCTTGTACGCGATCTCGCTATCGCATAGATGGAACCAGTCGCGCCAGCTCATCCATTGACGCTGCTGCTCCTCTGCGACGAGCAACGTCGCACTCGTCAATTCTTGCGGCGATACGCGCCAGCGCCCCAGGTAGCCGGGCGCACAATAAGCGTGTACCTCTTCTTCGATAATACGGACCCCGCTCATGCCGGGAGGCGGGACATCGCGAATGTAATAAACGCCGATGTCGAATTCCGCGGTGTTCAGATTGAAAACACCCTCTCGAACCAAGATTCGAATTGCCACATTGGGATACTCTCGGCTGAAATCGGCGATGATGGGTGTCAAAAACATGCCGGCCGTGCCAGACGCACACGCGATCGTAATGCTATGTGGCGAGGGCTCCTTCATGACAAACGCAGTGGCTTCCGCGCAGCTTGTGAGCATGTCGTGAATCCTGTCGGCATAGGCCTGTCCGGCGCGCGTCAAATGAAGTGCTTTTGCGTCTCGCACAAACAACTGCATGCCAAGAAAACTCTCCAACTTTACAACCTGCTTGCTGACCGCACCTTGCGTAACGTTCAGTTCCTCGGCTGCACGCGTGAAGTTGCCGTGCCGAGCAGCAGCATCAAAGAAAACAAGGCATTGCAGGGGCGGAATCGGGTGAATTTTCATGCTCGCTCCATATGGCTCTGACCCACCGGCACGGGATCACGAACGCATACAAACACTTGATGACACATCTTTCGGTGATCGAAGAGATGATCCAAACGAAGCTTCCCTTGAAAGAGCTTCCTGCCACCGTCAACGGATGACATGCCATCCTTCGAACTTGGTATGTCGCGGCGAACGAAACAGCCGAACTATGCGTTCCCGGACGATGCACGGCACGCTATCGACACAGGCCCGAAAAATCAAGAGCCATTCGTGCATCCCGGTGCGAATCTTCCGAAGGAGCACTCTACGCCGGGATCTCAAAGTGCTGACGCAGTGCATTGACGACCGCAGTCAATGGGCTAGAGATACGGAAGAACGCCAAGAAGGCTGAATATTTATCTCCATAGTTCCATAATTTTGAATTATCGTGATGCCATAAAGAATGGTGCTGTGGCGCCTGCTGTGGCGCCATTTCCCACACTGGAAAATTCTCCGAATGCATCCTGAAAACTGCTCTCTAGAAAATCCAGGCTCTGCTTCGCGGAATGAACACCGGACTTACCGAGAAACCAAGAAACATGCAGATGCATCGCGATCAGGAAAAAATGGACTTCAGCCGACCGGGACAGCCGACAAACACTTGCCACATTGAGATCGTTTAACGAATCATTCCGCAACGAGCGCTTGAACCTATATTGCCTATATTGGTTCGAAACGTTGGGTGACGCGAAAATGTTCGGCAAGATGCGGCGTAGCGGATACGCTTTCGGAGAAAGAACTGATTGCTCTGGCTACTACGCTCGACAAGTCCAGATTGCGCCGTGCTCGATCACAACTAGCGACACCGGGAAAATGACAGCACGTTGACCGATTTGGTTACATCTTGGCTAACATGAGCCAACGAGGAGAGAATCGGAGCGCGAGGAGCGTTCTCGCAAACGCCTGATTTGACTGGCCCGCCCTACACGATTCGAACGTGTGACCTACGGCTTAGAAGGCCGTTGCTCGTGGGTCGCCGCGCCCAGCAAGGCGCGGCTTGTATCCAACTGAGCAGCACTTCGCCACAATTTCGCCACACCGCGAAACCGAAAGGTGTTCGCAATGGCAACTATCAACAAGCGTGACGGCAAGTGGCAATGCCAAGTCCGCAAGACTGGCTTCCCGTCCCGCACTCGCACATTCGCGTCCCGCGCAGATGCCGCTGAATGGGGCCGCATGGTCGAAGCGGAGATGGACCGAGGGCTGTTCGTCAACACGGACGAAGCCGACCGGACCACCGTAGCAGACCTGCTCGACCGATACACCCGTGATGTGTCCCCGACAAAACGCAGCGGCGGCAGCGACAAGGGCCGGGCTCAGAAGGTCATGAAGCAACTCGGCGCGTACAAGCTGACCGCCCTCACCTCGACCCATCTCGTCGGCTACCGCGATGCCCGGCTCAAGGAGGTGTCGCCTCAGACTGTCATCCACGAGCTAAACCTGCTGAACCGGGCGCTTACGCTGGCAACCCGAGAATGGGGCATCGTCCTGCCTTCCGGCATCCCGAAGGTCATCAAGCCACGGAAGCCACAAGGCCGAGATCGGCGGCTTCATCCCGACGAAATTCAGGCCATCATCGATGCTACGGAATCGCCCGACCTGCGGGACTTCATCCGGCTCGCCGTAGCCACGGGAATGCGCCGAGGCGAACTGGCGACCCTCCGCTGGGAGAACATCGATCTGGACCGCCGCACCGCGCACCTGCCGCTGACGAAGACTGACACGCCTCGTACCGTGCCGCTGTCCAGCGTCGCCACAGCCGTTCTACAGGCCCGCAAGGATGCCGGGCATGCCGCACCCTTCGCAGTGACGGCGAACGCCCTGACGCGGGCTTTCTGCCGTGCCGTGCAGCGAGCGCGTGGTCTGTACGAGTCCACATGCCGCGTGCTGGAGCGCCCCGCCGATCCTCAATGGCTCGTCGGTATCCGACTGCACGATCTGCGCCACGAGGCGACGAGTCGCTTCTTCGAGCTGGGATTGCAGACGGTCGAGGTCGCCAGCATCACCGGGCACAAGACGCTCGCGATGTTGAAGCGATACACACACCTACGCGCCGAGGACTTAGCTCTGAAGCTCGGCTAAGCCGATTGCCGGGAAGCCGCGAGCCTCCCGGCCAGCCAGCGCGAGGCAACAGCTATTTGCGGACCGCCTCCGAGTCCCACCTACCGAGCACCAGCGCCTTATCCAGCATCCCCACGGTGAGTTCCTCGCGATTGAAGGTATGGGACCTCCTCAATATGTACTTGCGCAAGAAGTGGTACAGCAGCCCTTCGCCTTCCATCAAGAAGTAGCGGTTGAAATCGTAGTCGCCGCGATCAATGCCGAAGAACTCAAAGAAGCGCTCCATGAACATATCCGCATCGTCGCCGGTTTGCCCGAGGTCGCCGGATACGGTGGTGTCCTTAGTAATCTCGCGCTTGCTCGATACGGCCGCCTCTTTACGAACGAACGCCTCCAATTCCTCCCAACTGTAACCATCCATCACAGAACCCTGTCTTCTGGCTTTGCAAGCTGGTTGTACCTAGAAATGGTATTGCGGACAATGTAGAAGGCGTCCTTTGCGAGTAGTACCCAGCCAACACCCGGCAACGTTCTTCCAACGAATACCGCTAATCGATGAGTGAGGATCACGCGCAGCCCCTTGATGCTTTGCAGAGTAACTGTCGGGAGCACCTTGCGCTTGAGTTCGTACCGGAATACAGACCGCGACATTACCGACGCCACGGATGTGCCCTTGGTCGCCCCGAGCGGCTTTGCTCTAGTCGGGAGAATTGGCAAACCGGAGAAGATCAGAATGACGGCCTCCACATCATCTATGCCGACTTGCTTGCAAGTTTCGTCGGCAGCAACGAAGAAGAAGAGCTCCACCGGGGTCAAATTTTGATGGCTCAGGTAATTGTACGTACTCACGCAGTTCTCTCAGAATGTCGTCGGGAAATCGAGCCGCATGCATGGCGGCACACCGTACCCGCTGCCACTTGTTCGTGGCGAGGCAACAGTAACCAAATCCTCGCCGCCGGTCAATTCAGCTCCGGCGGGGTCTGCCACGAAACAGCAATACTCGGTCGGCATAGTTGCCGCTCCGAGCACAAGCAGCATGACTGCCCACGCCTGCAACCTCAAATGGAGAACAGACATGGGCACTATCCAATCACGCTCCCGCCGCAGCGGCACACGCCTTCAAGCAACAATCCGCGTCAAGGGGTTCCCGACGCTCTCCCGCGCATTCCAAGACAGGACAGACGCCGAGACGTGGATTGCCGAGCAAGAGGCATTCATCCACCGCCGCATCCACGCGTCGAAGATGGAAACCGAGCGCCAGCGAATCGCCGCAGAGTGTGAATTCCAGTACCGCACGCTCGGCGACCTAATGCGCCTCTACCTCGCGACCGTCACCCCACTTAAACGGGCAGCCGTGCAAGAAACCATCCGAATGCATGGTCTGCTCAAACACGAGATAGCCGACTGTCCCATCGTCAACCTCGACCGCCCGCGCGTCGCGACATGGCGCGACTGCCGCCTGCAATCCGTCAGCGGATCGACAGTCAGGCGGGACATGACGTTGCTCGCCCACGTCGTCAAGATCGGGATAGAGGAATGGAGCGCACCGCTTGTTCAAAACCCCTTCACAAAGGTACGTCGTCCACCTGAATCTCCCCCAAGAGATCGGCGGCTACGCCCCGGAGAAGAACCGGCACTGCTTGCCGCGTGCGCCGATGCTAGAGCGCCGTACCTTCTGCCCGTAGTTGAGTTCGCCCTTGAGACAGCAATGCGCCAGTCCGAAATAGCTTCGCTTGACTGGACGCACATCAGCCTGCCCGGCCGCTATGCCCGCCTTCCGATGACAAAGAACGGTACAGCTCGCGGGGTCCCGCTATCATCTCGCGCTGTGGCGATTCTTGAACGAGTGCCAGCAACTCCGTCCGAGAACGGCAACCGGGAGGGTCAAGTGTTCGCGGGTGTAACCGCCGAGGCTGTCAAACGCGCATTCATTCGTGCCGTGCGGCGGGCCAAGATACACGACTTCCGATTCCACGACTTGCGACACGAGGCGACCTCGAGATTCTTTGAGCGTAGGCTGACCGTGCCAGAAGTAGCCCGCATTACCGGACACAAGACATGGACGATGCTGGAACGGTACACCCATCTACAGCTTGATGACGTAGCACGGCGGCTGGACGGCCCAGCCGACCCGGCTGTAACCTCCTTGACCATCGAGCAATTAACGCACGAGCTACGGCGACTTGTGGCAAGCGCGGATAGACTGCTACCGGATCGCCCGCACGAACCTTGAACAGCTCAGCCGAGGAAGTCCGGCTACCTTGTGTTGAATAGCGCTGGAGGTCAGTTTGCCGTTGCGCGAAGCCGAGCCATCACCCACCCGATTGCGACGGAGGGCCGCCCACCTAATCGCGGAGGTGGTTGTCAGCCCAAATTTCGGGCGCTTCCGTCGCCACGTACTCCTTACGAGCATTGCTCATTCTCCAGTTCGAATCAGGTTCCCAGTTCCGTGCAGTCGGGTTCGATAGAGTATCCAGCGTACCGACCGATAGCAAGCGCGGCTCGCGTCGGCTTCGCCTTGCTCGGCTGACGCCCGCGCCAACAGATACAGAAACGAGTGAACGGTGCGACAAGCGACACCCTCACGGGTGTCGCCTGCCTGCTACCGCGCTGCTGCACGCCTAGTAAGCCCAGCCCCAAGCGTTCTTGCTCGAAAGCCCAATGTCCGGGTCGACGTGTTCCGGCTTGTTGCCAAAGGTATCCCGCATACGTTGAGCAACCACCTTCGCGTCGATGTTAATCATTTGCTGATGCCCTTGTCGATTCGTCAGGAACAAGGACATGAAGCCGTTACCAAGGTTCTCACCGGACGTTACTTGCCAATACGGGTACTCCATCGCGGCCGCTTTACTGCGTGAACTGAACGGCGTCAGCGCCATGCCTACGTCAATAGCATCCCCGGTAATCTCCGGCTCCAGCGGTCCCGCTTGCTTCTCAATCGCCCACTTCAACGCCGCCTGATAGTTCTCCTGCCCCTGCCGCCCCACTGCGCCGGGGAACTCCCGATTCACCATCTCGTAGAACGGGCGCGCGCCGAAGGCTCGGTTGTTCAAGACAACTGCGCCGGGCACAAGGTCCGCATTCGCCACCACTTGCGACAGCGCGGTACGTGCCGCCGTGTCGTCGTCGTATGCATACGCTTTCTTGTACTGCGCGATGAGTGGCGCGATATGTGCGGCAAGCTGCCGCTTGTTGCCGTCCGTCAGGTTGTATGGTGTTAGCTCACCATCCCCGCCCCACAGCGGAATCATGCGCTTGAACCACCCCGGCGAAGCGCTCGCCACAGCGCGCTGCGCATCCTGTACCTCCTGCGCCGTAGCGCCTGCCCCTGCGCCCCGGCTGATTAGGTGCCGGGCTGTCTTGAGTTGCAAAGGATCATCCAGCTTGTACCCGCTGTTCAACAGCGCAATCACCTTCGGCCCCATCGAGTCGCCCATGTACGCCATCACTGCCCCTTCGCCGCCGGTCCCTCGCCGCAACGCGTCCGCGTACTGCAATGCCTGCGCCATGTCCGGGGTAAGCGGCGCGTCTCCATTCAGCATGAGGTTCATTTGCTGGGTCAACACTTGCTTGAGCATCGGGGATTGGAGCGACGAATCATAGGCAACCGTGCTCAGCTTATCGAACAGGTTAGCCTGTGCGTCCGGATGATTAGCGAACTGCGTGCCGGTAGCCTGTTGGAACATGGTGTCTACAGCTTGCGCCTTCGCACCATCCGGAAGCGGCAAGCCTGTCAGGGCCGCTGGCGACGAGCCGTTAACAGCCTTCATCACAAGCTCAATCGACTGATCGTAGTTCAACTGCTTCAACTGCGCCTTCTGGTACTGCGCCAGAATGTTGGCGTTCCCCGCGTCGAGCATCTTGTGCATTTGCGCCCGCTGTTCGTTGTCGTACATCACGGTAGCATCGCCGTTTAGCTTCCGGTTCGAGTCCTCCATCGAGTCCATCGCGGCATCAAGTTTCGCGTGCCCTTCCGGAGACGAGTCCATTCCTGTCGTGCCATGTTGCAGACTCCACCGGAGGTCAGCTCGCGATGTGAACAGGTTCCTCGCTGCCGGGTTCTTCAATGAGGACTCGTGCTCCAGTCGCGGAATCTGTACTTCGAGATTGTCCTTCATGTCAGTCGGCATGGACTGGTATTCAGGCATCGCCCTAACAGCGCGCACCGCCTGCCAGTGTCCGCTACGCGCATTGCTGAGCGTGATGTCGCGGAGCCCGCGGTGATACGCCTCAGTGGTCATGTTCGCGGGTCGAATGAGCCGGTTCGTAAAGTCAGCGTAAGCGCGGTCCACATCTGCTTGCTGGGGGTTGTTGTTCGCTGTGAGTGTGTCCTGTAACGCTTTGCCGCCGACCGTCCCAAGGTTCGTAAAGCCGTTGTACGCTTGCTCCTGCGTGAACTGCATGTACTGCCCCATGTGCGTGTCGAGCATCTTCGGAAGCTGCTCGGCAAACCCCTGCTGCACCAGAGCATCGAACGAGGGGTCGCCGGTGCTCTGAACCCGACTCATCTTGTCCACGATGTACGCACGCACTTGGTCCGGCGACTTCTCACGAAGCTGCGGCATCGCCTGCATGAACTGCGACTGCGCGTCCTGCATTGCCGCTGCGACGTTGAATGCCTGCGCGCCCTGCACCGTAGCGTCCGGGCCGTACAGCCTCGTGTACCAAGGCTGCTCGTTCTCAATGTCGATCAGGCTCTTGCCCTGAGCTGCCTGCGCCATGCCCTCCGCGTATTGGAGCTTCTTCTGCCGCTCAATGTACGGCTGGAGCAGCCCGCCCGCCAGCTTGTTCAGAGTGTCGATGTTCTGCATACCGCGCCGTGCCACCGTGTCGGCGAACTGAATCGCGTTACCGCCTGATACAACGCTACCGCTGGATTGGCCCGCGCCGGACGGGCCACCAGAGAAGCTAGTGGAACCTCCGCCGCCAAACGTGCTCTGTTGCGTGACTACGCCGCCGTCGCCGGACAGGCCGAAGTTCACATTAGCCATCTGCTCTCCTTAGTCGAGTGCGAAGTTGAAGGAATTGTTGCTGCTTGATCCGCCGCCGCTGCCGCCGAGCGTGAAGCCGAAGTCGTTCCGGCCGCTGTACGAGCTGCTGCCGAATGCCGACCCGCCATTCCCTGCGCCCCACGAGTCAGCGAAGCTGCTCACGCCTTGTAGGATCGACTGCGACGAGAAACCCGGAGTCTGCCCCACCCCACCGTTGCCGCCGACACTGCCGCCGCCAGAGTTTCGGAATTGCTGAAACCCCGCTCCGCCAGCAGCGCCCATGAGCGCGCCCTGCGTCGCCGTGATGTCCGGCGACTTCTCCGGTGCAAGGAACGTCTGTGGGATGTCCTTCTGGTAGTTCATACCCGCGACGGTCTGCCCGTAGTCCTGCGAGGTGATGAGGTTTGAACGTAGGCCCGCTGCCACCATCACCTGATCGAAGGACATCTGCGCGCCCTTCGTGGACTGCATCGTCGTGAGACGTGAGGTTGTTGTCTGCATAGTCGCGCGCATGATGTCGGCGGACGTGCCACCAACTCCGCGTGCGGCGGCATCGGCTCGCAACGCGCCGAGTTGGCCCGCCGCCGCAATCTGCTGCTCCACGCTGCCGCGTGTCATCGCCTCCTGAGCCCGTGCCATGTTCACGGCCTGTGCGTTCGTCTGCGAGCCGATAGCGATGGCGCGGTTCTGGTTGCCAATCGAGCGCTGGGTGTTCGACAGCGCCGCCTGCGCCGCGAGAAATGCGTTCCCCGCGTCGCGGATCATGTTGTTGTTGTCCGCCGAGTCCTTCGACAGCATATTCGCTGCCTCAGTCTTCGCGGAGTCCAACCTGTACTGCGCGTCGTTCTGCGCGTTCTGAAGGCGGGCCTGCATCATGCCAACACCCGCGCCAGCAATCATCTGAAACAGCGCGCACATTAGACTGTCCCGCCGTCAGGTTCGAAAGAGAATGATATGTACATCTGCACTCCTTATTTAATACCACACCACTAAGTGCGGCTTGTCTGATTGGCCGACCTTCTACGTTCGGCTGACTGTGTGACAGGCTACGCGCCGCACACAAAACCGCGTGCGCCACACGACAGCCATTTTCGACCGGGCAGTTTCAGTGCTGCTCCGCGCGTTCGGACGTTTCGCTCTACTCTATCGCCCGCGCTCGTGCGAGTAGATCGGGACCGAATGCAAAGGCGCGCTCGGGGTCATCCGTAACATGCGCGTTGTCCGGCTCGCGCTTACGGAAATCCACAATCACCTCCGACAAAATCGCCTGTGTACGGTCCAGCCCAGCCGCGCCGAGCAAGATTTCGAGCGCACGGTCGTAAGCCTGCTCATTCGTCATGCGCGTATCCGGGGTAGTGCTCACTGCTGTTTCCATGTTCGAATCCTCCTATTGGTGTTCTGTTGGTAATGGGCGAACCTCGCCGCGTTCGACGCAAAGTTCTACAAGATGGAGAACAGATAGCCGCCCGTTCGCATACCGCCGACAATCAACGCGGAAGCCGATAGCCGCGCCGCGCCCGCTCGATGTAGCGGCGATCAATCACCGGGGGCGGAGGTTTCGCAGCCTTTCGAATGGCCTCGCGTGAGAAGTCTTCGATGCTGACGCCGCGCATAGCCGCACTTACCGCGAGCGAAGCGCGATTCACACCGCGCAGCTTCGCCGCCTGTTCGATTACGTCCGGCTCGGGTTCTTCCGGCTGCGCCATCGGAACTCCCAGCGCAGCCCGCCGAGCGATACGTTCCTGTTCCATGCGTTCGTACGCGCCGCTCATGCCCGAGCCGCCTTCTTCGGACGCCCCGCGCGCTCCCGCACGGCCCAACTTGGCAACCCGCCCGTTGTCGTTTCGACCGCTTCCCTCCATGCGGCTGCCGGCCCTCGCGAAGCCCGCGCCCGCAGTGCTTCGAAATAGCGTCGCGCTCCGGCGTTGTGCTCCAGTGGGTGATAAATGGTCCCGCTCATGTCATGCCCTCCAAATGTGATGAGGCCTGCCATTGAGCGGGCCTCAGTTGAAGTGTCGCGGCGAATGTGCCTGCGTGTGCCTGTCAGAGGGACATGAAATCGGGTTCCCTCCCTTGGTCCAACCGCTTCCAGCGACGGGACAAGGTAGTCCGCTGCCATGTGACCTCCTATTGTTAGTGTCTTTAGAGGGGGACGAAATTGGCGTTCCCTTGCCCGCTGTGGGTCACGAAATTGAATCCCGCGCGGTCGGATTACTGCCAAGGATTTGGCAGGCGCGGCGGGAACCGCCATAACGGGCGCTACGCGGCCGGGAAAAGATGAAGTAGGAATGTGCTGCCGGGGCGCAATCAGCCCGTCACGGGCCTGTGGAAGCGATGTGAGGGCCGAACTCGTGTGCGCCTTGCGGGTTCATTTCTCAGCCGGGCAGTTTCACGTGTGCCGGGCGTAACGGCGTGCCTGCCGCTCACTCTCCAAGGATGTCGCCAAGAGCCACATCGATCTCATCAGCAGCATCCTTATCGGCGGCTTCCGCAGCGGCCTGCACCTCGGCGCGCTCCCGCGCGACACGCGCCGCCTCGTCGGCATTCCTGAGCCAGCAGAGAATCGTCTCTTTGGTCAGGGTCTTATCCAGCGCCAGCAAAGTCGCAACGACGCCGTGATCCTTCCCACCGCTGCGCACCACCAGCGTACCGCCGTTCCCCTTCCGGCGAAGCGTCCGCACCGATCCGAACCAATTCACCTGATCGTCGCCGAGGAAGGCGAATCGGCCAGCGGCGAAGTCCCGCCCCGTCTCGTCTGCCACCTTATGAGCGGCGAGCCGGAACTTGGCGACCTTGGAGAACGTGTCCAGTCGGGGCTTCCCGCGACCATTCCATCGGTCAGCATCCGTCATCAGGCCAGCGTCGATGAGCCGGGACTCAGCATATTCAATGAGGCGCGGCGGTAGCTTCGTGCTCGACCATGCCTTTGGGCCGATACCGACAGCAGCGAACCCCGCATGCTTCGCGACAGCATCCCTGATCTCCGACCGGGGCAGGCCGTCTAGCGCCGGATTCACGATGAACGCCAGCCCTTTACGAATAGCCTCGTAGTACGCTTGCGGCTTCTTCGGCCGCACGATGACGGATCCAATGATGTCGATGTCGATACCCCGCGCCTTCGCATCAGCGATTACTTCGCGGCGCGCTTGATCTAACTTTCGCTGAAAGCCCTTGATATGGTCGGCGAGAATGGCGGCACGCGCCGCGTCGGAGAGCGCGGCCTTGGTTGATGAACCCATGTAGCTTCTGATACTGACTTGATTGTGAGAGGGGGAACCTACCCGAAACGGCGCTCAGCCGCAATCCCTTACGCAGCCTAGCCCTTGCACTGAATAGCCCGATAGGTTCCCCCTTCCTGCACTATTTTATGGAGAAGAATAGAAGTACAGGGTTCCCCTTCAGCGGTGGCCCGAATCAGATTGTGCTCAGGCCGCGTCGCCGCAAGCATTGCGTCAGTGAATCGTCAGCGTGCCCGCCGCAAGAATGGACTCGCTCAATGCCTGCGCCGCAATCTCCGCCTCATCTGCCCTGTATCGGTCGCCCTTGCTGCCGCTCAGTGCTGCTCGTGCCCGCCACGCCGCCGCGCCAGCATCGGCGGCACGCAGCACCCTCGCCGCCCGCTCAGCGGTGCTCGCCTTCTTCGTCCACGGCTCGGACTGCAAGACCCATCCGTCCGTATCTACCACGGTTCCGGCCTCGACCAGCGTCTCATAGCCAGCCTCGCCAGCAGTCGCCAACTCGGTCGCCCGATCCTCGTAGCCGACGAAGAACGCGCCGCGCACGTCGTCATTCCCAGCCCATTCCGGACAAACCTTCTCGAACATGACTTCCCACATGACCTCGCAATGCTCGGCCATGCTCGCCGGTCCCCACGGCTCATCCAGCCAGCGCGGCCAATCCTTCTCGGCGAATTCTGCGCCTTGGTCGTACGCCTCGGCCTGTGCTGCGTCGATGTCGATGTTCGCGATGCTGATGCTCGTTTGATTCATGGTCATTTTGCGGTACTCTGCGGGCACGCTGGCCCGCATCGGTTAGGTGATGCCCGGTCGATCCGCCAAGACTGAACCGAGCGTTACTGTGGTACGTGCGGTGCCAGCGCCTACTCGGCTGTACCCTCCATCAGCAATCCAGCCGCGCGCAATGCGCGAGCAATCGTCGGCCGGGTCGTCCCAAGCATGTCAGCGATTTGGCTGTACGTCATGCCGCGCTGGCGCAGGTCAACGATCTTCCGGTGCATGGCAGCATCAGCCTTACGGCCCGCGTATCCCGCCCGGAGCGTCTCACCAGCAGCGTCACGCGCCTTCCGACGCGCGATGCCCTGCTCGGCGCGCTCGCGGCGCACTTCATAGTCCTCGCGGGCTTTCGCCGCTGCAAGCTCAACCATCAAGCCGCGCAGCGCCTTCTCCGTAGCATCGTGCGTCCAGTCCTTTCGCTGGCCCTGCGTCGCGGTCAGTAGCTTGTGCGTCATCGGCACGTACTTCGCGCAGATCAGCAAGCCCGTGTCCTCGATCCGCTTTTTAAGCGCTTCCCAATCGTCCTGAGTCAGTCGCGTTAGACGGTCGATCCCTTCCACAAGTAGCACGTCGCCCGGATGCGATTCGTCCAGCAAGTCATCGAGCGCGGGCCGGTTCAACTTCGTGCCGGATGCGTTCTCGACATAGAAAGCAGTGATGCTCGCGCCGTGCTCGGCGACGAATCGAGTCAAGCTGTCGCGTGCACGATCCGCGTCCTGATCGGCAGTCGATGCTCGAAGGTACGCTCGAATTGCCATGTTCTTGTCCTTGGTAACGTTTAGGCAAACGAATAGTAGCCAGTAACGAATGGGCAGTCAACACCTGAATTACGTTACCAAACCAAGCATGACTCACCGGTTACGTTACCGCATGGCCTAACGTACCGAGCGCAGCACTGCACCATCTACTTGCGCACCGCACCCGCAACAGTCGTGACGATGCCGACCAGCCACACCAGCGGCAGCAGAACCGGAAGCAAGAGAACGAATACGCTCATTTGGAACGGGCGAGCAATGAACCCTGAGGCGTATGTCGGCCAGCGCGTAACTAGCGCGACCAGCCACACGACGCAGCAATACGCGATTACCCAGCCCATGTGTCACTCCATCAATTAGGGAACGAACATGATAGCGGCATAGATGAGGCCCCGCTTTCGCGCGTAGCGCGGGGACCGCCAGCACGCGGCGCGGCTCACGTTGCGCCCGACAGCCCGACATTGAAAGCGGACGGTGCCCGGCGACCAGTCCCGCTGGATAAACCGCGCACACCCGCGCACGGGGGCGCACGCGTGCGAGCGAGTGGCGTAAGCGGCCGCAAATAGGTGCGGCAAAAATGGGTTCGGGTCTGCTACGATGCCAGCACATAACCCAGTCACTGCTCATACATGAACCTGCAAACCCACATTCCCGAGGCACTATGGGATGCGATCCGCGTGGCTTACGAAGCAGAGAATTATTCACACGCGGTACTTGACGCAACACACTTCATTAGCAATTTGCTGCGCGAACGTGCTGGCGTAGACGGCGACGGGTCGGCATTGATTGGACAGGCGCTTGGAGGACTCAAACCCGAATGCGAGACTCTACGTAGTCAAGTTCTTCTTTTTGCAGCTTGATGAGGTGTTGCTCGAACCTGCTCTCATTTCTAGAGCGGTGCGCGCCGTCGCGAACGCGGTCAAGAACGGAGAAGAGCCGGTGCGTAGCAGGCTCATAAATGCCGTAACCGCGCTAAACCCGGACTGGCAGAAGCGATTCGCCGAGGCGCTAGAGAGCGAGACGGACCCCGACAATCCGGGGGTTCTACTGGATGACGGTACGCCTTTCTTATCGTCACCGGCGAATGAAGAAGACGACATCCCGTTCTAGGGGCAGCAGCGGTAAAATCCCGCCACACTCTCGCCACAACGAGAGTGCATCCGACCTGTATCCGATCCTAACCAAGCGGTTAAGGCGAGATTGTAAGTGCTTGAATAAGCGAAGAATTCTGGCCCGCCCTACACGATTCGAACGTGTGACCTACGGCTTAGAAGGCCGTTGCTCTATCCGACTGAGCTAAGGGCGGTCGCCAAGGAAGAAAATCACGGCAAGCGCCGCGCTTTACACTGCGGGAGGCTGCCGGAGACCGCAGACAGCCATGAAAAACGTCCCGCCACGAACTCGGCAAAAAACTAAGCCAGTAATTATACCCGATCGCTTCGCGGAAGCGATCGGAAACGCCAATTGCAGATCAAACCGGCTGCGCGTGGAACATGAACCAGCCGAGACAGAACAGCCCCGCGAGCACGCAGTACAGGCCGAACGACGCAAGCCGCCCGCGCCCTTCGAAATAACGCATCAGGAAACGCACGCTCAGATATGCGGCAATCGCCGTCAGCACGCCGCCCAGCAACGCGTCGGCGAGCTGGTCGGGCGCATGGAAAAGCTTCGGCAATTCAAGCAGCCCCGCCGCGAAGATGATCGGCGTACCGAGCAGGAACGAGAATTCCGCCGCCTTTTCCGCAGTGAGTCCGGCCGCGTTGCCGGCGATCATCGTCAGGCCGCTGCGCGAAAACCCCGGAATCAGCGCACCCACCTGCGCGAGGCCGACGAAAAACGCCTGCTTGAACGTCAGCTTTTCGGGCGGCTGGTGCGCGCGTGCGCGCTGGATGCGGTCGCCGAGCCACAGCAGGATACCGTTGACGATCAACGCGAACGCGACGATCCGCAAATCGTGAAACACGCGCTCGATGCGCTTTTCGAGCAGCAGTCCGACGAGCCCCGCCGGAATCGTGCCGATGATGAGCGCCCACATCAGATGGCCCTCGTCGTTCTTGCGCCCGTTCAGCGATGCGAAGAAACCGGCGATCAACGCGATCCAGCGCTCGCGGAAGTACCACAGCAGCGCGAACGCAGTGCCGAGGTGCAGCGCGACGAGGAACGGCAGCAGTTGCGGCGCGTGCTTGTCGATGTGCATGCCGAACAGCGCGGGCACGAGGAGCGTATGCCCCAGGCTGCTGACGGGAAAGAGTTCGGTGACGCCCTGCAGGACGCTCAGAAATACCAGAAACCAGAGGCTCACGCGTCGGTCCTTTTATCGGAGAGGGTTAAGCGAGGAGAATCGACGGAAACGGCGTCGCGCAGATGGCCGCGCCGCCCGAAAAAACCGCGCCCCGATTATGCCGAGCGAGAATGACCGCGCCAAGGCGTTTGGCGCGAATCGGGCACCTGGCTAACAGCCAGATACACTTTTAATGCAAATGAAAGAAAAACGAAAGCGAACTGCTGCGCATCGCGACAGTGCTTTCAGGACGAAAGGCGGCGAATCAGCGGCCGACTTTGTAAAAGAACAACACGGTGCTGCCCGTAAACATGCCGAACAGCGTAAGGGCCATCGCAGTTGCCAGATCCATGTTCGCTCCTTGTTGGGACAGATCCGGCGCTATCAACATGACCGGTTCGCGTCATTGTCCTTACGGTTTGCCGTTTTTGACATTCTCGATTTCCCGCATGCGCACTTTCCATTCGCCGCGCGCGGGTCACCTCTGCCGCACCGATGCGCACGCCCCGCGCCACGGCGATTCCGCTATCCTTGACGACCTATCTTGGAGAACATCGACGCCTGCCACCATGCCCTCTTTCCAGAATCAGGACATCCTCGAGCTCATCGACGGCGCGTCGCTCGCGCGCATCGCACCCGAAGCGGGCGGCCGGCTGCTGTCGTGGAGTATCGGCGACGCGAGCATCGTCTTCTGGCCCGATGCCGCAGACTGGTCCAATCCCGCGAAGATCCGCGGCGGCAATCCGCTGCTGTTCCCGTTTCTCGGCCGGCATCGGGCCGACGGGCGAATCGGCTTCTGGCGCGACGGCGCGGGCATCGTCCGCGAGCTGCCGATGCACGGCTTCGCGCGCGATCTGCCGTTCGATGCGCAAGCGGATGCCGACGGTCGCGGCGTCACGCTGACGCTCGGCAGCAGCGATCGCACGCGCGCCGGCTACCCGTTCGATTTCCGCTTCGCCGCGCGCTACCGGCTCGTTGACGAGCGCACGCTCGACGTCGCGCTGACCACGACCAATCTCGGCGACACGCCACTGCCGCACTACGCGGGACACCATTTCTATTTCGCGCTGCCGCACGCCGAGCGTGCGTCGACCGTGCTCGAGCTGCCGCCGACGCAGCGGCGCCGCCAGCTCGACGACGGCTCGATCAGCGCGCCCGAGCCCGGCTCGTCGCGCTACACGCTAGACGATCCGGCCATCCTCGACCGCTTCCACTGCCTCGACGGCATCCCCGCCGAGCCGGTGCGCGTACTGATGCCCGGCCGCCGGCACGCGATCGACATCGACCTGAACCGCCCTGGCTCGGCGCCGTGGTACGCGGTGACGACCTGGACGGAGGCGCCCGGGTCGGACTTCTATTGCGTGGAGCCATGGCTCGGCCTGCCCGACGCGATTCACAACGGCCTCGGCTTGCGGCGCGTCGCGCCGGGCGCGACGGAAACCGCTGCGCTGCGTATCCGCGTGACGCCGCTCGCCTGACGCGCCCCCGACGTCGGCTTGCCCGCAAGACGCGGCGCGGCGGGCCGCGCGAGCGGCTGCCGCGCCGCCCCGCTCCACCCGCACGCATCCTTCCGGGCAAGCGCGTTCGGCGCCCTTGCCGCCCCGAAACGGCGAGCCCGCCGCCGAACCCGTTAAAATTAGACGTTTTTGTACCCGCCGCCGCGCACTGCCGCGGCGGCGCCTTGCGAGGTTCAATGTTGCTGAAAACAACGAGACGGCTCGTCGTCGCATCGCTAGCCGCGCTGCTCGCCGCGTGCGGCTCGGCGCCCGTCGGCCCCGGCTTCTACCGGGTCGAGCGCGGCGACACGCTCTCCCAGATCGCGCGATCGAACCGCCAGTCGGTCGCGAACATCGTCCGCTGGAACCAGATCACGAATCCCGACGCGATCGAAGTCGGTCAGGTGCTGCGTGTCGCGCCGCCGGCCGGCTTCGCGTCGACGTCGGGCGCGACGGGCACGACGGGCACGTCGCGCAGCCCGAGCCGCCCGGCGCCCTCATCGCCCTCATCGCCCGCGCCTTCCGTGAAACCCGCGTCGAGCATCTCGCTCGTCTGGCCCGCCGCCGGCAACGTGATCCGCTCGTTCGACGGGGCGAAATCGAAGGGCATCGACATCGCGAACACCGCCGGCACGCCTGTCATCGCGGCGGCGGCCGGCACGGTCGTCTACGCGGGCAACGGCCTGCGCGGCTACGGCAACCTGCTGATCGTCAAGCACAACGCCGACTTCCTGACGACGTACGCGCACAACCGCACGCTGCTCGTGAAGGAAGGCCAGACGGTCGCGCAGGGACAGAAAATCGCGGAGATGGGCGATACCGACAACGATCGCGTCGCGCTGCACTTCGAGCTGCGCTACGGCGGCCGCTCGATCGACCCCGCGCGCTACCTGCCGTCGCGCTGACGCAGCGCGACGCGCCGCGCACGACGCGACGTGCGCGTTCCGGCGCGAGCCGGGCAATCGGATCAAGAGAACGATCAGCGTTTGCGCAGCCGGCCGTGCAAACGGCCGGACAGCGGATCGACGTGGCGCGCGAACGCCACCAGCGCGCCGATCCCTATCACGCTGAGCCCCGTAGCTATCAGAAGCAGGTCCATGGTCGTATCTATCGTTGGTGAAACGATCATACGCAGCATTTGTGGTTTACGCATGAACGTGCCTTCTAGGATCGACCCTAACGGGCAAGCGTGCGCCCGGCGATTCGGTGTACTGTGCATCGAAACGGCCGCACGAAAAAACGATCGGAGACGCACGATGCTGCCCCATGCCGCCCATTACGCCGAGCTCGTCGACCGCTTCGCATGGCGCATTCCCGCGCGCTACAACATCGGCGCCGACACATGCGACAAATGGGCGGACGGCAGCGGCCGCGTCGCGCTGATTCACGAACATGCGGACGGCGTCATTGCGCGCTACACGTTCGATGAACTGAGGAGCAGCTCTAATCGGCTCGCGAACAGCTTCGCGCGCGCAGGCGTGAAACGCGGCGACCGGATCGGCATCCTGCTCGCGCAAGGCCCGGAAACGGCGATCGCCCATCTGGCCGCCTACAAGCTCGGCGCGGTCGCGGTGCCGCTCTTCACGCTGTTCGGCGCGGACGCGCTCGAATTTCGCCTCGGCGACAGCGGCGCCGTCGCGGTCGTCACCGATCGCGCCGGCTACGAGAAGATCGCGCCGCTGCATGCGTCGCTGCCATCGCTCGCGACGGTCTACTGCACCGGCGGCGCGCCCGATCTCGCCGAGCCCGGCGTGCTCGCATTCGAAGCGGCGCTCGCGGCCGAATCGGACAAGTTCCAGCCAGCGGACACGTCGGCCGACGACCCGGCGCTCATCATCTATACGTCCGGCACGACGGGCAAGCCAAAGGGCGCGCTGCACGCGCACCGGGTGCTGCTCGGCCATCTGCCGGGCGTCGAGATGTCGCAGAACCTGTTTCCGGCGCGTGCGCGCCTGTTCTGGACGCCCGCCGACTGGGCGTGGATCGGCGGGCTCCTCGACGTACTGCTGCCCTCGCTGCATCACGGCGTGCCGGTACTCGCGCAACGCTTCGAGAAATTCGATGGCGCGGCCGCGTTCGAGCTGCTCGCGCGGCACGGCGTCACGCACGCGTTCCTGCCGCCGACCGCGCTGAAGCTGATGCGTGCGGCCGTCGCGCAGCCTCGCGAGCGCTATGCGCTCGCGCTCGAATCGGTGGCGAGCGGCGGCGAGTCGCTCGGCGCCGAGCTCGTCGCATGGGGCCGCGACGCGTTCGGCGTGACGATCAACGAGTTCTACGGTCAGACCGAATGCAACGTCGTGCTGTCGTCGTGCGGCGCGCTGTTCGAGCCGCGCGCGGGCACGATCGGCAAGGCGGCGCCCGGGCATCGCGTCGCGATCGTCGACGATGCCGGCAACGTGCTGCCGCCCGGCGTCGCGGGCAACATCGGCGTGCGCGCGCCTGACCCCGTGATGTTCATCGGCTACTGGCACAAGCCCGATGCGACGCGCGAGAAATTCGCCGGCGACTTCCTGCTGACGGGCGACGTCGGCGTTGCCGATGCCGACGGCTTTTTCCGCTTCGTCGGCCGCAACGACGACGTGATCACGAGCGCCGGTTACCGGATCGGCCCGGGGCCGATCGAAGACTGCCTGCTCAAGCACCCGGCCGTGCGGATGGCGGCCGTTGTCGGCGTGCCGGACCCGACCCGCACCGAAATCGTCAAAGCGTTCGTCGTGCTGAACGCCGGCTACGAAGCGAACGACGCACTCGCACGCGAGCTGCAGGCGCACGTGAAGACACGGCTTGCCGCGCATGGATATCCGCGCGCGGTCGCATTCGTCGACAGCCTGCCGATGACCGCGACGGGCAAGATCATCCGCCGCGCACTGCGCGACGCGTGACGCATGCGATACGTGACATGCGCGGAGCGGCCGGGCCGCGCTCCGCGCATGCCGCTCGAACGCCCCATCGGCACACGCACGCCCTGATCGTCGCACGCCGCCGCCCGCCGCGAAACTCGTCCGAACGGCCGAGTCTCGCCGGCCGTTCGAATGGTTTATAGTGGCGCTCACTGCCGGTTCCGTCACATCACGCCATGTCTTCGAACACCCCATCCCCCGACTCGCCCAGCCCGCTCTATCTGAACCTGCTCGGCGAAACCGCGAAGATCGACTGGTGCGATCTCGAGCGTTTTTTTGCGCAAGGCAAGCTGCTGTCGGTCGCGCGCGATCTCGATCTCGTGAGCGTCGCCGAAGCGATCGCAAGTGACGACAAGGAGCAGGTCACGCGCTGGCTGTCCGCGGGGCATGTCGAGCGGATGCAGGCCGGCACCGCGCAGGATTACTCGACGCGCAATCCCGAGCTGTGGGCGGTCGTCGTATCGCCGTGGGTGTGCGTGCAGGAACGCGCGTAACGCAGCGATGCACGCCTCCTCCACTTCCGCGCAAGCGGGCGAAGACCCCGAGCCGCGCCCAGCCGCGAACCGGCATCGGCGCGTGCTCGGCCTCGCGTTGCCGATCATCGCCGCGAACCTCACGCAGCCGATTCTCGGCGCGGTCGACACCGCCGTCGCCGGTCACCTGAACGGCCCGCAATATCTCGGCGGCGTCGCGCTCGGCGGCCTCTTCTTCAACTTCGTGTACTGGGGCTTCGGCTTCCTGCGAATGGGGACGACCGGGCTCGTCGCGCAGGCGTTCGGCGCGAACGACCTCGCCGGAATCCGCATCAACGTGCTGCGCGCGCTTCTGCTTGCGTTCGCGCTCGGCGCGGCGGCGCTCGCGCTGCAAGCCCCGCTTCTCGGCATCGCATTCGCCGCGCTCGGCGGCAGCGATGCGGTGCGCGCGACCGCGCTCGAATACGCGCACGCGCGGATCTGGGCTGCACCGTTCGCGCTCGCGAACTACGTCGTGCTCGGCTATCTGCTCGGCGTGCAGCGCGTGCGGCTCGCGCTCGTGATCCAGATATTCGTCAACGTCGTCAACATCGGCGCCGTGCTGCTCTATGTGTACCGCTTCAATTGGGGTGTCGCGGGCATCGGCGCCGCGACCGCGACGGCCGACATCGCGGGCTTCGCGGCGAGCGCGCTGCTGCTGCGCTGGCTGAGCCCGCGCGGCCTCGCGAAGGTCGGTCGCGCCGAGCTCCTCGATCGCGCGGCGCTCGCGCGTCTCGTCGCCCTCAATCGCGACATTTTCATCCGCACGCTGTGCCTGCTGTCGGCGTTCGGCTGGTTCGCGCATCTCGGCGCGCGGCAAGGCGACGCAACGCTCGCGGCCAACGCGCTGCTCCTCAATTTCCAGACCTTCATGGCGTATGCGCTCGACGGCTTTGCGCACGCGGCCGAGGCACTCGTCGGAGCGGCGGCCGGCGCGCGCAATCGCGATGCCTTCCGGCAAGCGCTGCGCACGACGTTCTTCTGGGCGGGAATCGGCGCGCTCGCGTTCGCGCTCGCCTATTGGGGCGCAGGCAACTGGATCGTCGCGCAGCTCACCGATCAACCATCCGTCCGCAGCGTCGCCGAGCGCTATCTCCCGTGGGCCGCGCTCTCTCCGGTGATTTCTGTCTGGGGCTTCATGCTGGACGGCGTGTTCATCGGCGCGACGCACACGCGCGCGCTGATGCGGGCGATGGCGACATCGTTCGCGCTGTTCGTCGCTGCAACGCTCGCGCTGGTCGGCCCGTTCGGCAATCACGGGCTCTGGATCGCATTGCTCGTGTTCATGGCCGCGCGCGGCGCGACCCTTGCGCGCCATCTGCCGGGGCTCGAGCGAGCCATCGCGCAAGACGCGACGCCGGCAGCGCGCACCGCCGGCTGACGCGCATCTCGCTCCCGCCCGGCCCAAAGGCGCCAATCCGCGTCACGCATCGGCCGACGACGACGGTCCGCGCGGCGGGCACGCGCCATTAGCCGAATCGCGCAGCCACCGCGGCACGCTCGAATACGGCCAAGGGCGGACACATGCCATCCGTCCGGCTGAAGGCAAACGCGCTCACAACGCGCCTTCCGCTTGCCTCCACGTACACCGCCGCGATCGCGGTTATTTCGCTGGCGTCGCAGCGGCTCCGCCCACGCCGGGCTCGCCGAGCATCGGCGGCGGCGTCATGTCGGTCGGCACGCCCTGATAGTCGGGCGGATCTTGCGGCGGCGTGCCGCGGCGGCCCTGTCTGGGATCGCTCGCGCAACCGGCAAGCACGGCCGCCACGAGCGCGGCGATGACAATGCGAGTCATGGATTTCCTCGGAATGATCGGTCGATCGCGCCCCGGTTCTCACCGGATAGCGCCCGGCGAGTCTACCGGAAATCGGCGCGCGATGATGCCGACGCGCGCCTTCGTGTCCGCGTCGGCATGTCCTACTATGTAGACGTGGCGCTATGTCCGTTTGAAAGGAGGGCTGCCATGGATGCCGAATCGATTGCGGGCCTGATCGGCCTGGGTATCGGGCTGCTGGTGCTCGTCAGCTTGTCGGTGTACGAATCGCGCGAATACAAGCGCGCGCACAACGGCGAAGGCATGATCCATCACTGGATGGCCGAACATCACCTGCTCGACTGGCGGCGCAAGCACTGACCGACCGCCTCACTTCCGCCGTCTCACGGATGACGAACGCAAACGCGACGCCGCGCGTGAAAACGCGCGGCCCGCTTGCGTGGGGTGCGAATGCGCCCGTTCGAAATCGCCGCCGATCCTCACCCGCAGCCGGCGGGAAAGACGCTGTTTGCGCACCGGAATGCGCGCAACCGCAGCGCGCGCTGTCGTTTCGATTCGATGAACGGTTGCCGATAAAAAACGGCACAGCGATACAATCGCCGTGCCGTCTGACGTGCGGACCGATTTCCGCTCGCGCCGGGCAGCGTCAGCGCGGCAGCGGATCGTTCAGGAAGTGGCGCGCGTAACGGGCGTTGATGTCCGACAGGCGGAACAGCGTGAGGAAGTCCGCGCAATTGAAGTCGGGATCCCACGCGGGCGCGCCGCAGATCTTCGCGCCGAGCCGCAGGTAGCCCTTGATGAGCGGCGGCGGCGCGACCCTCACACCGGTCTGCAACTCGTCGACGGGCAGCGGCGTGTGCGGAAACGCGCGATACTCGGGCGCCGTCAGCGCATCGCCAAGCGATTGATAGAGATTCGCCGCATAGTGGCCGCCGTCGGCCATCGACACGCTCGCGCAACCGAGCATCGTCTCGTAGCCGTTTTGCAGCATGTAGGTGCCGAGCCCCCCCCAGAGCGCCATGATGACGGCGCCGCTGCGATAGTCGCGATGCACGCACGAGCGGCCGACCTCGACCATCTTCGAGCGCAGATGCGTGAGACGCGACAGGTCGAACTCGCCCTCCGCGTACAGGCGGCCGACACGCGCCGCCTGATGCGGCGGCAGCACGCGGTAGGTGCCGACGACCTTCAGCGTGTCGAGATCGCGCACGAGCAGGTGATCGCAGTACGGGTCGAACGGATCGACGTCGAGGCCCGCCGGGCCGCTCACGTGCGCGCCCATTTCCTCGGCGAACACGCTGTGGCGCAGCCGCTGCGCTTCGCGCAGCTCGTCTTCGGTGCGCGCCCACGCGGCGCGCAAGCGGAACTCGGCGGTGACCGTCTCGGCCGCGCGCGGCAACCGGCGGCGCGGCAAGTCAAGGGGTAGCGAGGCAAATGGGAGCGTAGGCGTCGGCAGTTCTCGCATTAGGCTTTCCTGGTCGTAAGGAAGAAGACGACATGCCCGCCAATGTAGTAACCGGCCGTGACGCTTACGTGGCAAAACGGTGTCCATTCGGTGACGTGTCGCCGATTTGACTTTAGCAGAAAGCAGGAAACGGCGTTTGATTGCGACCCAATCAGACTAGATCGGGCGAAATGGCCGCGCGCAGCACGGTCTGCCCATTGCCTTCCCGCGCGCGGCTCGAAAGCCACAGCAGCCCGCCCTTCTTGACGCTCCAGCTCTCGTCCGAGCCGGCGAGCAGGTGCGCGGCCACGCTGCCGAGCGTCGGCTGATGCCCGACGACGACGACCGTCGATGCGATCCCGTCCGGCCAGCCGGCCGCGGCGAGCACGTCGTCGGCATCGCAGCCGGGCGCGAGCTCGTTCGCGGTCCGATAGTGGTCGGTCAGCGCCTCGGCCGTCTGCACGGTGCGCGCGGCGGGGCTCGCGAGCACCGTCGCATGGCGCTCGATACGCGCGCGCAGCCACTTCGCGACGGCCTGCGCGTCCTTGCGGCCGCGCGCGGTCAATTGGCGCGCGAGGTCGGTGCTTGCGTAGTCTTCGGCTTCGGCATGTCGCCAGAGAATCAGGTTCATCACGAGACGCCTCCAGAATGAGCGGAGCCGCACGCTGCGGCTTCGCGACACGGCGGTCGAGATGCCGCGACATTCGCCATTGTTGCGCAATCTGCACGCATGCGCGAACGATTGCACGCGGAGATTGACCCGATTTAGGCAAGAGCGATACAATTACCGATTCCTCGGAGCGTAGCGCAGCCTGGTAGCGCATCTGATTTGGGATCAGAGGGTCGTAGGTTCGAATCCTATCGCTCCGACCACTATACGAAAAGGGTTCCACTGCGGGGTTCCGCTGCGGAGCTTCTTCACGAAAAAAGCCCGGCCGGCGTCCAATCAAGACGCCTCGTCGGCCACGACAAAGCCCGCGCCCTGCGGGCTTTGTCGCGCCTCGCGCCCGGCACGCCGCCGCCATCGCCAGTTTCTGAGTCAAGTCAATTTCCCCCGCAATGCAATGCGCCAACATTAAGGCGAGCACGAAGGGAGAACACAGGAATGAGCTGGCATTGCCATGTAGCGCGTGAATTGGCGCATATCGAGGCGGCGATCGGGCTCCTCGAGAAAACGAGAAAGGAATTCGCCAACAACACGGTGGTGTGCGATCCCGCATACTGGCGGCTCAGGCTCAATACGATCCGGGGACGCCTTGACGAAGACCGCGCGCTAGAACGCCGGATGAGCGAACTCCTGGCTCGCGTCGATCGACTCGAAGCGAGGAACCTGCATCGAGAAAGCGACGACGCGCTGGCATGAAACGCCGGATGCGGCTCGCGGGCGAATAGCGAAAGCGTCTCGTGCAGCTTATCAGACATGAAACGGCACATCGAATGTCCTCGTCGGTCACTCGATCACGCTGTTGCGATCCCCCTTCAACAGCATCTGCGGCACCTGGCCGAACCGATACGTGCCGCTCGCGGCGTCGAGATCGAACACCCAGACGAGATCGAAGCGATCGTCGGGCCATGTCTGCGGCACCGTCTGCTTGCCGAGTGGAAGCGCGTCAGCGATCGCCGGAATGTCCTCGTGCTGCCACGCGATCAGCACGCATCCGCTGCTCGCGACGGCCGCCTGCGCCAAGTCCTTTTCCTGACCTTTCGTATAGGCATCGCTGATCGCGAGCCCGAGCTTGTGCGCGAGCGGCGTGATCGTGTCGATCGGACGCTTGCTCTTCGCATGCTTCGCGACCGCCGCCGCGAACAGCCAGTCGGGCGTCGCGAGATCGGCGTGCTGCAGCGGGCCGCGGCTCGGCGCAAACAACACCGCGAGCGCGCCCGCGCGTTGCCAACCGGGCACGGTGAGCGCCTCGACGTCCTGCTCGCCCTTTGCGTTCACGCCGTATGGCGCGCCGTCGCCGGTCGGTTTCTCCGCATGCCGGATGATCATGATCTTGTGGGCAATCGGGCTGGCCATTGCGTGTCCTCCTGGTCGTTGTTCGTGGACGGCGGGCGAACGTCGCGCGATGAGAACGTCCGCCGTCATCTGTGATAGCAAGCGAATCCGGCAAACGCAATGGAATCCCGCCGCTCGCGGGCTGCTCACGGCTCACGCGTCGCCGCGCGACCGGGAGGCGCGCGCGGCGCGTCGTGCGAGCGCCGGATCGCCATCCGCCGCCAGTCCGGCCATCGGCCGCCGCCGCAAGCCGCGGAACATGGCAGCGGCAGCGGCGCTCGCGCGTGCGTCGGCCGCGTAGCGGAGCGCGGCGATCGCCGCGAGCGCGACGAGCAATCCGGCCAGCACGTCGACGAGATAATGACCGCCCTGCGTCGGCGTCGACGCGATCATCCCGCCGTTGAGAAACAGCGCGAACGGCGCGACCACGCGCACGCGCCGCAGCGCATATGCGAACAGCACGCCGAGCACCGTGTGAAACGACGGCAGCGACACCATGCCCTGCAGTGCGGCCAGATCGATGACGCGCAGCGTTCCGTCGCGCAATCGCACGAAATCGCTCACGCCCGACAGCGCGACCGGATCGATCACCCGGAAATGCAGGAACGCGCTCGCCGCCGGAAACGGCGTCGAAATCAGCAGCACCACCATGCTCGTCAGCATGAAGAGCGTGACGAACTCCGACAGCTCGGCGTCGCGTCTCGTCAAGCCCAGCCAGATCGGTATCCCGATCAATTGCCACTGCGCGCTGTCGTATGCGAACGCGAGCGCGCGCCGCAGCGCCGGATGCGCGCGAATCCGCTCATAGACGGCGGGCCAGTCGAAGCCGAGACGGGCGTCGAGGCGGATCAGCATGCCGTCGATCAGCGGTGGCCGCAAGGTCACGCACAGGTAGGACAGGATGCCCGCCGCCGCGACGAACGCGGCAAGGAGTGCGAGCCACGCGAACGTTCGGGCGGCCTCGCGATAGCGAAAACGCGCTGCGACGTCCGCGTAGCGCGGCACGCGTGCGACGCCGCCCAATACGAGCGAGAACGCCGCGCAGACGGCAATCGCCCGCGCGGCCACCGCGGCGCCGGCCCCTTGCAACGCGTAGCCGCCCGCGCGCAGCCACACAGCGTCGACGAGCGCCACCGCCGCGCACAACGCTGCGCCGACGCCATAGCGGCCCATCGCGAGCGTGCGGCGGCGCGAGTTGTCGAAGGGGGCGGTGTCTGCGCGATGCGTCATGAATTCACTCTCGTCGGGCGGCTGGCCGCGCCCGGCGGCTCCCGGCATGGCTCCAGCGGTTCGCCGCGCACGGCGTGCCCGAAGCGGGTCCGATGCCGGCGAAAAACGGCCGCTCAGGCGGGCGCGTCGCCCATCATAGATCGTCGGTCGCATGTGGGTCGATCATCGCCTACGCGCATGTCGCCTACGCGCATGTCGCCTACGCGCATGTCGCCTACGCGCACACGTCATCCAAGCGCAGCCCCCGCCTCGTCGCGAGCCGCCGCGCCCGCATAATGGTGCGCCCGCCCAGCGCACGTGCATCGGACGCGTCCGCGCCACGCCGCCTGCGCATGCCGGGCGTTTTCGCTATCATCGGGCAAACGGCGCCGGCAAGCCGCGCCCGAACCGCAAGGTTCGAAAGAAAAGCCGTTCGAAAGGACCGCGCCTGCAATGCCGCGCCTTTCCCGCCCGACTCCGACCGAACGGCCCGCCTCGGGCCGTCGACAACCCGCCGCCTGCCCGGCGAGCGCCATCGCATGAACCACTCACTCCGCCCGATTGCCCGATTGCTGATCCCGATTGCGACGCTTGCGACCGCGTCGTCCGCGTACGCCGATTCACAAGCGCTCGACGCCGCACTCGACTGCTCATCGACAGGCCACGCGTTCGTCGCGCCGCTCGTCGCCAGCGGCGCGATCCGCTCGCAGCCGATGCACGTCGAAGCGAACTCGATGAATGCGTTCCGCACGAACCGTTCGCTGACCGCCTACGGTTTCCCGATCTACGTCGTGCTCGGCTATCAGGAGAACGACCCGCTCTTCACGCATGGCGACGGCGAGCCGATCGGCGACTGGGCATATGGCGTCGTCGTCCGGGGCTCGATGCAAGCGGTGGAGGCGAAGGTGCGCGAGGCGGGCAGCCGGGCGGTCGTCAAGGATGCGTTTCCGTTTCTGACGGCGATCGTCTGCACGTCGCCGTGAGCGCGCCGGCATACGACGGCCGACAGCCCAATGCGCGGGCGGCACAACCGGATCACGCGCCCGTATAGACGACGCGATACGGAATGCCGACCTTCTCCCACTCGGCAGCCTCCTGACTGAGGCTGTAGTCGGTGAGCGGATTCTGCTGGACCCACGCGCTCGGCAGGTGCACCTCGTAGCCGCCCTTTTTCATCTGCGCGACGCTGATGTCGGGCAGGCCGGCGTCGTTCCGGCGCCGGCACAGCAGCGACGCGAGGCGCAGGCAGAACAGCAGCGGCCATTCGACTTCGCGCGACTGCGACAGCTTGCCGAGCTTGCCCGCGTGCCCGAGCACGAGCGCGGCGAGCCGCGCCTGGTCGGTGCGCGAGAAACCCGGCATGTCGGCGTTGCTCGCGATGTACGCCGAATGCTTGTGGTACGCGCTGTGCGAAATCGACAGCCCGATCTCGTGCAACGCGGCCGCCCAGCCGAGGAACGTGCGGCTTTCGTCGCGAGCCTCGCCTTCGGGCTCGTCGAGCTGGTCGTAGAAACGCGCGGCGAGCGCGCCGATGCGCGCCGCCTGCGCGCGATCGACGCCGTAGCGGCGCGTGAAGCCGTCGACCGTCACCGCGCGCATGTCCTCGTGCTGCGTGCGGCCGAGCAGGTCGTACAGCACGCCCAGGCGCAGCGCGCCGTCCGTCGTGTCGACGTAGTCGATGCCGAGCTCCTCGAACACCGCGAGCATGATCGACAGGCCGCCCGCGAGCACCGGCACGCGATCGGGCTTCAGCGCGACGAGCTTCAGCCGGTTCACGTTCTCGGCCTTGATGAGCGCGCGCTTCAGGCGCTCGAGCCCGCCGCGCGAGATGCCGTGCGACACGCCCGCGTCGTTGAAGCCGTTCGCCTCGACGAGCTCCGCGAGCGCGCGCGCGGTGCCGGACGAGCCGATCGCCTGATCCCACCCCGCCTTCTTGTATTCGCCGGAAATGATCTGGATTTCGCGCTTCGCGGCGAGCTCGGCCTGGCGCATCGTGTATTCGTCCACGTTGCCGGCCGGAAAGAACGCGCGGCTGTGACTCACGCAGCCAATGTAGAGGCTCTCCATCACGAGCGGCATGTAGTGCTGGCCGATGATGAACTCGGTCGAGCCGCCGCCGATGTCGACGACGAGCCGCTTGCCGGTGTTCGCCGGCACCGAGTGCGCGGCGCCCGCATAGATGAGGCGCGCTTCCTCGCGGCCCGCGATCACCTCGATCGGAAAGCCGAGCGCCGCCTCCGCCTCGGCGAGAAACTCGCCGGCGTTCTTCGCGACCCGCAGCGTATTGGTCGCGACCGCGCGCACGTGATCGGGATGAAAATCGCGCAACCGCTCGCCGAAGCGCTTGAGCGCCTCCCACCCGCGCTCCTGCGACGCGCGATCGAGCATCTTGTCGCGGGACAGGCCCGCCGCGAGCCGCACGGGCTCGCGCAGCGCGTCGACGGGATAGATCTGGCTGCCGGCGGGCGTCTCCTCGACGCGCCCGACAATGAGCCGGAAGCTGTTCGAGCCGAGATCGACGGCAGCCAGTAGATGCGGGGATGTAACCATCGAGGGGGCTCCGTTCTCGCCTGGTGCGCGCAGGCGATGCTGCGCGTACCGAAAAGATCAAAGGCGCCATTTTAAGCGCTGCGCGCCTTCCGGTGTCGGCCGCGAGCCGGCCGACACATGCTTTCATTGTATCCAGAGGACGCTTTTATGAAATCCCAGGTTTTCGAGCGTATGATTTGCCGATAAACATCAAACTGTCATCAGCACGTCATCGCACCGTGAGAATTTCCGAGCGACCTTTCGAGTCTGCGCCTGACCTTCCGTATTCTCTGCCGATGTCCCTTCGTTATCCGCTTCTGAATCGCGAGCTCGGCATCCTCGGCTTCAACGAGCGCGTGCTCGCCCAAGCCGCCGATCCGCACGTCCCGCTCCTCGAACGCCTGCGCTTCATCTGCATCACGAGCAGCAACCTCGACGAATTCTTCGAAGTCCGGATGGCCGGCCTTCAGGAGCAGATGCGCGACAATCCGGGCGCGCTCGCGCCGGACGGCATGTCGCTGCAGCATGTGTACGACCTCGTCGTCGAGCGCGCGCAGCGGCTCGTGCACCGGCAGTACACGATGCTGCACGAAACGATCCTGCCCGCGCTCGAACAGGAAGGCATCTATTTTCACGGCACCGAGACATGGAGCGACGCGCAGATCGAATGGGCGCGCCGCTATTTCTTCGACGAGCTGCTGCCCGTTCTCACGCCGATCGGCCTCGATCCCGCGCATCCGTTCCCGCGCGTGCTGAACAAGAGCCTGAACTTCGTGATCGAGCTCGAAGGCCGCGACGCGTTCGGCCGTCAGGCGGTGATGGGCATCGTGCAGGCGCCGCGCGCGCTGCCGCGCCTCGTGCGCGTGCCGCAGGAACTGTCGGGCTTTCAGCACGGCTTCGTGCTGCTGAGCTCGCTGATGCAGCGCTTCGTCGGCGAGCTGTTTCCGAAGCTCGTCGTCAAGAGCTGCAACCAGTTTCGGATCACGCGCAACAGCGAGCTCTTCGTCGACGAGGACGAAATCACGAACCTGCGCGTCGCGCTGCAGGGCGAGCTGCCCGCGCGCCATCTCGGCAATGCGGTGCGGCTCGAGGTGTCGGCCGACACGCCGCCGCATCTCGTGCGGCGCCTGCTCGACGAAAGCGGCCTGACCGAGAAGGATTGCTATCGCGTCGACGGCCCCGTCAATCTCGTGCGGCTGATGCAGTTGCCGGATCTCGTCGACCTGCCCGAGCTCAAGTTCACGCCATTCCTGCCGGCGATCCCGCCCGCGGTCGCGAACGCGCCGTCGATGTTCGACGCGATCGATCGCGGCGACATCCTGCTGCACCACCCATACGAGAGCTTCCAGCCGGTGCTCGAACTGCTGCAGCAGGCGGCGCGGGACCCGAGCGTCGTCGCGATCAAGCAGACGATCTACCGCACGGGCACCGATTCGCCGCTGATGGACGCGCTGATGGAAGCCGCGCGCAACGGCAAGGAAGTGACGGTCGTGGTCGAGCTGCTCGCGCGCTTCGACGAGGAGACGAACATCAACTGGGCCGCGCAGCTCGAATCGGTGGGCGCGCACGTCGTGTACGGCGTCGTCGGCCACAAGTGCCACGCGAAGATGATGCTGATCGTGCGCCGCGTGACGCAAGGCGGCAAATCAATGCTGCGCCGCTACGCGCACCTCGGCACCGGCAACTATCATCCACGCACCGCGCGCGTCTACACCGACTTCGGATTGATGACGTCGGAGCCCACGATCTGCGAGGACGTGCATCACGTGTTCCAGCAATTGACGGGCATCGGCGGCGAGCTGAAGCTGCACGAGATGTGGCAATCGCCGTTCACGCTGCACCCGCGGCTGATCGAGCACATCCGCGCGGAAGCCGGGAACGCGCGCGCCGGCAAGCGGGCACGGATCGTGGCGAAGATGAACGCGCTGCTCGAGCCGACCGTGATCGCCGAGCTCTACGAGGCGTCGCAAGCCGGCGTGAAGGTCGACCTGATCGTGCGCGGCGTCTGCGCGCTGCAGCCCGGCGTGCCGGGGCTGTCGGAGAACATCACGGTGCGCTCGATCGTCGGGCGCTTTCTCGAGCACCATCGGATCTATTACTTCCACGCGGACGGTGAAGAGCTCGTCTATCTGTCGAGCGCCGACTGGATGGATCGGAATCTGTTCCGTCGTGTCGAAGTCGCGTTCCCGGTGCGCGAGCGCAAGTTGAAGCGCCGCGTGATCGCAGAAGGGCTGTCGGTGTTCCTCGGCGACAACCAGTCCGCGTGGCTCATGCAGAGCGACGGCCACTATCGCCGCCGCCGCGCGGGCAAGGCGCCGCGCAACGCACAGCTCGGGCTCCTCGCGAAATTCTGCTGACGGGCGGCGGCGCGGCGCGTTTTCCGCCGAGTCGAAAACCGTTGACGGAGAAGCACGACACCCTCCGGCGCGGCGCAGGCGTCGAGCGCACCGCGCCGCACGCGCGTCACGTCACGCCGCATGCCGCCGGCTGATCGTCCGATGCGCGGGAAAGCGCGCGGCAAACGTGCTGCCGCGCCCTTCCTCGCTCTGGATCGCCAGTTGCGCATCGTGCCGTTGCAGCACGTGCTTGACGATCGCGAGCCCGAGCCCCGTGCCGCCCGTGTCGCGCGAGCGGCTGCGATCGACGCGGTAGAACCGCTCGGTGAGCCGCGGCAGATCGGCGACCGGGATGCCGAGCCCGCTGTCCGTGACCGAGAACACCGCCTGCGCGCCGTCACGCCGCCATTCGACGCGAATCGTCCCGCCCTCCGGCGTATAGCGGATCGCATTCGTCACGAGATTGCCGAGCGCGCTGAAGATCTCGGTCTGCGCGCCCGTCACCGCGAGCGTCTCGTCGACCTTGAACGTGATCTCGTGATGCCCGTTCGACAGCGTCTGCGCATCGTCCTTCAGGTGATCGAGCACCGTGCGCATGTCGACCGCGCGATCGGCAGGCGGCTTGCCTTCGCCCTCGAGCTTCGCGAGCACGAGCAGATCGGTGACGATGTGCCGCATCCGCGACGCCTGCTGCTCCATCAGCTCCAGATAGCGCGCGCGCTCGTCGTCGGACAGCGGCAGCTCGCGCATCGTCTCGAGAAAGCCCGACAGCACGGTGAGCGGCGTCTTCAGCTCGTGCGACACGTTCGCGACGAAGTCGCGCCGCATCGCGTCGGTGCGCTCGAGCTCGGTGATGTCCTGCGTGAGCAGCAGCTTGCGATTCTCGCCGTATGGAAACACCTGCACGGCGAGCACGTTCTGCCGGTTGCCGCCCATGCCGCGCATCACGAGCGTCTCGTCGTAATGCTGGCCGTTCAGGTAGCGGACGAAATCCGGATGGCGGACGAGATGCGTGATGTGCTGGCGCAGGTCGCGCTTCGTGTCGAGTCCGAAGTGCACTTCGGCGATCGCGTTGCACCACTCGATCTGATCGCGGTCGTCGAGCATCGCGACGCCGTTCGGCGACGCCTGGATCGCCTGGATGAAGCGCGAATGCTGCTGCTCGACCTGGCGCACCTGCGCGTGCCATTGCTTCGCGAGCTTGTGCAGCCGGTAATAGATCTCGCCCCAGATGCCCGGCGCGCTCGGCACTTCTCCGTAGACGGGCGCATCGAGCAGGCGCCAGAGGCGCTGCGTGTGAAACGTGCTGACGAAGCCCTGCACGACGAGCATCGCGAGCGCGAAAACGAGGCCCGGCACGGGGCCCGCGATTGCGCCGATGATCGCGCTGACGAGCGCGAGCAAGACGAGCGACACCAGAAAGCGCGCCCAGATGATGTTCATGATACGGCGCCCGACGAAAGAGGAAAACGATGGCACGCTGCGGCGCGGCTCCCTCGCGCCGCGCGCCCGTTACGCGTGTTTCGCGAGCCGGTAGCCGCTGCCGCGCACGGTTTCGATCATAGCATCGCAGCCGGCCGGCTTGAGCGCGGCGCGCAGCCGCTTGATGTGCACGTCGACCGTGCGCTCCTCGACGAACACGTGGTCGCCCCAGACCTGGTCGAGCAACTGCGTGCGGCTGTGGACGCGCTCCGGATGGGTCATGAAGAAATGCAGCAGGCGGAACTCTGTCGGGCCGAGATCGAGCTTGATCTCGCTGCCGTCCCCCTGCGCGGCGACGCGATGCGTCGCCGGGTCGAGCCGCAGCCCGTTGATCGACACGACGTCCTCGGTCAGTTGCGGCGCGCGACGCCGCAGCACTGCCTTGATCCGCGCCATCAGCTCCTTCGGCGAGAACGGCTTCGTCACGTAGTCGTCCGCGCCGATCTCGAGGCCGAGCACCTTGTCCTGCTCGTCGCCGCGCGCGGTCAGCATGATGATCGGGATGTGCTTCGTGCGCTCGTTGTTGCGCAGGTCGCGCGCGAATGCGATGCCCGACTTGCCCGGCAGCATCCAGTCGAGCAGCACCAGATCGGGCAGCACGTCGCTGATCAGGCTCTGCGCCTGCTCCGCGTTGTAAGCGCGAATCGGGCAATGTCCCGCGTGTTGCAGGTTCACCGAAATCAATTCGGAAATCGCGGGCTCATCTTCGATGACGAGAATGTTGCTGGGCATCGGCACCTCGGTCCGTCCTTGTCGGCAGTTAGCTATTGGCTTCGCGATCGAGCAGGTCGCGCGGCTGGTGCCGCACGTCGGTGCCCTTCACGATGTAGATGATGAATTCGGCGATGTTCTTCGCGTGATCGCCGATCCGCTCGATCGCCTTCGCGATGAACAGATAATCGAGGCCGACCGAGATCGTCCGCGGATCTTCCTGCATGTACGATACGAGCTTGCGCACGAACGCACGGAATTCCTGGTCGATCTCCTTGTCGTCCTTGACGATCTGCGCGGCGGCGACGGTATCGAGGCGCGCGAACGCATCGAGCGCGCGGCGCAGGATCGTGACCGCCATGTCGCCCGACACCTTGATCTCGGCGATGTTCACGCCGCGCGCGGCGGGCTCGTCGACGAGACGGCGCACGCGCTTCGCGATCTTCTCGGCCTCGTCGCCCGCGCGCTCGAGGTTCGTGATCGTCTTCGAGATCGACATCAGGAGACGCAGGTCGCGTGCGGCCGGCTGCCGGCGCGCGATGATGTTGCCGCACTCCTCGTCGATCTCGACTTCCATGTGATTGAGGCGCTCCTCCGTCTCGATCACGCGCTCGGCCGCGTTGCGGTCGAACTCGTTCAGCGCATGCATCGCTTCGGTGATCTGCGCCTCGACGAGGCCGCCCATTTCGAGCACCTTCGACGACACCGCGTTGAGATCGGCGTCGAACTGGCTCGACAGATGTTTATCCGACATTGTTGCCCTCCGTCACCCGGTCAGCCGAAGCGGCCCGTGATGTAGTCTTCCGTTTCCTTGCGCACCGGCTTGATGAAGATCTTCTCCGTTTCGCCGAACTCGATCAGCTCACCGAGATACATGTACGCGGTGTAGTCCGAGCAGCGCGCCGCCTGCTGCATGTTGTGCGTGACGATGACGACCGTGTAGTCGCTCTTGAGCTCCGCGATCAGCTCTTCGATGCGGCCCGTCGAGATCGGATCGAGCGCCGAGCACGGCTCGTCGAGGAGCAGCACCTCGGGCCGGATCGCGATGCCGCGCGCGATGCAAAGACGCTGCTGCTGGCCGCCCGACAGGCCGTAGCCGCTCTGGCCCAGCTTGTCCTTCACTTCGTTCCAG
Source organism: Burkholderia sp. MSMB1589WGS (assembly GCF_001636105.1). Lineage (NCBI taxonomy): Bacteria > Pseudomonadati > Pseudomonadota > Betaproteobacteria > Burkholderiales > Burkholderiaceae > Burkholderia > Burkholderia sp. MSMB1589WGS. Next base: position 164,329 of record NZ_LNJT01000004.1, read on the forward strand.
AGCGCCGCCTTCGTGAGCGCCCATTCGACGCGGTCGTCCATCTCCGAGCGCGTAAGCCGCTCGAACATCTTCACGCCGAACGCGATGTTGTCGTAGATCGACATCGGGAACGGCGTCGGCTTCTGGAACACCATGCCGATGCGCGCGCGCAAGAGCGAGATGTCGAGCTTCGACTGCAGCAGGTTCTCGCCGTCCATCACGATCTCGCCTTCCGCGCGCTGCTCCGGGTAGAGCGCGTACATCTTGTTGAACGTGCGCAGGAGCGTCGACTTGCCGCAGCCCGACGGGCCGATGAACGCCGTCACCTTCCCCTCGGGAATGCTCAGGTTGATGTTCTTCAGCGCGTGGAAATTGTTGTAGAAGAAGTTCAGGTTCTTGACTTCGATCTTCGCGTTGAGCGGCGCGAGCGGACGCTGCCCGCCGCCGCGCCGACGCCGGCCGGACCCGTGGCGAGTTTCGAGGGATCGAGGTGGCTTTCTGCCATGTTCATCGGATTGCTCCGCCGTTACTTTTTCGAGAAGACCGAGCGCGCGAGGATATTGAGTCCCAGCACCCCGAGCGTAATCAGGAACACGCCCGCCCATGCGAGCGACTGCCATTCCGCAAACGGGCTCATCGCGAACTTGAAGATCGTGACGGGCAGGTTCGCCATCGGCTGGTTCATGTCGACCGAGAAGAACTGGTTCGACAGCGCGGTGAAGAGAGCGGCGCGGTTTCGCCGGCAATCCGCGCGACCGCGAGCAGCACGCCCGTGATGATCCCGCCCACCGACGCGCGCAGCGTGATCTTCAGGATCATCCGCCACTTCGGCGTGCCGAGCGCGAAGGCAGCCTCGCGCAGCGCATTCGGCACGAGCTTCAGCATGTTCTCGGTCGTGCGGATCACGATCGGGATCTGCAGCAGCGCGAGCGCGATCACGCCCGCCCAGCCGCTGAAGTGGCCGGATTTCGCGACGACGAGCGCGTACACGAACAGACCGACGACGATCGACGGCGCCGACAGCAGGATGTCGTTGATGAAGCGCATCACGCTCGCGAGCCAGCTCTTCTGGCCGTACTCGGCGAGATAGACGCCCGCGAGAATGCCGATCGGCGTGCCGACGAACGTCGCAAGCGCGACGAGCAGCAGGCTGCCGACGATCGCGTTCGCGAGCCCGCCGCCCGCCGTGTTGGGCGGCGGCGTCGATTCGCTGAAGAGCGTGAGCGACAGCCCGTCGATCCCCAGATGCAGCGTCGTGTAGAGAATCCAGACGAGCCAGAGCAGGCCGAACGCCATCGCGGCGAGCGACGCGGTCAGCGCGATCACGTTGGTCGCCTTGCGGCGGCGCTGCAATCGCGCGCGCATCGCGTCGAGCACGGCGCCGTCCGGACCCGCATGTTGACGATCGGCGCGCTCATTTGCGGCCCTCCCCGCGTTCGAGGCGCAGCAGCATCAGCTTCGAGATCGCGAGCACGATGAACGTGATCACGAACAGGATCAGGCCGAGCTCCATGAGCGCGGACGTGTGCAGCCCCGGCGCCGCTTCGGCGAATTCGTTCGCGAGCGCCGACGTGATGCTGTTGCCGGG
>NZ_LNJT01000005.1:0-17968 GCF_001636105.1 Burkholderia sp. MSMB1589WGS
GCGAGCGCGACGCCCGCCGGGCGCGTCGCGCGCGCGATCAGCAGCCCACCGCGACGCTGCAGACGAACGTCGTGTGATCGCTCGGAAAACGAGCCGTCCGGCGCGTGCGGAATCAGTTGCGCGCCGACGCGCGAGCACGAACGGCCGCGGCGAATACCAGAAATGGCCGATCACCTGCGCGAGCGCGAGCGCGATGCACGCGCCGACGCCCGCTTCGATCGCCTGGCGGCGCGTCGGGGCGCGCCCATCACCCCAGGTCAGCAACAGCAGCGCGGGCACCGCGTAAGACAAGCCAATCGGCGGCGAACACGCCAAAGCGTGCGGCGGCGAGATGCGGGGAGGACCCGCATTGAGCGCGGAAAAGACGGCGAGATTGAAGTTTTGCATGGGACTGAAACGGTAGCGAATCGAACGATGCCGGGTCACCGGTCCGCACGATGCTAGGACGCGCACGCTTAAGACAGGCTTAACCCGAAGCGCCGCGAGATCGAGAGGGAAATCGACAATTTCAACAACGCGACGCTTCGAGAACAGTCACGCCCCAAAAGTTCAATTGCGCGCGCCGCATGTCACCGCATCCGGTTTTCGGCCTGCGTTCACCCTCGTTTCACGGGTCCCGCAAATACTCACCGAAGCTCCCGAAAAGCCTCACCTTTGCGACTCGGCGCGGCAGCGATTTGTCTCCCATTACCCGCGATGCGCGTTCGTTACCGCCTCGGCAACATTGTCAATATTTGTCATTTCGTTGCCGCGAATTCCGCAATAATCTTTTCCAGTTGCGGCATCGCACAATCGATTCCTGGAAGCATACGATATCGGCACCCTGACCACGAAGCGATCAACAAGGAGTCCGCATGAAGCCAAGCCAAGTCCGATCGAAAGCATTCGCGATGCCGCTCACGAGCCCGGCATTCCCGATGGGCCCTTATCGTTTCGTCAATCGGGAATTCCTGATCATCACGTATCGCACCGACATGGACCGCCTGCGCGAAATCGTGCCGGAACCGCTCGAGGTCAAGGAGCCGCTCGTCCATTACGAATTCATCCGCATGCCCGATTCGACGGGCTTCGGCGATTACACCGAGAGCGGGCAGGTGATCCCCGTCGAATACAAGGGCCAGCCGGCGGCTATACGCTCGCGATGTATCTGAACGATCACCCGCCGATCGCGGGCGGCCGCGAATTGTGGGGATTCCCGAAGAAACTCGCGCAGCCGACGCTGGAAACGCACATCGACACGTTGCTCGGCACGCTCGACTACGGCCCCGTGCGCGTCGCGACGGGCACGATGGGCTACAAGCACCGGGAGCTCGATCTCGAAGAGCAGGCGAAGCGCCTCGGCGGCGCGAACTTCCTGCTGAAGATCATTCCGCACGTCGACGGCTCGGCGCGCGTGTGCGAGCTCGTGCGTTACTACCTGCAGGACATCAGCATGAAAGGCGCGTGGACGGGCCCCGCGTCGCTGCAACTCGCGCCGCATGCGCTCGCGCCCGTCGCCGATCTGCCGGTGCTCGAGATCGTCGAAGCGCGGCACCTGCTCGCCGATTTGACACTCGGCCTCGGCGAAGTCGTCTACGATTACCTCGCGCAGTAACGCGAGCCTCTTCGTTCCCTATCACTTTCTCGACAGGAATTCGATCATGAGCAATCTGAATGGCAAGACCGCCGTCGTGACGGGCGCAGCAAGCGGCATCGGCAAGGAAATCGCGCTGGAGCTCGCGCGCGCGGGCGCGGCGGTGGCGATCGCCGACCTGAATCAGGACGGCGCGAACGCGGTGGCCGGGCAGATCAGGCAGGCGGGCGGCCAGGCGATCGGCGTCGCGATGGACGTGACCAACGAGGACGCGGTCAACGCCGGCATCGACAAGGTGGCCGAGACGTTCGGCTCGGTCGACATCCTCGTGTCGAACGCGGGCATCCAGATCGTCAATCCGATCGAGAACTACGCGTTCGCCGACTGGAAGAAGATGCAGGCGATCCACGTCGACGGCGCGTTCCTGACGACGAAGGCCGCGCTCAAGCACATGTACAAGGACGATCGCGGCGGCGTGGTGATCTACATGGGCTCGGTGCACTCGCACGAGGCGTCGCCGCTGAAGTCGGCGTACGTGACGGCCAAGCACGGGCTGCTGGGCCTCGCGCGCGTGCTGGCGAAGGAAGGCGCGAAGCACAACGTGCGCTCGCATGTCGTGTGTCCGGGCTTCGTGCGCACGCCGCTCGTCGACAAGCAGATTCCGGAGCAGGCGAAGGAGCTGGGGATCAGCGAAGAGGACGTGGTGAAGAAGGTGATGCTCGGCCAGACGGTGGACGGCGTGTTCACGACGGTCGAGGACGTCGCGAAGACGGTGCTGTTCCTGTCGGCGTTCCCGAGCGCGGCGCTGACCGGCCAGTCGTTCGTCGTCAGCCACGGCTGGTTCATGCAATGAAGCCGCGCGCCCGCACCGAGAAGCAGGCGGTCGATCCGGCGGACCTGCACAACGAAGCAGGCGCGCCGCACGCGCTCGAGCATGCGCCCACGCCGTTCCACGATCTGCCGTACGAAACGATCGCGCTCGTGCTGCAAGGCGGCGGCGCGCTCGGCGCATATCAGGCGGGCGTGTTCGAGGGGCTGCACGAAGCGGGCATTCCGCTCGACTGGATCGCCGGCATCTCGATCGGCGCGCTGAACACCGCGCTGATCGCCGGCAATCCGCCCGAGCGGCGCGTCGAGCGGCTGCGCGAGTTCTGGAACACGATCTGCCAGCCCGCGTTCTTTCCCGCGCTGCCGGCGATGTTCGAGGCCGCGCTCTTCAACAGCCACGAATACGTGCGCACGTTCTTCACCGCGAGCCAGGCGGCGAGCGCGGTCGTGCAGGGACAGCGCGGCTTCTTCGTGCCGCGCTTCCCGCCGCCGCTGCCGGGCTCGGCGCATCCGCCGGAGAAGGTCAGCTATTACGACACGTCCGCGCTGCGCGCGACGCTGCTCAAGCTGTGCGACTTCGAGCGGATCAATTCGGGCGAGACGCGCGTGTCGGTCGGCGCGGTGAACGTCGGCACGGGCAACTTCATCTACTTCGACAACACGAAGACGACGCTGCGTCCCGAGCACTTCATGGCGTCGGGCGCGCTGCCGCCGGCGTTTCCGCCCGTCGAGATCGACGGCGAGTTCTACTGGGACGGCGGCATCGTGTCGAACACGCCGCTGATGGAGGTGCTGCGCGCGTCGCCGCGCCGCGACACGCTCGCGTTCCAGGTCGACCTGTGGAGCGCGCGCGGGCCGTTGCCCGAATCGATGAACGAAGTGACGGAGCGCACGAAGGACGTTCAGTATTCGAGCCGCACGCGCTTCGTTACCGATACGCTGCAGCGCGAGCAGCGCTTTCGCAACGTGCTGCGCCGCGTGCTCGATCAGGTGCCCGAAGCGATCCGCGAGAGCGATCCGTGGTGCCAGCAGGCCGAGACGCTGTCGTGCAGCAAGCGCTACAACGTCCAGCATCTGATCTATCAGCAGAAGGCTTACGAGCAGCACTACAAGGACTATCAGTTCGGCGCGTCGACGATGCGCGATCACTGGACCGCGGGCCTCGCGGACATCCGCAAGACGCTCGCGGTGAAGAACGGCCTCGCGCTGCCGGACAACGACGCAGGCTTCGTCACGCACGACATTCACCGGATTCGGTAAAGCTCGCCGCTCGCGGCCGGCGCGCGCCGGCCGTGCGTTTCGTTTCGACATTTCCCGTTTTGCCATTTCCCGCTTCGCCATGCCGATATTCGTCGTTCTGTTCGCGTTCGTCGCATTGATCTGGGGCGCAGTCCATACGTTTCACGCGATCGCCGCGCGCTTCGGCGACGCCGTTGCGATCGGCGCCGCCGCCGTCGCGGCCGGCGCGACCGCGGCGGTGATCGCGCGCTGGGTCCGGCGGCGGCGCGACATCGCGCCGAACGCGCGCGAAGACGGCTGGACGCACGTGCTGCAACGCGCATGGGGCGACCTGCGCGTCTCGGCGACGAAGGGGCTGCTGTGGCTGTCGCAGGACGGCGCCGACGGCCGCTACACGCTCACGGATCTGAGCGGCTGCCGCGCGCAGGCGCTCGATGGCCGCTGGTATCTCGTCGTCGCCGTGCGCGACGAGCGCCGCGCCGAGTGGACGCTGCCGATGGACGGCAAGCGCGACGCGCTGCGCTGGGAGCGCGTGCTGACGCTCGCGAAGCGACAGCGCCTGTGAGTGCGGCGAATGCCGCCTGTATCGCCGCAGGCTCGATCCGGCCGCGCGCCCGGTTTCATGGACGATCGGCGAGCCGCCGGCGGGGTCCGGACGGGTTTCGGACACCTTCGCGGCAGCTCCCGAAAAATCTCACCTTTGGGTGGAAAACGTGTCGACGCGGGCGGCCGGCGCGTTCGCGGAGCGAGCGTCGACGGTTGTTTCTTCAAGCCGCCGGACCGGACGGCGGCAGCATGCGCGGCCGCGCCGCCGTCGTTCGTCAGATCGTCACGCGCCCTTCGAGGTAGAGCAAGCGCCGTCGGCGGGCTTGGCGGCATCACCAGACGCGCGGCACGAGCCGCCAGCGCACGCGCTCGCAGTACGCGCGATAGCCGTCGAGATGCGCGCTCAGATAGCGTTCCTCGTCGACGAGCCGCACGACGACGCCTGCAGCGAGCACCGCGGCGAACGGCCAGGCCCATGTCGATTGAGCGGCGATCGGGCTCCCGAAAAATATCACCATTGCGCCGGAATACATCGGGTGGCGGACGAGACGATACGGGCCGGACGAGATCACTGTCTGATCGCGCGTCACCTCGACGGTGCTCGACGCGAAGCGATTCGCGCGCAGCACCGCAAAGCAGATCGCGAAGCCCGCGATCACGAGTGCATTGCCGAGTGCGACCGAGCGCCAGTCGACCGGCGTGTGCGCGACGCGCCATTCGGCGCCCATCGCGACGACGAGCCCGACGCTCGCCACGCTCACGACGCCGACGATGATCTTCTGGCTGAGCTCGCGCTCCGCTCGCACGCCGACGCGCATCCGGCTCTCGACGAGCGCCGGATCGTGCTTGAGGAAATGGAGCGCGAGCCAGGTCGTCGCGCCGGAGAACACGAGCCAGTAGATCCAGCCCTGCCAGTAACGCAGCGAGCCCGCCGACGCGAAGATCAGCACGGCGAGCGCCGCGACGAAACGCGCCTGCGCGCCGAGCACGCGCTTCGACAACGAGTCCATTGCGGGTTCCTCCGGGATGGGCAGTTAGTTGCAGATACACTCACCAAACGATTATCCGCCGTTCGCGCGCTCGTTCAGGTGCGCGAACGCGTCCGCGAGAAAATCGACGCACACGCGCACCTTCGCCGACGCCGCGAGCCGCGCCGGATACACGGCCCACATGTTCGCCGGCTGGAGCGCGTCCGGCAGCACGCGCTTGAGCTTGCCGCTCGCAAGCAGCGGCCCCGCCCCAGATCGAGCGCAGCACGATCCCGCGCCGGCGAGCGCCCACTGCACGGCGACCTCGCCGTGATTCGTCGACAGCGCGCCGCCAACCTTCACTGTCGACGTCTCGCCGCGCACCGTGAGCCGCCATACGCCGAACGGATGATCGCGCTCCTTGATCGCGAGGCACTGATGCGCGGCGAGATCCGCGAGCTGGCGCGGCGTGCCGTGTCGCGCGAGATAGCCGGGCGACGCGCACAGCACCCGGTAGTTCGTCGCGAGCCGCTTCGCGATCAGGTGATCGGCAATTTCGTCGCCGATCCGGATGTCGAGGTCGAAGCCTTCGCCCGCCACATCGACGAGCCGGTCGAACAGATCGAGCCGCACGTTCAGTTGCGGATAGCGTTCGTTGAAGTCGAGCAGCGCGGCGCGAGCACGTGCCGGCCGAAGCCGAAGCTGCTCGAAATCCGCAGCGTGCCGCGCGGCACGCTGCGAGTGGTCGACACGTCTTCGACGAGATGGTCGACGTCGTCGAGGATCTTCTCGGTCCATGCATAGACGCGCTCGCCCGCTTCCGTCACCGCGACGCGGCGCGTCGAGCGATGCAGGAGCCGCGTGCCGAGTTGCTTTTCGAGCAGCGCGACGCGCTTGCTGACGTACGCGGGCGACACCGCGAGCTGCTCGGCGGCCGCGCTGAAGCTCGCGAGCCGCACGACGACGCTGAACACGCGCAGGTCATCGAGGTTCGGGGAATTGTTCACGATGCGTGGAAAGTCGATTAACCGAATGGCCGATTTTAATCCTTCCAGAAATAAATAGAATGCATGGATCGACGATCGCGCAAGCCCCGCGCGATCGCCTCCTTGATGCCGCGCGCGCCCGGCTCGGCCGATGCGCGCGGCAGGACACGAGATGAGGAAGCCAGCATGAGCGACAAGGTGTACAAGATCGCCGTCATCCCCGGCGACGGGATCGGCGTGGAAGTGATGCCCGAAGGGCTGCGCGCGCTCGACGCGGTGAGCCGCCGCTTCGGCCTGCGCTTCGAATACGAACCGATCGAATGGGCAAGCTGCGACTACTACGCGAAGCACGGTCAGATGATGCCGGACGACTGGAAGACGCAACTTTCCGGCATGGACGCGCTGCTGTTCGGCGCGGTGGGCTGGCCCGAGACGGTGCCCGATCACGTTTCGCTGTGGGGATCGCTGATCAAATTCCGGCGCGAGTTCGATCAATACGTGAACCTGCGTCCCGCGCGCCTGTTCGACGGCGTGCCGTGCCCGCTCGCCGGCCGCCAGGCGGGCGACATCGATTTCATGATCGTGCGCGAGAACACCGAGGGCGAATACTCGGCCGTCGGCGGCGCGATGTTCGAGGGCACCGATCGCGAGTTCGTCGTCCAGCAGGCGGTGTTCACGCGGCACGGCACCGAACGCGTGATGAAGTTCGCGTTCGAGCTCGCGCAGCGCCGCGCGAAGCAGCTCACCGTCGCGACGAAGAGCAACGGCATCGCGATCAGCATGCCGTGGTGGGACGCGCGCGCCGCCGAGATGGCCGCGCGCTATCCGGACGTCGCGTGGGACAAGCAGCACATCGACATCCTGTGCGCGCGCTTCGTGATGCAGCCGGAGCGCTTCGACGTCGTCGTCGCGTCGAACCTGTTCGGCGACATCCTGTCCGATCTCGGCCCCGCATGCACCGGTACGATCGGCATCGCGCCGTCGGCGAACCTGAACCCGGAGCGCCGGTTTCCGTCGCTGTTCGAGCCGGTGCACGGCTCCGCGCCGGACATCGCGGGCAAGCACGTGGCGAACCCGATCGCGATGATCTGGTCGGCCGCGATGATGGTCGATTTCCTCGGCGAGGGCGCGGCCCCGCCCGTGAGGCGCATGATGCGATCGTCGCCGCGATCGAGCACGTGCTGAAGCACGGCCCGCGCACGCGCGACATGGGCGGCCAGGCATCGACGAGCGAAGTGGGCGACGCGATCGTCGCGCACCTGCTCGGCTGATCGGCTGCTCGGCTGGTCGCTGATCGCCCGCGTTCGACGTGATCGCCGAAGCCGCCGACAACAGCGACGACGACGCGCTTCCGACGTAAAGGCGCGCGGCATTTTCCCCGACTCCCGAAAAAGCTCACCATGGCCGAATCGGCTCCCGTATTTCCTCACTATTCGATCGAGGTCGACTTTCCGGACCTCGATGCGCATCGCATCGGCAACGCCGGCGTCGATTACGTGCATCGCTTCGATTCGGGCGTGCCCGGCCCGCACGTGATGATCAACGCGCTCACGCACGGCAACGAAGCGTGCGGCGCGATCGTCGTCGATGCGTTGCTGTCGCGTGTGGACGCCCGCCGTGCTCGACGATCTGTCGAAGCACTCGGTCGAACTCGATCGTGCGCGCGCGATCCGGCCGTTCGTCGACGAGGTCGACTGGCTGCTCGATCTGCATTCGATGCACGAGCGCAGCGCGCCGCTGATCGTCGCGGGCCCGCTCGACAAGGGCACGGCGCTCGCGCTGCAGATCGGTGCGCCGGCAACCGTGATGCACGGCGAAACAGCGCTTCGCCGTTGCAGGCGGCGCGATGCTTTACGCAACCCTCCGCCGATCAGAGCCCGAGATCCGACAGGCCCGGATGGTCATCGGGCCGGCGGCCGAGCGGCCAGTGGAACAGGCGATCCGCTTCGCGGATCGGCATGTCGTTGATGCATGCATGGCGATGCGCCATCAGGCCGTTTTCGTCGAATGCCCAGTTTTCGTTGCGTATGAGCGGAACCAGTTGCCGCGTCGTCGTCCGATTGCGACGCTTGCGACCGCGTCGTCCGTACGCCGATTCACAAGCGCTCGACGCCGCACTCGACTGCTCATCGACAGGCACGCGTTCGTCGCGCGGCTCGTCGCCAGCGGCGCGATCCGCTCGCAGCCGATGCACGTCGAAGCGAACTCGATGAATGCGTTCCGCACGAACCGTTCGCTGACCGCCTACGGTTTCCCGATCTACGTCGTGCTCGGCTATCAGGAGAACGACCCGCTCTTCACGCATGGCGACGGCGAGCCGATCGGCGACTGGGCATATGGCGTCGTCGTCCGGGGCTCGATGCAAGCGGTGGAGGCGAAGGTGCGCGAGGCGGGCAGCCGGGCGGTCGTCAAGGATGCGTTTCCGTTTCTGACGGCGATCGTCTGCACGTCGCCGTGAGCGCGCCGGCATACGACGGCCGACAGCCCAATGCGCGGGCGGCACAACCGGATCACGCGCCCGTATAGACGACGCGATACGGAATGCCGACCTTCTCCCACTCGGCAGCCTCCTGACTGAGGCTGTAGTCGGTGAGCGGATTCTGCTGGACCCACGCGCTCGGCAGGTGCACCTCGTAGCCGCCCTTTTTCATCTGCGCGACGCTGATGTCGGGCAGGCCGGCGTCGTTCCGGCGCCGGCACAGCAGCGACGCGAGGCGCAGGCAGAACAGCAGCGGCCATTCGACTTCGCGCGACTGCGACAGCTTGCCGAGCTTGCCCGCGTGCCCGAGCACGAGCGCGGCGAGCCGCGCCTGGTCGGTGCGCGAGAAACCCGGCATGTCGGCGTTGCTCGCGATGTACGCCGAATGCTTGTGGTACGCGCTGTGCGAAATCGACAGCCCGATCTCGTGCAACGCGGCCGCCCAGCCGAGGAACGTGCGGCTTTCGTCGCGAGCCTCGCCTTCGGGCTCGTCGAGCTGGTCGTAGAAACGCGCGGCGAGCGCGCCGATGCGCGCCGCCTGCGCGCGATCGACGCCGTAGCGGCGCGTGAAGCCGTCGACCGTCACCGCGCGCATGTCCTCGTGCTGCGTGCGGCCGAGCAGGTCGTACAGCACGCCCAGGCGCAGCGCGCCGTCCGTCGTGTCGACGTAGTCGATGCCGAGCTCCTCGAACACCGCGAGCATGATCGACAGGCCGCCCGCGAGCACCGGCACGCGATCGGGCTTCAGCGCGACGAGCTTCAGCCGGTTCACGTTCTCGGCCTTGATGAGCGCGCGCTTCAGGCGCTCGAGCCCGCCGCGCGAGATGCCGTGCGACACGCCCGCGTCGTTGAAGCCGTTCGCCTCGACGAGCTCCGCGAGCGCGCGCGCGGTGCCGGACGAGCCGATCGCCTGATCCCACCCCGCCTTCTTGTATTCGCCGGAAATGATCTGGATTTCGCGCTTCGCGGCGAGCTCGGCCTGGCGCATCGTGTATTCGTCCACGTTGCCGGCCGGAAAGAACGCGCGGCTGTGACTCACGCAGCCAATGTAGAGGCTCTCCATCACGAGCGGCATGTAGTGCTGGCCGATGATGAACTCGGTCGAGCCGCCGCCGATGTCGACGACGAGCCGCTTGCCGGTGTTCGCCGGCACCGAGTGCGCGGCGCCCGCATAGATGAGGCGCGCTTCCTCGCGGCCCGCGATCACCTCGATCGGAAAGCCGAGCGCCGCCTCCGCCTCGGCGAGAAACTCGCCGGCGTTCTTCGCGACCCGCAGCGTATTGGTCGCGACCGCGCGCACGTGATCGGGATGAAAATCGCGCAACCGCTCGCCGAAGCGCTTGAGCGCCTCCCACCCGCGCTCCTGCGACGCGCGATCGAGCATCTTGTCGCGGGACAGGCCCGCCGCGAGCCGCACGGGCTCGCGCAGCGCGTCGACGGGATAGATCTGGCTGCCGGCGGGCGTCTCCTCGACGCGCCCGACAATGAGCCGGAAGCTGTTCGAGCCGAGATCGACGGCAGCCAGTAGATGCGGGGATGTAACCATCGAGGGGGCTCCGTTCTCGCCTGGTGCGCGCAGGCGATGCTGCGCGTACCGAAAAGATCAAAGGCGCCATTTTAAGCGCTGCGCGCCTTCCGGTGTCGGCCGCGAGCCGGCCGACACATGCTTTCATTGTATCCAGAGGACGCTTTTATGAAATCCCAGGTTTTCGAGCGTATGATTTGCCGATAAACATCAAACTGTCATCAGCACGTCATCGCACCGTGAGAATTTCCGAGCGACCTTTCGAGTCTGCGCCTGACCTTCCGTATTCTCTGCCGATGTCCCTTCGTTATCCGCTTCTGAATCGCGAGCTCGGCATCCTCGGCTTCAACGAGCGCGTGCTCGCCCAAGCCGCCGATCCGCACGTCCCGCTCCTCGAACGCCTGCGCTTCATCTGCATCACGAGCAGCAACCTCGACGAATTCTTCGAAGTCCGGATGGCCGGCCTTCAGGAGCAGATGCGCGACAATCCGGGCGCGCTCGCGCCGGACGGCATGTCGCTGCAGCATGTGTACGACCTCGTCGTCGAGCGCGCGCAGCGGCTCGTGCACCGGCAGTACACGATGCTGCACGAAACGATCCTGCCCGCGCTCGAACAGGAAGGCATCTATTTTCACGGCACCGAGACATGGAGCGACGCGCAGATCGAATGGGCGCGCCGCTATTTCTTCGACGAGCTGCTGCCCGTTCTCACGCCGATCGGCCTCGATCCCGCGCATCCGTTCCCGCGCGTGCTGAACAAGAGCCTGAACTTCGTGATCGAGCTCGAAGGCCGCGACGCGTTCGGCCGTCAGGCGGTGATGGGCATCGTGCAGGCGCCGCGCGCGCTGCCGCGCCTCGTGCGCGTGCCGCAGGAACTGTCGGGCTTTCAGCACGGCTTCGTGCTGCTGAGCTCGCTGATGCAGCGCTTCGTCGGCGAGCTGTTTCCGAAGCTCGTCGTCAAGAGCTGCAACCAGTTTCGGATCACGCGCAACAGCGAGCTCTTCGTCGACGAGGACGAAATCACGAACCTGCGCGTCGCGCTGCAGGGCGAGCTGCCCGCGCGCCATCTCGGCAATGCGGTGCGGCTCGAGGTGTCGGCCGACACGCCGCCGCATCTCGTGCGGCGCCTGCTCGACGAAAGCGGCCTGACCGAGAAGGATTGCTATCGCGTCGACGGCCCCGTCAATCTCGTGCGGCTGATGCAGTTGCCGGATCTCGTCGACCTGCCCGAGCTCAAGTTCACGCCATTCCTGCCGGCGATCCCGCCCGCGGTCGCGAACGCGCCGTCGATGTTCGACGCGATCGATCGCGGCGACATCCTGCTGCACCACCCATACGAGAGCTTCCAGCCGGTGCTCGAACTGCTGCAGCAGGCGGCGCGGGACCCGAGCGTCGTCGCGATCAAGCAGACGATCTACCGCACGGGCACCGATTCGCCGCTGATGGACGCGCTGATGGAAGCCGCGCGCAACGGCAAGGAAGTGACGGTCGTGGTCGAGCTGCTCGCGCGCTTCGACGAGGAGACGAACATCAACTGGGCCGCGCAGCTCGAATCGGTGGGCGCGCACGTCGTGTACGGCGTCGTCGGCCACAAGTGCCACGCGAAGATGATGCTGATCGTGCGCCGCGTGACGCAAGGCGGCAAATCAATGCTGCGCCGCTACGCGCACCTCGGCACCGGCAACTATCATCCACGCACCGCGCGCGTCTACACCGACTTCGGATTGATGACGTCGGAGCCCACGATCTGCGAGGACGTGCATCACGTGTTCCAGCAATTGACGGGCATCGGCGGCGAGCTGAAGCTGCACGAGATGTGGCAATCGCCGTTCACGCTGCACCCGCGGCTGATCGAGCACATCCGCGCGGAAGCCGGGAACGCGCGCGCCGGCAAGCGGGCACGGATCGTGGCGAAGATGAACGCGCTGCTCGAGCCGACCGTGATCGCCGAGCTCTACGAGGCGTCGCAAGCCGGCGTGAAGGTCGACCTGATCGTGCGCGGCGTCTGCGCGCTGCAGCCCGGCGTGCCGGGGCTGTCGGAGAACATCACGGTGCGCTCGATCGTCGGGCGCTTTCTCGAGCACCATCGGATCTATTACTTCCACGCGGACGGTGAAGAGCTCGTCTATCTGTCGAGCGCCGACTGGATGGATCGGAATCTGTTCCGTCGTGTCGAAGTCGCGTTCCCGGTGCGCGAGCGCAAGTTGAAGCGCCGCGTGATCGCAGAAGGGCTGTCGGTGTTCCTCGGCGACAACCAGTCCGCGTGGCTCATGCAGAGCGACGGCCACTATCGCCGCCGCCGCGCGGGCAAGGCGCCGCGCAACGCACAGCTCGGGCTCCTCGCGAAATTCTGCTGACGGCGGCGGCGCGGCGCGTTTTCCGCCGAGTCGAAAACCGTTGACGGAGAAGCACGACACCCTCCGGCGCGGCGCAGGCGTCGAGCGCACCGCGCCGCACGCGCGTCACGTCACGCCGCATGCCGCCGGCTGATCGTCCGATGCGCGGGAAAGCGCGCGGCAAACGTGCTGCCGCGCCCTTCCTCGCTCTGGATCGCCAGTTGCGCATCGTGCCGTTGCAGCACGTGCTTGACGATCGCGAGCCCGAGCCCCGTGCCGCCCGTGTCGCGCGAGCGGCTGCGATCGACGCGGTAGAACCGCTCGGTGAGCCGCGGCAGATCGGCGACCGGGATGCCGAGCCCGCTGTCCGTGACCGAGAACACCGCCTGCGCGCCGTCACGCCGCCATTCGACGCGAATCGTCCCGCCCTCCGGCGTATAGCGGATCGCATTCGTCACGAGATTGCCGAGCGCGCTGAAGATCTCGGTCTGCGCGCCCGTCACCGCGAGCGTCTCGTCGACCTTGAACGTGATCTCGTGATGCCCGTTCGACAGCGTCTGCGCATCGTCCTTCAGGTGATCGAGCACCGTGCGCATGTCGACCGCGCGATCGGCAGGCGGCTTGCCTTCGCCCTCGAGCTTCGCGAGCACGAGCAGATCGGTGACGATGTGCCGCATCCGCGACGCCTGCTGCTCCATCAGCTCCAGATAGCGCGCGCGCTCGTCGTCGGACAGCGGCAGCTCGCGCATCGTCTCGAGAAAGCCCGACAGCACGGTGAGCGGCGTCTTCAGCTCGTGCGACACGTTCGCGACGAAGTCGCGCCGCATCGCGTCGGTGCGCTCGAGCTCGGTGATGTCCTGCGTGAGCAGCAGCTTGCGATTCTCGCCGTATGGAAACACCTGCACGGCGAGCACGTTCTGCCGGTTGCCGCCCATGCCGCGCATCACGAGCGTCTCGTCGTAATGCTGGCCGTTCAGGTAGCGGACGAAATCCGGATGGCGGACGAGATGCGTGATGTGCTGGCGCAGGTCGCGCTTCGTGTCGAGTCCGAAGTGCACTTCGGCGATCGCGTTGCACCACTCGATCTGATCGCGGTCGTCGAGCATCGCGACGCCGTTCGGCGACGCCTGGATCGCCTGGATGAAGCGCGAATGCTGCTGCTCGACCTGGCGCACCTGCGCGTGCCATTGCTTCGCGAGCTTGTGCAGCCGGTAATAGATCTCGCCCCAGATGCCCGGCGCGCTCGGCACTTCTCCGTAGACGGGCGCATCGAGCAGGCGCCAGAGGCGCTGCGTGTGAAACGTGCTGACGAAGCCCTGCACGACGAGCATCGCGAGCGCGAAAACGAGGCCCGGCACGGGGCCCGCGATTGCGCCGATGATCGCGCTGACGAGCGCGAGCAAGACGAGCGACACCAGAAAGCGCGCCCAGATGATGTTCATGATACGGCGCCCGACGAAAGAGGAAAACGATGGCACGCTGCGGCGCGGCTCCCTCGCGCCGCGCGCCCGTTACGCGTGTTTCGCGAGCCGGTAGCCGCTGCCGCGCACGGTTTCGATCATAGCATCGCAGCCGGCCGGCTTGAGCGCGGCGCGCAGCCGCTTGATGTGCACGTCGACCGTGCGCTCCTCGACGAACACGTGGTCGCCCCAGACCTGGTCGAGCAACTGCGTGCGGCTGTGGACGCGCTCCGGATGGGTCATGAAGAAATGCAGCAGGCGGAACTCTGTCGGGCCGAGATCGAGCTTGATCTCGCTGCCGTCCCCCTGCGCGGCGACGCGATGCGTCGCCGGGTCGAGCCGCAGCCCGTTGATCGACACGACGTCCTCGGTCAGTTGCGGCGCGCGACGCCGCAGCACTGCCTTGATCCGCGCCATCAGCTCCTTCGGCGAGAACGGCTTCGTCACGTAGTCGTCCGCGCCGATCTCGAGGCCGAGCACCTTGTCCTGCTCGTCGCCGCGCGCGGTCAGCATGATGATCGGGATGTGCTTCGTGCGCTCGTTGTTGCGCAGGTCGCGCGCGAATGCGATGCCCGACTTGCCCGGCAGCATCCAGTCGAGCAGCACCAGATCGGGCAGCACGTCGCTGATCAGGCTCTGCGCCTGCTCCGCGTTGTAAGCGCGAATCGGGCAATGTCCCGCGTGTTGCAGGTTCACCGAAATCAATTCGGAAATCGCGGGCTCATCTTCGATGACGAGAATGTTGCTGGGCATCGGCACCTCGGTCCGTCCTTGTCGGCAGTTAGCTATTGGCTTCGCGATCGAGCAGGTCGCGCGGCTGGTGCCGCACGTCGGTGCCCTTCACGATGTAGATGATGAATTCGGCGATGTTCTTCGCGTGATCGCCGATCCGCTCGATCGCCTTCGCGATGAACAGATAATCGAGGCCGACCGAGATCGTCCGCGGATCTTCCTGCATGTACGATACGAGCTTGCGCACGAACGCACGGAATTCCTGGTCGATCTCCTTGTCGTCCTTGACGATCTGCGCGGCGGCGACGGTATCGAGGCGCGCGAACGCATCGAGCGCGCGGCGCAGGATCGTGACCGCCATGTCGCCCGACACCTTGATCTCGGCGATGTTCACGCCGCGCGCGGCGGGCTCGTCGACGAGACGGCGCACGCGCTTCGCGATCTTCTCGGCCTCGTCGCCCGCGCTCGAGGTTCGTGATCGTCTTCGAGATCGACATCAGGAGACGCAGGTCGCGTGCGGCCGGCTGCCGGCGCGCGATGATGTTGCCGCACTCCTCGTCGATCTCGACTTCCATGTGATTGAGGCGCTCCTCCGTCTCGATCACGCGCTCGGCCGCGTTGCGGTCGAACTCGTTCAGCGCATGCATCGCTTCGGTGATCTGCGCCTCGACGAGGCCGCCCATTTCGAGCACCTTCGACGACACCGCGTTGAGATCGGCGTCGAACTGGCTCGACAGATGTTTATCCGACATTGTTGCCCTCCGTCACCCGGTCAGCCGAAGCGGCCCGTGATGTAGTCTTCCGTTTCCTTGCGCACCGGCTTGATGAAGATCTTCTCCGTTTCGCCGAACTCGATCAGCTCACCGAGATACATGTACGCGGTGTAGTCCGAGCAGCGCGCCGCCTGCTGCATGTTGTGCGTGACGATGACGACCGTGTAGTCGCTCTTGAGCTCCGCGATCAGCTCTTCGATGCGGCCCGTCGAGATCGGATCGAGCGCCGAGCACGGCTCGTCGAGGAGCAGCACCTCGGGCCGGATCGCGATGCCGCGCGCGATGCAAAGACGCTGCTGCTGGCCGCCCGACAGGCCGTAGCCGCTCTGGCCCAGCTTGTCCTTCACTTCGTTCCAGAGCGCCGCCTTCGTGAGCGCCCATTCGACGCGGTCGTCCATCTCCGAGCGCGTAAGCCGCTCGAACATCTTCACGCCGAACGCGATGTTGTCGTAGATCGACATCGGGAACGGCGTCGGCTTCTGGAACACCATGCCGATGCGCGCGCGCAAGAGCGAGATGTCGAGCTTCGACTGCAGCAGGTTCTCGCCGTCCATCACGATCTCGCCTTCCGCGCGCTGCTCCGGGTAGAGCGCGTACATCTTGTTGAACGTGCGCAGGAGCGTCGACTTGCCGCAGCCCGACGGGCCGATGAACGCCGTCACCTTCCCCTCGGGAATGCTCAGGTTGATGTTCTTCAGCGCGTGGAAATTGTTGTAGAAGAAGTTCAGGTTCTTGACTTCGATCTTCGCGTTGAGCGGCGCGAGCGGACGCTGCCCCGCCGCCGCGCCGACGCCGGCCGGACCCGTGGCGAGTTTCGAGGGATCGAGGTGGCTTTCTGCCATGTTCATCGGATTGCTCCGCCGTTACTTTTTCGAGAAGACCGAGCGCGCGAGGATATTGAGTCCCAGCACCCCGAGCGTAATCAGGAACACGCCCGCCCATGCGAGCGACTGCCATTCCGCAAACGGGCTCATCGCGAACTTGAAGATCGTGACGGGCAGGTTCGCCATCGGCTGGTTCATGTCGACCGAGAAGAACTGGTTCGACAGCGCGGTGAAGAGGAGCGGCGCGGTTTCGCCGGCAATCCGCGCGACCGCGAGCAGCACGCCCGTGATGATCCCGCCCACCGACGCGCGCAGCGTGATCTTCAGGATCATCCGCCACTTCGGCGTGCCGAGCGCGAAGGCAGCCTCGCGCAGCGCATTCGGCACGAGCTTCAGCATGTTCTCGGTCGTGCGGATCACGATCGGGATCTGCAGCAGCGCGAGCGCGATCACGCCCGCCCAGCCGCTGAAGTGGCCGGATTTCGCGACGACGAGCGCGTACACGAACAGACCGACGACGATCGACGGCGCCGACAGCAGGATGTCGTTGATGAAGCGCATCACGCTCGCGAGCCAGCTCTTCTGGCCGTACTCGGCGAGATAGACGCCCGCGAGAATGCCGATCGGCGTGCCGACGAACGTCGCAAGCGCGACGAGCAGCAGGCTGCCGACGATCGCGTTCGCGAGCCCGCCGCCCGCCGTGTTGGGCGGCGGCGTCGATTCGCTGAAGAGCGTGAGCGACAGCCCGTCGATCCCCAGATGCAGCGTCGTGTAGAGAATCCAGACGAGCCAGAGCAGGCCGAACGCCATCGCGGCGAGCGACGCGGTCAGCGCGATCACGTTGGTCGCCTTGCGGCGGCGCTGCAATCGCGCGCGCATCGCGTCGAGCACGGCGCCGTCCGGACCCGGCATGTTGACGATCGGCGCGCTCATTTGCGGCCCTCCCCGCGTTCGAGGCGCAGCAGCATCAGCTTCGAGATCGCGAGCACGATGAACGTGATCACGAACAGGATCAGGCCGAGCTCCATGAGCGCGGACGTGTGCAGCCCCGGCGCCGCTTCGGCGAATTCGTTCGCGAGCGCCGACGTGATGCTGTTGCCGGGCGAGTACAGCGACACGTTGTCGAGCAGGTTCGTATTGCCGATCACGAACGTGACGGCCATCGTCTCGCCGAGCGCGCGGCCGAGGCCGAGCATCACGCCGCCGATCACGCCCGTCTTCGTGTAGGGCAGCACGATCTTCCACATCACTTCCCAGGTCGTGCAGCCGATGCCGTATGCGGACTCCTTCAGCAGCACGGGCGTCACCTCGAACACGTCGCGCATCACCGATGCGATGTACGGAATGATCATGATCGCGAGAATCACGCCGGCGGACAGGATGCCGATGCCGATCGGCGGCCCTGGAACAGCGCGCCGATGACCGGAATCGGGCTCAGCAGCGCGCCGATGGGCTTCTGGAAATACGTCGCGAAGATCGGCGCGAACACGAGGAGCCCCCACATCCCGTAGACGATCGACGGGATCGCGGCGAGCAGTTCGATCGCGACGCCGAGCGGCCGGCGCAGCCAGACGGGCGCGAGCTCGGTGAGAAAGAGCGCGATGCCGAAGCTCACGGGCACCGCGATGACGAGCGCGATGATCGACGTGACGACGGTCCCGTAGATCGGCACGAGCGCGCCGTATGTATCCGAATTGGG